>JBQGFJ010000112.1:0-9862 GCA_052040085.1 Pseudoxanthomonas sp.
GCCCGGCGCCGGACTGCAGGGGGTCGCTGCCACCAAGCAGGGACGTGGCCAGGTGGCCGGCGGCAGGGGCGATGCCGGCGAGTACTTCGGCGGCACTTTCCACCAGCACGGCCCCGTCGCGGATCAAGCGGTGGCAGCCTCGCGCCATGGGGTTGCGGATGGAGCCGGGGATAGCGAAGACCTCACGGCCGCTTTCGGCGGCCTGTCGCGCGGTGATCAGTGCGCCGGAGCGTTCGCCGGCCTCCACCACCAACAGGCCCAGTGCGAGCCCGGCCAGGATGCGGTTGCGGCTGGGGAAATGCGATGGCCGGGCTTCGGTACCCGGGACGTGTTCGCTGACCACGGCGCCGGTGGCGGCAATGCGCTCATGCAGCCCGGCATTCTGGCGGGGATAGACGATGTCGAGGCCGGTCCCGACAACGGCCAGGGTGATGCCGCCATCCACGGCCAGCACGGCCTGGTGGGCAGCGGTGTCGATGCCGGCCGCCATGCCGCTGATCACGGCAATCCCGGCCTGGGCCAACTGGCGTGAGAAGGCATGGGCGTGTTCACGCCCGCCTGGCGTGGCCGCACGGCTCCCAACGACTGCCACGGCGGGGTGCCACAAGCGTGAAGGCTCGCCGTCGATGAAGAGCGCCAAAGGTGGGCTGGGAATGCATCTCAGCAGTGGCGGATAGTCCGGATCGTGCCAGCCGAGCATATGGTGGCCTGGCATGGCCAGCCATTCCAGCGAGCGGTCCAGCATGATGGGGTCGGGGTGCCGGATTGCGCGTACCTGCTCCGCGGACAGGCCTGCCATGTGCCAGGTGCGGGGACTGGCCGTGATGGCGTCGAAGGGCTGGCCACAGGTATCCAGCAACCTGCGCCGGCAGGCGGCCCTGCCGCCGCACAGGACCAGTTTCAGCAGGGCTTCGGTGTTCTTTTCATGCATCCGGCCCAGCCTAGGACGGAAACAGCGACGGCGCCCTCGGGCGCCGTCGCATGCAGCTGTAGGAAGTTTCCGAAACGGCTCAGTAGGTGGCGTCCGGGTGCTTGAGTTCGAACCCGACCCGAGCCGGCTTCACGCCTTCCATCACCAAGCCATAGCTGACCTTGTCGAAGGTGCGGAAGATCATCACGTGGGCCACGTAGTCGTCCGGCAAGGCAACCCGGCTACCGCTGGCGCGGGAAGCCTCGGTCACGCGGGAGGTGCCGGGGTTGCGGACACGGTCCACGACGTGGCTGCCTTGCTGCCAGACGGAGAGCACGGTGCCATTGTCGATGCCTTCGCGAGCACCACCGGAAATGGCTACCACGTCGCGGGGGCCAGCGGCAGTCAGAGCGTCGGCCACGGCCAGGATGCGCAATTGGCCCGGATTCAATGCCACCCTGGGGGCGTGCGGGAAGAAGTGCAGGTCGTAGGGCTGTGGCTCCAGCGGGATCACGCGATCACCTGCACGGACTTCCAGGCCATTGTCATCCAGGGTGAGGGTGACGGTTTGCGTGCCCGGGACCAATCCCCGGCTGACAGTGCCCACGCCCATCTGTGCCAGTTCGTGCCCCAGCACTTCGCTGTTGGGGTGCGGTGCGGCATTGACGCTCCACAGGTTGCCTTCGCCGGCAATGCTGTGGCCGCGGAAATCCAGGTCGGCGCTGCCGCGGGGAACCGAGTAGCGCAACGTGGGCCTGAGGACCGCATAGCGCTGGCCCACCTGGGCATTGTCCAGACCGAGCACATAGGCCTTCTGGCCACCGGAGCTGCGCAGCCTGTTGTCTTCCAGCCCGACTACGTGGGGCAGGTGGTCGAAGGCATCGGTGACGCGCAGGTTCTTGAGGAACGGCTCCACGTCCGCCAGCGGGACGGCGCCGATGGGGGCTTCCTGGCGTGGTCCCGGCTGCATTTGGCCCACGACGCGGTCCAGGTAGGCCAGGCTGATCACGTCACCCGGGAAGATCAGGTGCGGATTCTGGATCTGCGGGTTGGCCTGCCAGATTTCCGGCCACAGCCACGGCTTCTTGAGGAAGCGCGCTGAAATATCCCACAGCGTGTCGCCCCGCTTCACCACGTAGGTGTCGGGATGGTTGGCCGACATTTCGGTTGCGGCTGCATAGGCGGCAACGGTCAACGTGGCGGCTACGAGAACCGAACTAAGACGTTTGAACATGATGGTATCTACCTGATTCCCCGACAGGCGGCACCCACTATAGTGCAGAATTCAGGGTAGAGCGCAAGCGCCCGCGCTAGAATCGGTGGGCTGCCTTGCCGGAATCCGCCGGCGACCCCATATCTTTCTGCACCATGGCCCTGCTCCCGATCCTCGAATTCCCAGACCCCCGGTTGCGCACCAAAGCGGTGCCGGTGACGTCCTTGCGCGTGGCCGAGCCGGCCTTCCAGCAGTTGCTCGATGACATGTTCGAAACCATGTACGACGCCCCCGGCATTGGCCTGGCGGCCAGCCAGGTGGACGTGCACCTGCGCTTCATGGTCATCGACGTGAGCGAGGACAAGAGCCAGCGCCATGTGTTCATCAACCCGGAGATCATCGAAAAGACCGGGGAACAGGTGTACCAGGAGGGGTGTCTGTCGGTGCCCGGCATCTTCGCCGACGTGACCCGTGCCGATGCCATCACCGTGCGCTACATGGATCGCCATGGGCAGGCACAGGAATTGAGTACGGATGGCCTGCTGGCGGTCTGCATCCAGCACGAGATGGACCACCTGGAAGGCAAGCTGTTCGTCGATTACCTCTCGCCATTGAAGCGCGAGATGGTGCGCAAGAAGCTGGCCAAGCAGCGCAGGCTGGCGGCACAAGCCTGAGCGCCTTCGCGCCGGCCATTCCTTCGTTCCCCGTTCCGGATCGCCCATGAGAATCGTTTTTGCCGGCACCCCCGATTTCGCGGGGCCTTGCCTGCGTGCCGCTGTACAGCGCGGAGACGTGGTGGCCGTCTACACGCAACCGGACCGTCCGGCCGGACGTGGCCGCTCGCTGGCGGCTTCACCGGTCAAGCAGGAGGCGATCAGCCGCGGCCTGCCGGTATTGCAGCCGGAGTCGCTCAAGTCCGCCGAGGCACAGGAAACCCTTCGCCAGCTTGCACCTGATCTGCTGGTGGTGGTGGCCTATGGCCTGATCCTGCCGCAGGCAGTGCTGGACATCCCGCGCCATGGCGGCTGGAACGTGCATGCCTCGTTGCTGCCGCGCTGGCGCGGCGCGGCGCCCATCCAGCGTGCCATCGAGGCTGGCGACCGGGAAACCGGGGTCTGCCTGATGCAGATGGAGGCCGGGCTGGATACCGGTCCCGTGCTGCTTTCGCTGTCCACCCCGATAGGCGCGGACGACACCGGCGGGCAGTTGCACGACCGCTTGGCGGAACTGGGTGCCCAGGTCCTGTCAGATGGCCTGGGCCTGCTGCGTGCAGGCCTGCGCCCGATGGCGCAGCCGCAACCGGTGGAAGGCGTGACCTACGCGCACAAGCTGGAAAAGCACGAAGCGCGCCTGGATTGGGCGCAGCCCGCCAGCGTGCTTGCGCGCAAGGTGCGCGCCTTCTCGCCGTGGCCGGTGGCAGAGGCGCAGGTGGCAGGGGAGCGTTTGCGCATCCATGGTGCGGTGGCGCTGGAGGAGTCACACGCTGCCGATCCCGGGTCCTTGCTGCGCGCGGGGCGCGAGGGTCTGGACATCGTCTGCGGCGAAGGCGTGTTGCGCCTGCGCACCGTGCAGCGCGAAGGCGGCAAGGCCATTACCGCCGCCGATTACCTCAACGCACGCCGCGATCTGGCTGCGTCGTGAAGCCGACGGCTCCGGGTGCCGCCGTACGTGCCCGCGCGGCACGGGTGCTGGATGCGGTATTGCACCGGGGGCGCTCACTGAAGGCCGAACTCGCCACGGCATTGCCGGTCGTGGCCGACCCGCGCGACCGTGCCCTGCTGGAAGCAATCTGCTTCTCGGCCTTGCGTCACCGGGCCCGCTACGATGCCGCCCTGCGCGCGTGGTTGCAGAAGCCACCTGGCCAGCGTGATGGCGATCTCGCCGCATTGTTGATGGTCGGTTTTGCCCAGCTTGATGCGATGGGCCTGCCGGCACATGCGGCGCTGTCGTCCACCGTGGATGCTGCCCGGATGCTGGGCCGTGAACGCCAGACGGGGATGGTCAATGCGGTGTTGCGGCGCGCCTTGCGCGAAGGGTTCCCGGAGTTCAACCCGGCGTCCGCATGGCCTGCGTGGCTGCGTGACCGTGTGCAACACGATTGGAACGAGCATGCGCCGGCCATCTTTGCTGCCAGCGTGGAGGAAGCGCCGCTGTGGCTGCGGGTGAATCGCCGGCACATGATGCGTGATGATTACCTGTTGCGCTTGCAGGAAGCGGGAATCGAGGCTGTCGCCGAGCCCATGCTGGCGGAGGGCTTGCGCCTCGATACGCCACTGCCGGTGACATCCTTGCCCGGTTTCGCGGAGGGCCTGGTCTCGATCCAGGATGGCTCGGCGCAGCAGGTGGCGGATGCTGTCTCACCCCACCAGGGCGCCCGCGTTTTGGATGCGTGCGCAGCCCCCGGCGGCAAGGCCGCACATCTCCTTGAGCGTGATCCGGCACTTCGCCTGCTGGCCCTGGACGTGGACGCGGCGCGGCTGGCGCGCGTTCGTGACACCTTGCAGCGTGTTGGCGTGGAAGCGGTGCTGCGTGCTGCCGATGCGGTATCCGTGGACGCTTGGTGGGACGGTGAGCTCTTCGATACCGTGTTGCTGGATGCACCCTGTTCGGCCACCGGCATTGTCCGGCGGCAGCCGGACGTGCTGCTGCATCGGCGACCCGAAGACATCACCGCGCTGGTCGCGTTGCAGGCACGGTTGCTGGATGCGCTGTGGCGCACGCTCGCGCCGGGAGGTCGTCTGGTGTACGCCACCTGCTCGATCCTCAAGGCCGAGAATGAACACCAGGTCGATGCTTTCCTGGCGCGTACACCGGATGCCCGTATCGAACCCCTGGACGAGTGCTTCGGCCATGCCTCGGGTCCGGGCCGGCAACGCTTGCCCGGTGAGGCCGGCATGGATGGCTTCTATTACGCGCGGCTGGTGAAAGCCGGATAACTGCGTGCTTTGTTGTTGGGTGTCATCGATGGACTGCGGAATGGAAGTGTTACTGCACTGACGCAAAGCGGCGCGTGGTGCTGGCATGCCGGATATCCGTGAATTAAAATCCGTTATTGAGCGCGCCATGGGGAGGTGGCCACACGCGGAAACTTGAAGAAATTTCAGGTTCCCGGGTATCACCACCAGCAAGGAGTGCTTAGTTCGTGGCCGATGTAAAGCTGTATGTAATCAACCTGCCTCGATCCACCGGGCGCCGTGAGTCCATGGAGGCGCAGGCAGGCGCATTGGGACTGTCGCTTACGTTCTTTGAAGCAGTGGATGGCGGCGCTTCCCATCCCCTGTTCGCGCACGTCCATGTTGAAAAGCGATTGGCACGCAAGGGAAGGTTGTTCCGTCCGGGTGAGTTGGGCTGTTGGGCCAGCCACTACCTGCTCTGGCAGCAATGTGTCAAAAGCGGCAAGCCGATAGTCGTGTTGGAAGACGACATCATCCTGGATTCGCGCTTCCCCGAGTTGATGCGTGAAATGCCGCTCGTACCCTCGGATGTCGGGTATTTCCGGCTGCATGCCGAGGATCGCCCCAGCGTGGCCTGGCGGCGGTTCGGGGATTTCGTCGTGCATCGTTACTGGCGCAATCCGAGTTGCGCATTTGGTTACTACCTAACCCCGGTGGCGGCAGAGCGCTTCCTCCGCCATACGCAGGAATGGATCGTGCCGGTTGACGATTACATGGATATGGCGTGGCTGCACGGCGTGGAGTGCCTGGGTCTCAAGCCTGGCATGGTGTCTTGCCCGAATGCATTTGATTCGACGATCCGCGCCGATGGCAAGCAAAAAGCCAGGCTGGGCATGAAACGCTGGGTGACGCGCGAGTGCCACAGGGTCTGGCTGGACCTGCGCTGGTTTCACCACAACCTGCCCGCGCGCCTGGGTCGGTAACTGCACTGCTAGGAAACGGGCGCATTTGCGCGGTAATCTGGTGGCGGTCCAGCCAATGATTCGTGCACATGCAGTGTTCCATCATCTTCAGTACCTACAACCAGCCCGATTGGCTGGAGAAGACCTTGCTCGGCTTTGCCGCGCAGGATCGGCACGATTTCGAAGTAGTGGTGGCCGATGATGGTTCGCGCGAGGAGACTCGCCAACGTATCGACGCATTGCGTCCGCGCTTGCCGTTTGACTTGCAGCATGTGTGGCAGCCGGATGACGGTTTCCAGAAGTGCCGCATCTTGAACAAGGCGATCCTGGCCAGCCGCAGTGACTACCTGATTTTCACCGACGGGGACTGCATCCCGCGCCGCGATTTTGTTTCGCAGCACATCCGCCTGCGTGAACCCGGGCGTTTCCTTTCCGGCGGCTACTTCAAGTTGCCGATGGACATCAGCCAGGCCATCAATGCCGATGACATTGCTGGCAATCGCTGTTTCGACCTGGATTGGCTGCGCGCGCGCGGACTGCCGTTCGCGGCGCGCAATGCCAAGTTGGCGGCGCACGGGACGATGGCGCGCTTGCTGGATGCCGTGGTCACCACGCGCGCGAGCTGGAACGGACACAACGCCTCGGGCTGGAAGCGCGACCTGGTTGCGGCAAACGGTTTCGACGAACGCATGGGCTATGGCGGCGAAGACCGCGAACTGGGAGAGCGGCTGGAGAACAACGGGCTGCGTGGCAAGCGCATCCGCCACCGCGCCATCGTCCTGCACCTGGACCATCCGCGTGGCTACGTGAAGGAAGAGATCATTGCCGCCAACAATGCCATCCGTGCAAACACCCGTGCGCAGCGGCTCACGCGTACGGAGCATGGCCTGGATGCATTGAACGGCGAACCCGCATGAGCGGGTGGTTCCCATCCCCAACCCGTTGCCTCCGGATCACCTGAAGCAGGATTGCCCCGCATGTCCGCGCCCGTCGCCAGCATCATCATCAGTACCTACAACAATCCGGCATGGTTGCAGCGATGCCTGTGGGGCTATGCCTGCCAGGATCGCCACGATTTCGAACTGATCATTGCCGATGACGGTTCGCGCGAGGAAACCCGGCAGTTGATCGACAGCATGCGCCCCGAGCTGCCGTTCCCGGTGCGCCATGTGTGGCATGAGGATGATGGCTTCCGCAAATGCGTGATCCTCAATCGTGGCATCGAGGTCACGAGTTCCGATTACCTGATCTTCTCGGATGGCGATTGCGTGCCGCGCGCGGACTTCGTGTCCCAGCACCTGCGCTTGCGCGAACCGGGCCGGTACCTGGGCGGTGGTTATTGCAAGCTGACTATGGACGTGAGCCTCAAGATTGATCACGAGGTGATCAGCCAGGGACTGCACACCGACCTGCCGTGGCTCAAGGCCAACGGATTGCCGCGCAAGAAACGCTCATTGAAGTTGTGGGCCCGGCCGGGTTGGCGGGAGCGCGTGCTCAATGCATTGACCACTACCAAACCGCGCTGGGCGGGCAACAACGCCTCCGGTTGGAAAGCCGATCTGGTGCGCGTGAATGGTTTCGACGAGCGCATGACCTACGGAGGCGAGGACCTGGAGCTGGGCGAGCGGCGGACCTTCGCTGGTGTGCCGGGCAAGCAGATCCGTTTCTCCGCCATCTGCGTACACCTCGACCATGCGCGCGGCTACGTGAAGCCGGAAATGAAGGCTGCCAACCAGCGCATCCGCGATGCAGTGAAAGCCAACCGCAGCACCTGGACCGATTACGGACTGGTCAACAAGCCGCCGGCGTGATGCGGCCTTGACTCAGGCTTCGCCCGGAAGACGTCCCGTGCGCCCAAGCGCATGCAGGAAGTGGTACTTGTCCAGCACGTAACGCATGTGCGCATGGTGGTAGTGCCAGCCCTCGCGGCCATCCTTCCAGGCAGCGCGCAGCAAGTAGGACTTCAGCAAATAGGCAGCCGCATGCAGCGGCCCATCGAAACGATGGCAACGCTTGCCATCGGCATGCCGCTGCCGGGCCCACAGTTGGGCATAGCGCACGTTCTTGCGCAGATGGTCTTCCAGCGAGCGGGCGGTGTCGTGTTCGATTTCGCCGTCCAGTGGCGCCAGGCGCTTGCCGGACAGGTCGGGGTACTCGTGTACCAGTTGGGCGATGTAGTGCCAGCCGCGCCTGACCAGCCGCTCCGAGGGTTCGCCCCCGCGCAATCGGCGGCCCAGGAACCAGTTGCGCCGGGTCAGCACCCAGCCGTCGGCCTCTTCCAGCTTGCCGGATTCGAACAGCGCACGGATCCGCTCGGCCGCGCCTTCGGCCAGCCATTCGTCTGCGTCCAGCAACAGCATCCATTCGTTGCGCGCACGCGCCATGGCTTCGTTTTTCTGGCCGGCGTATCCCAGCCAGTCCTGGTGCTCCACGCGGGCACCGAAGGATTGCGCCACGGCGACGGTGTCGTCAGTGGAGCCGCTGTCCAGCACCAGCAATTCGTTGCATATCGACTGCATGGAGGCGAGGCAACGGCCGATGCGGTCGGCCTCGTTTTTGGTGATCACCACGCCGGACAGGGGCAGGGGGTTTGGCATGTGTGTGACGAAAGCCTGGGAAACGGGAGTGGGGTCCATGGGTACGGTCATGCGTGCGATTGCCGCGCAGCGCACGTCACCACTGCAGCCGGCGCTTTGCCAGGGCGCTGGCAAGCCGGGCGTGCAGTTCGCGTGCTTCGGCCTCGGGCAGGAAGCGGATGTGCAGTGACGGTGCAAAAGGGCTGGCGCCGGCCGTATCCAGCCACAGGCTGGCGGTGCCAAGCTTGCGATCCAGTGGCGATTGCATCAATTGCAGTGACTGCAACTTGTCGATTTCCGCGAAGCGCCACCAGCGTGACCACCAGCCGCCGCGCACGGCCACCAGGTTTCCATCCAGCACATAGGCAGCGCGGCGCGCATGCTGGCGGCACGAATAGGCGGCCCAGGGCAGCACCAGCAAGGGCAGCCACGCCCAGGGCTCGCCGGACCAGAAGAACAGGGAGAGTGAAATGGCCGGCAGCAGCAAGGCCGTTGGCATGAACAGCCGCCACCAGGCGCGCAGGGGAATGGCGTTCCAGTCATCACGCGGCCATTGCGCGCGCGGCAGCAGGTGCTGGATCAGTTGGTCGCAACGTTCCGGGGTGGTGATGGGGGCCAGTTCCCTCAATGCCCGCGAAGGGCTGCCAGAAGCTTCTTCGGCTTGACCGGTGGCGGTATCGATGCGCAGGGCTCGACGGCCAAACAGCCGGTGCAGCACGTTTTCCTGCAGGGTCCACGCCTGGATGCGGCGGCGTGCCACGCTGGTGCGCAGGCGGGTCAGCAGTCCACGCTCCACCGTGAGGCGGCGTTGTTCTTCGGTCAACCTGAAGCCGTAGTACTGCACCACCGCCAGTGCCACCGACAGCAGGCGCAACAGGAATATCGCCACGGCCAGCACGGCCATGGCCATGCTGGCGGTCGCCATCCAGCCCGCGCTCCAGTGGTCGGCATAGCCCAGGGCGGCACGCACGGAATCTTCCACGAAATTGCCCATGAAGCGTTCCGGGACCACCTGCCAGGCCAGGCCGAATGCCGCGGCCACCACGATCATGCCCCGGTTGGAGACCAGTCCCAGCCGGATGACTTCGGCTGGCGACAGGGTCAGTAGTTCATCCGTTGCTTCGGGTGTGGAGGCTTCCGCTTCCGTGGCGATGCCGCGATGGCGCACCAGCCGTTCCAGTGCGAGTGCATCGGGCAGGCTCAGCACGCGCATTTCCGCTTCCGGTTTCGCGCTGCCGGCGGATTCCAGCCGCACTTCCGCCACGTTGAACACGCGATGCAGCAATGACTGGTGGATGCCGACGTTG
>JBQGFJ010000113.1:0-3969 GCA_052040085.1 Pseudoxanthomonas sp.
GGGATGGCTCGCCCTGGAGCGTTTTGATGGCCGGTATCGGCGTACTGCTGGCGGCAACCGGACTGTATCTGCTGTGCCTGGCATTGCAGGGACTCCGTAGCACTCCACGCCCTTCCCCACGCCGTCGCAAACAGAAACCAAAACGATGAACCACCTCATTGCACGTATCACTGCCTGCCTGCTATCAGCATCGGCCATCCACGCCATGGCCTCCGATGAAATTCCGGCACCTCTCGATTTCGTCCGGATTGCGCAATGCCACGCCACCGGGGCGCAATACACGCTGATGCCTGATTCCCGTTACCGGATCGTGCTGGAAACGGCTCCGGAACCGAGTGCGGCTTCCAACCTGCAATTGCGCCTGCTCACGCCAGGCACGCAGCATGTCTTCGCTTTCGCCGTATCCAACGGCTACAGCATCACGCGCCTGCTGCCATTGGCATCCCACCCATTCGCGGATCCGGAAAACGACACGGAAGGCGATGAAGAAACCCTGCCCGTATTCCATGCCTTCGACGCCGACATGACCACGTGGATCGATGCACCGCAGGCCGAGGGCAAGCCTCCTGCCTGGCTGTTCATCCCCGAACTGGGCCCAATGCTCTGGTATGGCCTGCTGCCACGGGAAGGCACTTCGACTCCTGCATCCGAATCCATGCCTGCCGGCCTGTTCCGGCTGGAGGCCTGCACGCCTTGAATGGCATGCAGGCCTGCGCGCTTCAGACGACAGCCACGGCCTGTTCGTGCACCCCGGCCACGGCGCGGCCCGACGGATCGGCCATCTTCGCGAAGCTTGCATCCCATGCAATCGCCGCCGGTGACGAGCAGGCGATCGACTTCCCGCCCGGCACCGTTTCCGCGGCCGCCGGCGTGGGATAGAAGCGTTCGAAGATCGAGCGATAGAAGTACGCTTCCTTGGTCTGCGGCGGATTCACCGGGAAACGCTTGTCAGCTGCGGCCAGTTCGCGATCGGATACTTGCGCTTCGGCATGCGCCTTCAACCCATCGATCCAGCCATACCCCACGCCATCGCTGAACTGTTCCTTCTGCCGCCACAGGATCGACTCCGGCAAATAGCCTTCGAAAGCGGCGCGCAGGATGCCCTTCTCCATCCGCTGGGCACCGGTGCTGCTCTTGTCGATCATCTTGAACTTCGCATCCATGCGCATGGCCACGTCGAGGAATTCGCGATCCAGGAACGGTACGCGCGGTTCCACGCCCCAGGACATCATCGACTTGTTGGCGCGCAGGCAGTCGAAGTTGTTCAGCGCATCCAGCTTGCGGATCAGCTCTTCGTGGAACTCGCGTGCATTCGGTGCCTTGTGGAAATACAGGTAGCCACCGAACACCTCGTCGCTGCCCTCGCCGGACAGCACCATCTTCACCCCCATCGCCTTGATGCGGCGCGCCAGCAGGAACATCGGCGTGGACGCACGAATGGTGGTGACGTCGTAGGTTTCGATGTGCCGGACCACTTCCGGCAGCGCGTCCAGGCCTTCCTCGAAGGTGTATTCGAAACCATGGTGCACGGTGCCCAGCATCTCCGCCGCGATCTTCGCGGCCGCCAGGTCAGGCGAACCCTTCAGGCCGATGGCGAAGGAATGCAGGCGCGGCCACCAGGCTTCGCTCTGGTCGCCATCCTCGATGCGATGGCGCGCATAACGGGCCGCCACCGCAGCCACCAGCGAGGAATCCAAGCCGCCCGACAGCAACACGCCATAGGGCACGTCGGTCATCAACTGGCGATGCACGGCCGCCTCGAACGCCTCGCGCAGTTCCTGCAACGAGACTTCGACACCTTCCACGGCTTCGTAATCGCGCCAGGCACCCTGGTAGTACTTCGTCAGCTCACCGGTCGCGGTGTCGTACCAATGACCAGGCGGAAACTGGGCCACATCGGCGCACTCATCCACCAGTGATTTCATTTCCGAGGCCACGCGCAAGCGACCTTCACGGTCATGGCCCCAGTACAGCGGCACCACGCCGATAGGATCACGGGCGATGATCGCGCGCCCTTGCGCCTTGTCCCACAGTGCGAAGGCGAAGATCCCGTTGAGCCGGTTGAGGTAAGACGCCGGTTCGTCCTCGCGGTACAGCGCATTGATCACTTCGCAGTCCGACGCGGTCTGGAAGGCGTAGGGCTGCTCCAGTTCCTTCTTCAGCTCGCGGTGGTTGTAGATCTCGCCATTCACGGCCAACGCTAGTTGTCCGTCATCCGACAGCAGCGGCTGTGAGCCACCAGCCGGATCGACGATGGCCAGGCGCTCATGGACCAGGATCGCGCCTTCGTCCACGTACACGCCGCTCCAGTCCGGGCCGCGGTGGCGCTGGCGCTGGGAAAGGTCCAGCGCCTGCCTGCGCAGGAGCTGGAGATCATCGCCTGCTTGCAGGCCGAAGATGCCGAAGATGGAACACATGGGGAAACTCCTTCGTGGTGGGGTTCCGCCGTGGGGCGGTGGTTATTTGAAAGCACATACGAAAAAGCCCGCATCTCTCGACGCGGGCTTTCGGATTCTGACGTGTTCCTGCTTACGTCCTGGCGCGGGCCCGCTGCCGCGCACGGTTGTCCGTGCCGCGATTATTGCGGTTGCGATTATTCAGGCTGTGAAAGGAGAACATCATGGGAGGCGACACTAGCCGGATTCCCCGGAACGGGCAACAGTTGCGTGCGTAACCTTTCCCCTCGGCCATCACGCCTGTCCGGACGATGGCACCAGCAGGCGATCCACCAACGCCAGATACAGGTCCGGCAATGCCTCCAGGTCGGCGACGCGGACATGCTCGTCGACCTGATGGATGCTGGCATTCACCGGCCCGACTTCGATGCATTCCGCGCCCAGCGGCGCAATGAAGCGCGCATCCGAGGTGCCGCCACCGGTGCTTTCCTCGGGCAGCACGCCGCTGTTGAAGCGGGACAGTACTTCGCGCGCAGCAGCACGCAGCGTGCCCTCGGGGGTGTAGAACGGCTCGCCACTGCGATGCCAGCGCAAGGCATAGTCCAATGCGTGCCGGTCCAACAGCGATGCAATCTCCGCTTCCAACTGCGGCGCATCCCAATGCGGGTTGTAGCGCAGGTTGAACGACACCTGCAGCTCACCCGGAATGACATTGTTGGCACCGGTTCCCGCATGGATATTGGATATCTGCAGACTGGTGGGCGGAAAGCTCTCGTAGCCTTCGTCCCAATTGCGTGCGGTCAATTCCGCCAAAGCCGGTGCCGCAAGATGGATCGGGTTGCGCGCCTTGTGCGGATACGCCACGTGACCTTGCACGCCTCGCACGGTCAGGATTGCGGACAGGCTGCCGCGGCGCCCGACGCGCAGCAGGTCACCCAGCCTCTCGGTGGATGAAGGTTCGCCGGTGATGCACCAATCGATGGGTTGCCCGCGTTCGCGGAACACCTGTGCCACCTTGCGCACGCCCTCGATGGCATCGCCTTCCTCATCCGAGGTCAGCAGCAGTGCCACGGTACCCGGATGATCCGGATGCGTGGCGACGAAGCGTTCCAGTGCCACCACGAAGGCCGCCACGCCGCCTTTCATGTCGGCGGCACCACGCCCGTACAAGACGCCATCGCGCACGTCCGGCACGAAGGGATCGTTGGCCCAGCTCTCGCGCGGCCCCGGCGACACCACATCGGTATGACCCAGCAAGACCAGCACCGGACCGCCACTCCCATGCGTGGCCCAAAGATTGTCGACCTCGCCGAAACGCAGGTGTTCGCAGGTGAAACCTGCACGCTGCAGCCGCGCCGCGATCAGCGCCTGGCAACCGGCATCCTCCGGCGTCACCGAAGCACGGGAAATCAGTTCACGGGCCAGCTCGAGGACGTCGCTCATCAATGCATCACTTGTCGATACCGAACCGCTGCTTGAAACCGTTGTCACTGAATCCCTGCGTGACCTCGCCATCCTCGGTCACCACCACCGGCCGCCGAATCAACTGCGGATGCTCCCGCACCAACAGCTT
>JBQGFJ010000114.1:0-5663 GCA_052040085.1 Pseudoxanthomonas sp.
CACCGAGGGCCTGCTGCGCAATGCTATCCTCGGCTACCACCGCGACGACCTCTATCTGGTTCCGCCGGACAACACTGTTTCCGATCCGGACGACGTCAATCTTGCCCCGGATCCACTTTGATGAGCCCCATGAAGACCCGACTGATATCCCTGCTGCTGGCCCTGGCCGCCTTCGCCACACCGTTGTATGCCCAGTCCCTGCAACCGCTCGACCGCATTGCCGCCATCGTCGATGAAGACGTGATCCTGCAAAGCGAGCTTGAGCGCGCCATCCAGAACGTGACGGCGCAATATGCCAATCAGCCAGGCCAACTGCCCCCACGCAACGTACTGGAGCGTCAGGTGCTGGAGCGCCTGGTACTGATGAAGATCCAGTCCGCCCGCGCCGCGGATACCGGCATCCGGGTCAGTGACGAGGAGCTCAATGCCGCCGTCGCGGCCGTCGCCCAGCAGAACCAGATGAGCCTTGAAGGCCTGCAAGCCGCACTGGCTTCCGATGGCATCTCGTTCGCGGACTTCCGCAATTCGGTGCGTGACGAAATCACCGTGCAGCGCCTGCGTCAGAGCTTTGCGCAGAGCCGTGTACAGGTGAGCGAGGCCGAAGTGGATGCTGCGTTGAGCAGCCAGTCCGCGAACACCACGCGCTACCAGCTGGCCCACATTCTGGTGTCGGTTCCTGATGGCGCCACCGCCGAACAGATCAGTACTGGTCAGCAAAAGGTCGACGGCATCAAGGGATTGATCGATCGCGGGGAAATGGACTTCGCTGCTGCTGCCGTACGTTATTCCGACAGCCCGAATGCATTGGAAGGTGGCGATCTGGGCTGGCGCAGTCTGGATGAAATCCCCACCGCCTTCTCCGACCTGCTGAAGTCCATGTCGCCCGGTCAGGTGGTCGGTCCGCTACGTGGCCCCAGCGGCTTCCAGTTGCTCAAACTGGTCGCCGTGGATACCGCCGCCGGCCCGGCCGCACGCAGCGTGACCGAATACCAGGCACGCCACATCCTGGTCCGGGTCAACGAGATCCAGGACAATGCCGCCGCGAAAGCCAAGATCGATACCCTGCGCGCCCGCGTTGCCGGTGGTGCGGATTTCGCCGAGGTGGCCCGGGAAGCTTCCGAGGATGCCAACTCCCGCAGTGACGGTGGCAACCTGGGCTGGTTCCCTGCGGATGCTTTCGGCCCGGACTTCGGACAGCAGATCACCCAACTGGCCGACAACGGCGTCAGCGCTCCCTTCCGTAGCGAGGCAGGCTGGCACATCGTCCAGCGTACCGGTTCGCGCCAAACCGACGTTACCGACGCCACCCAGCGCGCACAGGTCCGCGAGATGATTGGCCGCCGCAAGCTGGAGGATGAATACAACCGCTTCCTGCGTGAGCTGCGCAGCGAGGCCTACGTCAGCTTCCGCACGGGCGACCGCGCAGGAGAGGACGACATCTACCAGCCGGCCCCGGACGGCAATCCCTGACCCATGCTTCCCATGCTCGCGCTGGTGCCGGGCGAGCCGGCCGGGATCGGCCCGGAACTCTGTGTGCGGCTGGCCCAGCAAGCACGCACCGATTGCCGTCTAACGGCATTCGGGGATCCCGGCACGCTGATGTCCGCAGCGGCAAGCTTGCAACTGCCGCTGCGCCTGCTCCCTGCAGGCGCTGATGCAACTGCCCCCGGCGACCTGCCGCTTCATCCGGTTCCCAATGCCGTCCCCAACCACTTCGGACATACCGACCCGCGCAATGCTCGCGCGGTGATCGATGCCCTGTCGCTGGCATCGGATGCCTGCCTTGAGGGCCAATTCGATGGCCTGGTGACCGGTCCCGTGCACAAGGCCGCGATCAATGCCGGTGGCATTGCCTACACCGGCACCACCGAACTGCTTGCCGAACGCGCAAGCTGCCCGGTGGTCATGATGCTGGCCAACGACATCGTGCGGGTGGCCCTTGTCACCACCCATCTGCCGCTGCGCGAGGTGGCCGATGCCATCACCCCGGACGCCCTTGTCCGCTGCCTGCGCATCACCCACGCTGCGCTGTACCGCGATTTCGGCATCACTGATCCGGTGATCGCCGTGCTCGGCCTGAATCCACATGCAGGGGAAGCCGGCCATCTGGGCCATGAGGAAATCGAGATCATCGAACCCGCCCTGGGCCGCTTGCGCAATGAAGGCATGCATCTGGTGGGTCCGCTTCCCGCGGATACTGCTTTCCTGCCCGCGAAACTGCGCAACTTTGATGCCGTGGTGGCCATGTACCACGACCAGGGGCTGCCGGTGCTGAAATACAGCGGCTTCGAGCAGGCCGTCAATCTGACCCTGGGCCTGCCCTATCCGCGCGTCGCGGTTGATCACGGCACCGCGCTGGAGCTTGCCGGAAAGGGCATCGCCGATTCCTCCAGCCTGTTCGCGGCGATCACGACCTGCGCACTCATGGCAGCGCGCAAAAAACAAGGGGCTGTCCTAGATAAGTACATCATCTAGGACAGCCCCAAAAACAAAGCACACTTCCGTAGGAGTGGGTCTCTGCCCACGACCGCCATCCCATACGGCATCGCGGCCAAGGCCGCTCCTGCAAAACCTGTCATTGCCTGCATACTTCTCCCATGACGCACTTCAAGGCGCCCCCCAAGAAATCCCTCGGCCAGCACTTTCTCGCCGACCGCAGTTACATCGACCGGATCGTGCAGGCGGTGAATCCACAGCCCGGCGACAGGCTGGTCGAGATCGGTCCCGGCCAAGGGGCCATCACCTTCCCGCTGCTCAAGCGGCACGGTGAACTGACCGCAATCGAATTCGATCGCGACCTGATCACGCCGTTGATGGAAGCCTCCGAAAGCATTGGCCGGTTGACCATCATCCACAAGGACGTCCTGGCGGTGGATTTCGCCAAGCTGGCCGGCGACGAAGGGAAGCTGCGCCTGGTCGGCAACCTGCCCTACAACCTGTCCTCGCCCATCCTGTTCCATGTGCTGGAACATGCCGAAGCCGTCAGCGACATGGTCTTCATGCTGCAAAAGGAAGTGGTGGACCGCATGGCCGCAGGGCCTGGCAGCAAGGTCTACGGCCGCCTCAGCGTGATGCTGCAGGCGTATTGCGCGGTGACGCCCTTGTTCACGGTCCCTCCTGGCGCATTCCGGCCACCCCCGAAAGTGGATTCGGCGGTGGTACGTATGGTGCCGCGTGCGCCAGGGCAGATCGGCATACAGGATCCCCGGCGTTTTGCCGACATCGTCCGCGCGGCCTTCGGGCAACGCCGCAAGACCCTGCGCAATGCACTGTCCACTGTTTGCGACGGCGCCTTGATCGAAGCAGCCGGATTGCGGCCGGATGCCCGCGCGGAACAGATCGACGTGGACGGATTCATTCGCCTGGCCAACCTGCCTGCATGAGTCCTTGACGGAGGCAGTGCAGCGCTTTGCATATACTGTCGGCATGAATGATGCCGACCATGCCATCGTGATCGACGTGAGCACGCGCTTCCTGGAGGAGCAGTCCGTGCCGGCGGAAGATCGTTTCGTATTCGCCTACACCATCCATATCCGCAATACCGGCAACGTCACCGCGAAGTTGCTCGAGCGCCACTGGATCGTCACCGATGCCAATGGCAAGGTGCAGGAAGTCCACGGCGAGGGCGTTATCGGCGAGCAACCCCGCCTGCGGCCCGGCGAGGATTTCCGCTACACCTCCGGTGCCGTGCTGGAAACCTCGCTTGGCACGATGCAGGGCCGCTACCTGATGCAGGCCGATGATGGAACCCGCTTCGATGCGCCCATCCCCGTGTTCACCCTGTCCATCCCGCGGACCCTGCACTGATGGCAGTCTGGGCAATCGGCGACCTGCAGGGTTGCTATGACGCCACCCGGCAATTGCTGGATCGGATACGCTTCGATCCTGCACGTGATCGGTTGTGGTTTTGTGGTGATCTGGTCAATCGTGGCGGCCAGTCACTGGAAACCCTGCGCCTGGTGCATTCCCTGCGCGATTGCAGCGAAGTCGTGCTGGGCAACCACGATCTCTCGCTGCTGGCCATCGGACAACGTTCGCCTGACGAGAAGCGCAAGGTGAATCCGGACCTGCAGCGGGTGGTACTGGCCGATGACGCCGAAATACTGCTCGACTGGTTGCGCCTGCGAAAACTGGTGCATGCAGACCGCGAACTCGGCTGGATGATGATCCACGCCGGGCTATCGCCAAAGTGGACCACCGCGCTGGCGGAGGGCTACGCACGCGAAGTCGAGAAGACGCTGCATGGCAATGATTACCGCAAGCTGTTGCGCAACATGTACGGCGACAAGCCCAACTGGTCGACTGGCTTGTCCGGCTTCGACCGCCAGCGCGCCATCATCAACGTGCTCACCCGCATGCGCTATTGCACGCCACGCGGCCGCATGGCGATCGAGGAAAAAGGCGCACCGGGTGCACAGGCGCAAGGCCTGTATCCCTGGTACGAAGTCCCCGGGCGCGTCGAGCGCGACCTCAAGATCGTGTGTGGCCACTGGTCCACGCTGGGACTGATGATCGGCCACGGCGTCCACGCCATCGACACCGGTGCCGTATGGGGCGGCAAATTGACCGCCCTGCAACTCGATACCGATGAGCTGCGCCTGGTGCAGGTGCCGGGACGCGGCGTGGCGCCTCCGCTGCGTTGATCCGGCATCAGGCCCGGTAGTACTCCCGGTACCAGCGCACGAACCCGGCAACGCCCTGCTCCACGGACACTTTGGGCCGATAACCCACGCCGGCAATCAGGTCGGACACATCCGCCTCGGTGTCCGGCACGTCCCCGGCCTGCAATGGCAACATTTCCATCGTTGCCTTGCGTCCCAGCTCCTGCTCCAGCACCTCGATATAGCGCAGCAACTCCACCGGCTGCTCATTGCCGATGTTGTACAAACGATACGGCGCCATGCCGCTGCTGGCCGGATCCGGCGCATCCCCGCTCCATGACGCATCCTTGTCCGGCACCTTGTCCAGGGTGCGGATCACGCCTTCCACGATATCGTCGACGTAGGTGAAGCTGCGCTTGTGCCGGCCATGGTTGAACACCTTGATCGGCTCACCGGCCAGGATGGCCTTGGTGAACAGGAACAGCGCCATGTCCGGGCGTCCCCACGGACCATACACCGTGAAGAAACGCAGGCCCGTACTCGGAATGCCGTACAGATGCGCATAGCTGTGCGCCATCTGCTCATTGGCTTTCTTGGTGGCCGCATACAACGTCAACGGATGTTCGGTTGACTGGTGCTCCGAAAACGGCATGCGGGTATTGGCCCCGTACACCGAACTGGTGGATGCGAACACCAGATGCTCCACACCATGATGACGGCAACCCTCCAGCACATGCAGGAAGCCGGTGACATTGCTGCTGACATAGACATGCGGGTTTTGCGCGGCATAGCGCACGCCGGCCTGCGCCGCCAGATGCACCACCCGCTGCGGCTTGTGGTGTTCGAATACGGCCTCGATGGCAGCACGATCGGCCAGATCTACCGTGACATGCGTATAGCCGGCATGATCCTGGAACCGTGCCAAGCGCGCCTGCTTGAGCGTGACATCGTAGTAGTCATTGAGATTGTCGATACCGACCACCTCATCCCCACGCGCCAGCAACCGCATCGCCACATGCGAACCGATGAACCCCGCGGTGCCGGTCACCAGCACTTTCATCC
>JBQGFJ010000115.1:0-12093 GCA_052040085.1 Pseudoxanthomonas sp.
CTGGCAGCAGGAAGCATATGGATGCGATAGCTGCCCGCTGCGGAAGAAGATGCTTCGCGTATCCGCGTTCTGGCTGCGCGTGCACCAGCGGAAACCACGAGAGCTTCCGCCGCTGCCCGGTCCTGCAGCGGTCCCAGGCTGAAACACTGTCCGGTCACACCGGAGTCGGCCGTCTCCGTGACGGCATCCTCCATTTCCGCCGGCACCTGTTCCTGCGGCTGGACGACCGCAACCGGCCCAACCACCAATTGCAATTCCGGCACGCCCCGGGGCATGGCCACGGGCTGTTCTGGCAGTGGGTCGGACCGCGTGATCCACCAAGCAGCCACCCCAAGGTTGAATATCACCAGCAGGACAATCACGGAGCGCATCAGCATGTTTCGATCCTATCGATCCCGTTACCCGCCGCGATACCCATCCTTGCCCACGCAGCCAGCCCTTCCAACACCAAGGAAGGCGCCAACAGCATTCCCGGCAACCTGGATGCCAACACTTCCGACCCTCCTCCGTGCAGCAGCAGGCCCGGGGGCTCGCCAAGCACGGCTTGTGCCTGCAACAAACTGCGTTCTATCAAACCGATGGCAGCCCCTTCGCACCCCGATGCCAGTGCATCCTCGGTGCACGTGGCGAATTCATCGTACTCACCGCCTACCGCTGGCAAATGCGCAGCCGCATGATGGAGTGCCTCACGCATCAAGCGTGGCGACGGCCCTATGCGCCCCCCGCGATGCCGGCCGTGCGCATCCATCAAGTCAACGGTCACCGCCGTGCCCACGCCCACCACGAGCCACGCCGAAGAAGGCGCGCGCGCACGCGCGGCCACCATCGCCAGGAAGCGGTCCACTCCCAATTGCGAAGGTTGTGCATAACCTATCCGGACACCGGCAAATACCGGCTGCACGCGCGCAATGCAAATGCGACGAAAGCGCTGCACCAGCACCTCCAGCACCGCCTGGGTCAACGCCGGCGAAGCCACACTGGCCAGGCAGACCGACACCCCGCGAGCAGGCAATGCGTCGCCCAACGCCGCCGTGAACACGCTTTCGTCATGCCCCAGCGCCACCACATCGCCGATACGGCCATCTTCGTGCAATGGCGCGCACTTGAGCCGGGTATTGCCAAGATCAAGCAACCATCGACTCATGAGGTCCTCACGCTGACTTCCCCTGCATGGAACGGACGAACGCCTTTCCCGTCGCGCACCAGCAACGCACCATCCGCCGCAATGCCTTCGGCAATCCCGGTCACCAACTCCTTTCCCCAATGCACATCCACCTGTTGTCCCAGCAATGCGTCGAAAGCGGCATAGCGCGAGACAAACGGTTGCAGGCCCTCCCGGTCGAACAGCTCGAACGCCGGCAGCAGCCACGACAGCAGGTCCGCGGCCAGGCGATTGCGCGAAACCGTGATCCCCTTGTCCTGGGCACACGCATGCAGATCCGTCCATGGCTGGTGGATCTCCGCGGCCTGCGCCAAGGGCATCCGCACGTTGATTCCCACGCCCACCACCGCATGTGCCGGTCCACCGTGCTCGCCCCCCCCTTCCACCAATATGCCACCCAGCTTGCTCCCATGGACCACCAGGTCATTGGGCCACTTCAATTGAACCTCGCCAAAGCCGGCAACATGCAGGGCTTCGGCAACAGCCACGCCCGCCACCAAGCTCAGTCCACCCAGCCTGCTCAGTCCACCGCAGTACTGGCGCTGAACCGACAGATAGACATGTGCTGCCAGGGGCGACACCCATGCACGCCCTCGCCTGCCACGCCCCGCCATCTGGCGTTCGGCCAGCAGGATGCGTGCCCCGGTATCCGGAGCAGGCAGCAGCAGCAACCGGCTGTTGGTGGAGTCCGGTGCCCAGGCCACTTCCAAGGACACCCCGTGCCGGTCGCGGTCCTGCAGATGCCCCAGGATGACATCGGCATCCAGCCATTCGGGGGGCTGTTGCAAGGCGTAGCCATGCCCTGCTTGCGCCTCGATCGGGATTCCAGCATCCCGCAGGGCCTGGACCCGCTTCCAGACCGCCGCACGGGTCAGCCCCAGCTCGCGGGCCAGCACGCTTCCGGAAACCGGACCCGCGGCCAGGCGATGCAACAACTCACGCTCAGCCACCTCCATCACCCGACCGTATCGCGGTCAATGCGGGAAAAAGGATTGCAGGCGCTTGGCCACATGACGGAAAACAGGATCATGGGCCTCATTATGCGATAGCCCACCGGCCTGCCGCCCACCCCTCGGGTGGCAAGCCCTGTTCAGATAGATGGCAGGAATTCCGGCTATATTTGCAAGAATAGCGAACAAAGCACGACAGTGCCGACAGGAATCGACATGTCACGCCCCACCCTCGCACTGCTACTGCCAGGCCTGCTCCTGCTGTCTGCCTGCGTGCCCGCCCTGGCCCAGAACGGACGCAACATCGGCAGCACATGCCCTGCCGATGCAACGGAGTCCACCGATATCCCGGAACAGGCTCCCGAGCGTGCCCACAGCACGGCATTGCGCGCCAAGTACGCCGCATGGCCGGTGGCGACACCAGCCGAAAGCAACAAGACGCCACGCGCCAACAACGGCGGCAGCAGCGACGGCGAAGCCGACACGCCTCGCGTACTCAATTCCAAGTGGCACAGCTTCCTCCCCGGGATGTTCCGCTGACCAGTTGGCACTTCCTGCGGCACCTGCGTCGCCAGCCACCCGCTGTCCCTTCCCCGGAATGGAGGATGGCATGTGCTTCAACACCCCTCATTGCCTCACTGGATGAAGCACGCAGCGAACGCTTGCGGGTGCTGAGTAGCCACTTCCTGCATCAAAAAACCATCACTCCTGTCGAGGGACTTGCCCTGGATGGCCACCAACGGCTGCAATTGGCTGCCCTGTGCTGCCTTCCCTTGCTGGAATTCGGTGAAACCGGCTTGCGAGGCTGGTCACAGCTCATCGTGTATCCGGAGGCCTTCCGCGTGGACCGCAGCCACGTGGATTCGGCAGGGGTATTGCACGAATGGAGTGATGAGTTGGCGGGCGAATCCTGGGAAGCCGGTCCACTGGTGCTGTCCTGGGCAGACGTGCTTTCCGACATTGACGAGCCCGATGCGGGCTTCTGCCTGCCAGTGCACGAAATGGCACACAAACTGGATGCACTCGATGGCGCAATGGATGGTACGCCGCCATTGCCGCGCCACTGGCAACGCCAATGGGCACGCGACTTCCAACAGGCCTACGATGCTTTATGCGATGCCGCCGACCGTGGCAATGCATCGGCCATCGATCCTTATGCCACCGAAGCACCGGAGGAGTTCTTTGCCGTCACCAGCGAATACCACTTCTCGGCACCGCAGGTATTGCGGCAGGAAATGCCTGAAGTGGCTGTCCACCTGGAGCGCTTCTACGGCCCCTCGCCGTTCGCGCGCGACGTGTAGTACCGGGACTTGTTCCACCCGCGGACCGCCTTCCAACACCACCTTGCACCAGGAAGGCTCCTGCTGAAGTCCTCGGTCCCGGCGGGCATCGGCTCCACCCGGCACACCCCATCCACTCACCGCATCACATGCCAAGGGTCCCATCGGCTGGCCGGGATGGTTCACATCCGCCCATAAACCGCTACCATGGGACATTGAGGTCCGGCCGGGGAAGCCGGCCAGGGGAAACGACATGTCCGCAACCCGTACTGCCGCCGGCAAGGCCGAACCAGCCAACCGCTCCACCAGCCAACTGTCCAGGTTCGTCTGGGAAGGCGTGGACAAGCGTGGCGTCAAGATGAAGGGCGACCAGGCGGCCAAGAATGCCAACCTGTTGCGCGCCGAGCTTCGAAAGCAGGGCATCCAGCCGGGTACGGTGAAACCCAAGCCAAAACCGCTGTTCGGCGGCGCCGGCAAGACGATCTCCGCCAAGGACATTGCCATCTTCAGCCGCCAGATTGCCACCATGATGCGATCCGGCGTGCCGATCGTGCAGGCACTGGACATCATCAGCAACGGCAACAAGAACCCGCGGATGAAGAAGCTGGTCGACAGCTTGCGTACCGACATCGAGGGCGGCTCCTCCATCTACGAGGCCATGAGCAAGCACCCGGTGCAGTTCGACGAGCTGTACCGCAACCTGGTACGTGCGGGTGAAACCTCGGGTGCGCTGGAAACGGTGTTGGCCACCATTGCCGACTACAAGGAAAACATCGAGTCCATCAAGGGCAAGATCAAGAAGGCGCTGTTCGACCCGGCCACCATCATTGCCGTGGCCATCCTGGTCTGCGCCATCCTGATGGTCTACGTGGTACCGATCTTCAGTGAGCAATTCAAGAGTTTTGGCGCCGACCTGCCGGCCTTCACTGCGCTGGTGTTTGGTATTTCGGCCGCGATGGTGAAATGGTGGTGGGCCATCCTGCTGGTCACCGTGGGCTCAATCGTCGCCTTCATTTACTTCTACAAGCGATCCACGAAGTTGCAGTACACCATGGACCGGATAATGCTCAAGATACCGGTGATCGGCGGCGTCTTGCACAACTCCTCCATCGCGCGTTTCGCACGTACCCTGGCGGTGACCTTCAAGGCCGGTGTGCCGCTGGTGGAAGCCATGGACAGCGTGGCGGGGGCAACCGGCAACCGTGTGTACACCAATGCCGTCTACCGCATGCGCGACGACGTGGCCGTGGGCTATCCACTGAACTTGGCGATGAAGCAGGGCAACCTGTTCCCCAACATGGTGATCCAGATGACCGCCATCGGCGAAGAAGCCGGTGCGCTGGACGCGATGCTGTTCAAGGTGGCCGAATTCTACGAAGAGGAAGTGGACAACTCCGTTGATGCGATTTCCAGCCTCATCGAACCCTTCGTGATGGTGGTCATCGGCACCATGGTCGGTTCCATCGTGATTGCCATGTACCTGCCGATCTTCAAGATCGCGATGACGGTGATGGGCTAAGGCCCCGCATGGCATTCCTTGATCAGCACCCCGAGCTGGGGTATCCGGTTGCGGCAGTCCTGGGCCTGGCGGTAGGCAGCTTCCTCAACGTGGTGATCCTGCGCCTGCCGCGGCGGTTGGAATGGCAGTGGAAGCGCGATGCGCGGGAGATCCTGGAGCTGCCGGACCTGTACGACCCTCCGCCACCCGGGGTGGTCATAGAGGGTTCGCACTGCCCGCAGTGCAAGCACAAGCTGGCCTGGTACGAAAACATCCCGCTGATCAGTTGGCTGGCCCTGCGTGGCAAATGCCGCAACTGCCATACCCCCATTTCCATCCAATACCCGTTGGTGGAGCTGATCACCGCGCTGCTGGTGATGGCATCCGTGTGGCGCTTCGGGTTCGGTTGGCAGGGGTTTGCCGCTTCCGTATTCAGTTGCTTCCTGGTCGCGCTGTCCGGCATTGACCTGCGCACGCGATTATTGCCGGACCAATTGACCCTCACCTTGATGTGGCTGGGCTTGATCGCGAGCCTGGACAACCTGTTCATGCCAGCCAAACCCGCCCTGCTGGGCGCGATTGCCGGCTACATGTCGCTGTGGACGGTCTGGTGGGTATTCCGTCAACTGACCGGCAAGGAAGGCATGGGGCATGGTGACTTCAAACTGTTGGCCGCCCTGGGTGCCTGGGTAGGCCTGCAAGGCATCATTCCCATCATCCTGTTGTCCTCCGTGGTGGGAGCCATCGTCGGTTCGATCTGGCTCTACAGCCAGGGCCGCGACAAGGCCACCCCCATTCCCTTCGGCCCCTACCTGGCCATCGCGGGCTGGATCGTGTTCTTCTGGGGCGACCAGATCATCGGGGCCTACCTGCGACTCGCAGGTTTGTAGGAACGGTCCCGGGTCTCGCCGCTTTCCACAGATGGGGAAAGCACGCTGGCCGGGAAGTAAAGCGCCCCCGGGGTCACTCCCGGAACAATGATCCACCTCGCAACCCCGGGTGCGGCCAGTGACCTTGTCCTGGCTACCTTGCCTGAATACCTTTCTGCGGGCAGCGCCCACTCCTGCAGCCAAGCCATAATGCGTCCATGAGCGATTACATCATCGGCCTGACAGGGGGCATTGCGTCCGGCAAGAGTGCGCTGGAGAAATCCTTCCTGTCACTTGGCGTAACCGTAGCCGATGCCGACCGGGTAGCGCGTGCAATCGTGGAGCCCGGGCAGCCGGCTCTGGCCGCCGTGACGGACCATTTCGGCACCGCCCTCCTGGACCACGAAGGCAGGCTGGATCGCGCCGCATTGCGGGCGCGCATCTTCGGGAACGACGAGGAGCGCCGGACTTTGCAAGGGATCCTGCACCCCATCATTCGCCAGCGCCTGCGCGCGGAATGCCAAGCGGCACCAGGCCCCTATTCGGTGGCAATGATCCCGCTGCTTGTCGAAGGCGGCGGACGCAGCGCCTATCCATGGCTGGACCGCATCCTGGTGGTGGATGCCCCGCGCTCACTGCAAAAATCGCGGTTGATGCAACGCGATGGCATCGATGGCGACCTGGCTGAGCGCATGCTCACCGCCCAGGCATCCCGCACGGAGCGGTTGGCCCTGGCCGATGACATCGTGGTCAATGATGGTGAGCCGACCTGCCTGCGAGCCGCTGTAGACGCATTGGACACCGTTTACCGAGCATTGGCACGGGCGGCACAGTCATAGGAGCAGTCCCGGGCCGTGTCATTACTCCCCTTGGCATGGCACGGGTCCGGTTTGGCCGATCGTGCCCGGGGCGGGAGTCCACACCACGGATCGCACAACACATGCACTAAGGTCTCAGCACAGTGCTGCTGTCACGCACGGTCTTGAACTCGGACCCTTCCTGCCACTGGGGCCATTGGCGGCTATTGGCCAGTTGCGCACCCAGGTCATACAGCAAGGTCACGTCCTGCGCCTGACCTTCCGTATTCCAGCTCTCACTCCATGCATCGCAAGGCTGGTGGTAGCAATTGGCGAAGTAAGCCTCGCGCAAGGCCTTGCCACTTTCAATGCCACCTTCCAGCCGGTCCAGGCCCGCACCGACGGTGATCGCCGGGACCCCCGCACGCGCGAAAGCAAAGTGGTCCGCGCGATAGAAGAAACCTGCTTCCGGATTGGGGTCCGGTGACCAGTAGCGCCCACGCGCTTCGGCCACGTTGGACAAATCCTGCTCCAACGAAACACGCCCATTGCCCCACGTGGCGATATCGCGCGTGGGGCCATCGGGACTCAGCATTTCGATATTCAGCACTGCCACGGTGGTTTCCAGTGGCACCAGCGGATGCGCCGCGTAGTGACTGGCCCCCAGCAGGCCTTTTTCCTCGGCGGTCAGCGCGATGAACAGCAAAGAACGCTGCGGACGCTGGCCTGCCGCAAACACGCGCCCCAATTCGATCAATGCCGCCACCGCAGTGGCGTTGTCGATGGCGCCGCGCCGGACCGGATCGCCCTTCGCATCCGGCTCGCCCAGGCCGAAGGCATCCCAGTGCCCGGAATAGATCACCGTCTCGTCCGGGAAGGTGCTGCCCGTCAGCTTGCCCACCACATTGCGTGTCACCACGCGCTCGTGCTCAAGCGCGAAGTCCGCCGACAACATGGCATCGCCCAGCACTACGGGCTGGAAATCCGTCTGCTGCGCCTTGCGCTTCTGCTCCTCGAAATCCAGGCCTGCCTGTTCGAACAGCGCCACCGCCACGTCACGATGCAGCCAGCCGCGCAAGGGAACGTGGTGCGCCATGGCATCCTTGCGCTCGATATCGAACACCGGCGACAGACCCGATGCACGCACCGTGGCCCAGCCATAGGCCGCAGGCGCGGTCTCGTGCACGATCAACACGCCTGCCGCACCCTGCCGTGCAGCCTCCTCGAATTTGTAGGTCCAGCGTCCGTAGTAAGTCATGCCACGGCCATCGAAGGCGCCGGGCTGAGAGGTTTCGAAATCCGGATCGTTGACCAGCACGACCATGATCTTTCCGGCGAGATCGATGCCCTTGTAATCGTCCCAACCACGTTCCGGAGCATCGATGCCATAACCGACGAACACAAGCGGGGCGTCCTGCACCTTGACCCGTTGCACCGGCTGCAGGCTCTGCAAGGTGATGTCTTCGCCATTGCGCAACGCCCGGGCTTGCCCATCCATCGTGAGCGATGCCGTCGCGGGTCCCACCACCTGCGTGCGCACCAGCGGCACGGCCTGGATCCAACCGCCATCGTCCCCGCCCGGTGCAAGGCCCGCCTTGCGGAATTCTTCGGACAGATAGGCAATCGTCCTGTCTTCGCCCGGCGTGGCCGGGGCACGGCCTTCGAATGCATCCGATGCCAGCACGCGCACGTGTTCCGACAGCGCCTTCGCATCGATGCCGCCGCCCGGAACCTCAGTGGCATGGACAGAGAACGCAGCCAATGGCCACAGTGCGAGCAACAGGATCTTCTTGTTCAAGGCAGATTTCCGGTGGGGACTGGAGACCGAGTGTAAGCCAGACGGTTCGCATTGCTTGCCGATAACGCCATGGCAGCCCTCACATTGCGTTAGGGAAAGTCTGAACAACCATGCTTCTGCTCGTCATTCCCGCGAAGGCGGGAATCGCTTTTCAACGGACGCATGTCCGGTCATCGCTTTTCAACGGACGCATGTCCGGTCATCCAGTGTCTTTGCTTTCAGTGACATGGAGTCGCTTGATCCCCGCCTTCGCGGGGATGACGACAGTTGTTCAGAGGATCCTTAGCGCCGGTCACGATCCAGCCAACAGGCAAGGCCTTGTGCATTGAGTTCGATATCCATCGCCAGCACCCGCTGCACGCCAGCATCATCCAGCGGACAGCCATGTGCATGGGCGCGCTCCAGGTACAACGCGGTCAACGCCGCCACCAGGCAACGGTGCCGGTCCGGGATGCCATCGCAACTGCGCGCGATGGCGACCATGGCATCGATCTGCTCGAACAGATCCTCCGCAAGCTTTTCCACGTTGCCAACCGCACCATAGTGGGTCAGGCACATCCAGCGCGGCGCATGATCCAGCATTCGCTGGATGGAAGCCTTCAACGGCTCCGGTTCGAACTGCACCGGTGAGCTGGTGGGAAGAATGAAAGCACCTTGCGCGCTGTCCAGCTCACGATAGGACAAGCCGAAGGTGTCACCGGTGAACCAGGAGCGGCTGCGTTCATCCCACACGCAATAGTGGTGCCGTGCATGGCCCGGCGTATCCAGGAACAGCAAGGTGCGACCGGCCAGCGCAACGGTATGTCCATCTTCCGCCACCACCACGCGCTCTGTTGGCACGGGCTGGATCTGCCCGTAGCTGCGTTGCATTTCTTCCTCGCCATACACCGCCGTGGCTCCGGCGATCAGGCGCGCGGGATCGATCAGATGCGGCGCGGCACGCGGATGCGCCACCAGCCGTGCATTCGGCAACTGCTGCATCAGCAGCCCCGCACCACCGGCATGATCCAGGTGCGCATGCGTCGGCAGCACCCAATCAACATCGGAAGGCGACAACCCGGCTTGTTCCAGCGCTTGCAGCAACAAGGGAACCGAGTGATTGGTGCCGCAATCGACGAATGCAGCGCGTCCGCTCTCGACAATCAGGTAGGCGGCGTCGAAATGATCACGCTGGAAAGCCGTATCGACGACATGGATGCCGTGTTCATTCATGCGCTGGCGAGTGCTGGCGGTGTTATGACGATTCTAGCGCCTGTATCCCGCGCGCACGGACCCGGCTTTGGTCGCATTCAGCCGCGGCCCAGCCACCATTGCCGCAACGGCACGGCGATGCTCATGGCCGCCAGGAAGGCGCCATAGGCCACCAACGTCGCCAGTACCTGCTTCCAGATGGCACCCGCCGACGCATCCAACGCCCCCAGTGCATAACCCCACTGCATGCCGGCTATGCTCAACGCAAAGGCCACCAGCAGCGCCAGCGTATCGAAACCCTTGCGCCGCGCGTTGCGCGGTTGCCGGGGAAACAGCCAGAACAGGGCACCAATCAGCAGGAACCACGGCATGAACAGCACGATCGCCAGGTAGGGCATTTCACGCCTCCGCGTCGCGCAGCGCCTGCAAGGCAGCCAGCACGCGATCGACCGGCACCTGCAACACGATTTCCGGCGTTTCCAGCGCATCGGCACGATCCACCTGCTTGATCACCGCGATCAATTGGCCGGCGTCGCGGGGAGAGTCGAATCCACTGCTCTGCACCAGTACTTCGCCATCACCGTCCACCAGCTTGAAGTAGAAGCGGGCATCTTCTTTTTCCCGGTATTGCTTGAATTGCGGCAGTGCCGCCTTGTCGACCTCCACCTTGCCTGCCGGCACCTGCTGGCGGGAGAGATCACGCAGGCCGACGGCCTCGCGCAATTCCGCAAGGAAGGGCGTGGCGTATTTCTGGCGCAAGCGCTGTGCGCCATCGCGCAACACCGCTTCGATGTCTGCCGGGCGCGCGACCAGCGTCTCGTACTTGTCGCGCAGCGGCGAAATTTCCGCATCGATACGCTCGAACAGCTTCTGCTTGGCATCGCCCCAGCCAATGCCATCGGCAAACGCCTGTGCAAATGCCGCGGTTTCCTCGCCACTGGCAAAAGCCTGGTACAGCTGGAACAGGGCCGAGCCCTCGGTGTCCTTGGCTTCACCCGGCCCGCGCGAGTCGGTCAGGATGGAGGAGACCAGTTTCTTCAACTCTTCGCGCGAAGTGAACAACGGAATCGTGTTGTTGTAGCTCTTGCTCATCTTGCGGCCATCCAGGCCGGGCAACGTGGCGACGTTGTCGTCGATCAACGCCTCGGGCAAGGCAAAGTACTCCTTGCCGTACACGTGGTTGAAACGCTGGCCGAAATCGCGCGCCATTTCGATGTGCTGGATCTGGTCACGGCCCACCGGCACCTTGCGTGCATTGAAGATCAGGATGTCGGCCGCCATCAGCACCGGGTACATGAACAACCCGGCCGTGACGCCGGCATCATCGTCCTCGTTCTCCGCACGATTCTTGTCCACCGCCGCCTTGTAGGCATGCGCACGGTTGAGGATGCCCTTTCCCGCCACGCACGTCAGGAACCAGGTCAGTTCATTGATCTCCGGCACATCGCTCTGTCGGTAGAACCACACCTTGTCCGGATCCAGCCCGGCCGCCAGCCAGGTGGCGGCGATCTCCAGCGTGGAGCGCTGCGTGCGCGCCGGGTCCTGGGCCTTGATCAGGCTGTGCAAGTCGGCCAGGAAGTAGAAGCTCTCCACGTCCTGCGCCCGGCTGGCGGCCACGGCAGGACGCACGGCGCCCACGTAATTGCCAAGGTGTGGCGTGCCGGAGGTGGTGATGCCTGTCAGAACACGGGTCTTCATTGCGTCATTCGCTGGAAAAGTGTGAACGGACCAAGTTTAACCGCTGCCGGGGCAACCCCGATGCCGGTATCGGCACGTTCCAGTCGATACCCATCACGGAGAACGCCCATGTCACGCACATCCCTGCTTTGCTTCCTGGCCCTGTTGCTGTCCCTGGCAGGCAGGGCCAGCGCCGGTCCCCTGGTCGAGGTATCCATCATCGATCGAGATACAGGCCAATGGCTTCCGGGACATCCCTACCGTGGCGATCGCTGGGTTGCCGGCACGCCCGGCCATCGCTACAGCGTGCGCATGACCAACACCACCGGACAGCGGGTGCTGGTCGTGCTCTCGGTGGACGGCATCAATGCCGTGAACGGACAGACGGCACATCCTTCCCAAGCAGGTTATGTACTGGCGCCGTGGGAAAGCGCTGAAATCACCGGCTGGCGCAAGTCGCTGGATGACGTGGCGCAATTCGTGTTCACCGACATCGACGACAGCTACGCGGCACGCACCGGCCGGCCCGGCAACGTCGGCGTGATCGGCCTGGCGGTATTCCGCGAATCAACACCCCGCCCGCTCCCTTCACCGCCCATTGCACGTGGCCGCATGCACGAGGCCGCGCCTGCTGCCGGAAACCATGCCGAATCCGCCCACGCAGATACCCAAGCCGCACGGCAGAGTATCGGCACCGGACATGGCCAGCGCGAATGGGCACCCGTGGGCCAGACCCACTTCGTCCGCGCCACCCGCCAGCCTGCCGAAATCACCGAACTGCGTTACGACGATGGCCGCCGGCTGATCGCGCGCGGCGTGATTCCATCGCAGCCCTCGCCTTATCGCACTCGTCCCTACCCTGCACCTCGCG
>JBQGFJ010000116.1:0-15477 GCA_052040085.1 Pseudoxanthomonas sp.
TTACTTGTCGTCCTTCTTGGACTTGGTGGCCGGCACTTCGGTAGCCGCCGGTGCATCGGCAGCCGCCTCTTCGCGACCATGCTTGGCGGTCACCACGGCATCGTCGTGGTCCTTGCCCAACTTCAGTTCGGGGATTTCCACGCCCGCCGGCAGCTTCAGGTCGGACAGGTAGACGATGTCGCCCACGGCCAGATTGGCCAGGTCCACTTCGATGGATTCCGGCAGGTCCTTCGGCAAGCAAGCGATATGCACTTCCTTCAGTTCGTGGGTCACCACGACTTCCGCGGACTTGCCAGCCGGCGACTTGTCTTCGTTGATGAAGTGCAACGGCACCGCGGCGCGCAGCAGCTCATTCTCGTTCACGCGCTGGAAGTCCAGGTGCATGATCTGCTGCTTGTACGGATGGCGCTGGATGTCACGCAGCAGGACCTTCTGCACGTCGCCATTGAGGCTCAGGGCCAGGATGGACGAGTAGAACCAGTCGTTCTGGCTGGCCAGCCAGACTTCATTGTGTTCCAGCTGGATGCTGACCGGGTTGAGTTCGCCACCATAGACGATGGCAGGCACGTGGCCGGCGTGACGCAGGCGGCGGCTCGCACCCTTACCCTCGTCTTCGCGGCGCTGGACCTTGATTTCATGTGTGTTCGACATTGTTGCAACTACCTTTCAGTTGATGAACCGCCTCGCGGCGGTTTTGACGACTCTCCCGCGACCAGGAGAGCCAGTTTGGAGCAGTGATTGGCGATTCGTGGCTTGCAAATCAAAAGCTGTCACGAATTCCGAATCACCGCCCTTAATCCACGTACAACGAACTCACCGATTCGCCGAAGGCGATACGGCGAATGGTTTCCGCCAACAACTCAGCCACGCTGAGCTGGCGGATCTTCGAACAACCCTTCGCGGCGGGCGAAAGCGGGATGGTGTCGGTCACCACCAGTTCGTCCAGCACCGAAGCGTTGAGATTGTTCACTGCCGGCCCGGACAACACGGCGTGCGTGCAGTACGCCGCCACCTTGGTGGCGCCGCGCTCCTTGAGCGCCGCCGCCGCCGCGCACAGGGTGCCGGCCGTATCCACGATGTCGTCCACCAGCACGCAGGCCTTGCCTTCCACGTCACCGATGATGTTCATCACCGTCGACACGTTGGCGCGCGGCCGGCGCTTGTCGATGATGGCCAGGTCCGCGTCGTCCAGCCGCTTGGCGACTGCACGCGCACGCACCACGCCACCCACGTCCGGCGACACCACGATCAGGTTCTCGGTGCCGTAGGCGCGCCAGATGTCCGCCAGCAACAGCGGCGAGGCATACACGTTGTCCACCGGCATGTCGAAGAAGCCCTGGATCTGGTCGGCATGCAAATCCACCGTCAGCACACGGTCCGCCGCCACTGCACCGAACATCTTGGCCGCCACCTTGGCGGTGATCGGCACCCGCGACGAACGCGGCCGGCGATCCTGCCGGGCATAACCGAAATACGGCACCACCGCGGTCACGCTGGCCGCCGATGCGCGCTTGAGCGCGTCGATCAGCACCAGCAATTCCACCAGGTTTTCCGCACTGGGCGCGCAGGTCGGCTGCACGACGAAGACTTCCTGCCGGCGCACGTTTTCTTCGATCTCGACCTGGACTTCGCCGTCCGAGAACGTGGAAACCAGGGCCTTGCCGGGACGCACCCCGAGCTCGCGACAGATCGCCTGTGCCAGCGGCTTGTTCGCATTGCCCGAGAAGACCAACAAATTCCGATCTTCGTTCATGTCTTGCTACTCCGCTTCGCTCTGACCGCGCGGTTGGCTTGAAAGCCGGGATTGGCAGGGGCGGAAGGATTCGAACCTACGCATGCCAGGATCAAAACCTGGTGCCTTAACCACTTGGCGACGCCCCTATGGCGTTTTCGTTTCGAGTGCATCCAGCAATGGCGAACGCATCACGCCTGCAGCAAGCCAGGCATTCACGCCAGCCGGCAGCGCCGCGAGCGCGGTTTCGGCGGACCCACGCGTGGTGAATTCGACGAAACAGCCGCTGCCCGACCCGGTCAACCGCGGCTTGCCTATGCGCGAAAGCACCTCGAACACGGCCTCGACGGCAGGTTCGCGGTGACGCAACACGGGCTCGAACGCGTTACCGGACAGAGCACCTGAAACGAAGTCCGACATTATCGCGGGCGCAGCATTCCTCGTCAATTCAGCAGCTTGAAACAAGGCCGCCGTAGGCACATGGACGCCCGGATCCGCCACCACATACCAAGCAGGAGGCAAGGCCAGGGGCGTCAGCCGCTCCCCCACGCCTTCGGCCCAGGCGTTGTCGCCCCGCACGAAAACCGGCACATCGGCCCCCAGGCCCACACCCAGCGCCGCCAGCGCATCTGCATCCAGACCACCACCCCAGAGTCGATTCAGCACGACCAATACGGTGGCTGCATCGGATGAGCCGCCCCCGAAGCCACCACCCGCAGGAATGCGTTTTTCGACGGAGATGTCCGCACCTTTACTGCAATTGATCTCATTTTTGAGAATATTCGCAGCACGCACCATCAGGTCATCGGCCTCTGCAACCCCCTGGACCGAATCCCCGACGCGGCGGATGGCGCCATCGTTGCGGACCCGGATATTGACCGTATCGCCCCAATCCAGCAGACGGAACACGGTCTGCAGCTCGTGGTAGCCATCCGCCCGCCGACCGGTGATCTGCAGGAAAAGGTTCAGCTTGGCCGGGGCCGGCCACGACGACCATCCGGTGATGCCATCAGGGCTGCTCATGGCGCCGGGAAATCCCAGCGATCCACGATCAGGCGCACCCGGCTGCCATCCTCGCGCGTCGCATCGATGCGCTTCGGCAGGCTTGGGCGGTCGCCTTCCGGGTCGAACCAGAGGGGATATTCAATGCGCCAACCCGCCTGTTCCAGCCCGCGCAAACGCATGTTTTCGGCAAACCGCATGGGCTCGGCCGGATAGCCCGCCGCCGCCAGGCCACGAACCCAATCGGCCAAGGCATTGACCGGAATGTCCCAACCGGTGGCCTCCCGCAACAGGTCTTCGGCGGACTCGCCCTCGCGGACACCCCCCTCCAGGCCTTCCAGTCTGCCGGCCTCGGAATGCACATCGCCGGTCAGCCGCCAGCTTTGCCGGGTCACCGGCGCACTGAGCGACACCTGGTACTGGCGTCCATTCTGTCGCCACTCGATCCGGCCACTGCCGCCCTTGCCGGCAGTGCTTACGGCAACACGTCCATCGAAGGCCCATTCCGGCTGGCGATACAGCCAAGCCGCCCGGATGGCCTGCTGCGCCTCGGCAGCCGCCCGTGTTTCCGGATCATCGATGACGGGCGGCAACTGCGGCCCTCGCGTTGCGCACGCCGAAAGCAACAGACAGCAAGCCGCCAACAGGACACGGAGGGATTTCATGCGCCGGTGAGCTCCAGCGCGCGCAGCAGCGACCGGTTTTCGGGGTCCAGCTTGCGTGCTTCATCGAAGTAATGGCGTGCTTCGTCCTGCCGGCCCAGCACCCACAGCACTTCGCCGATATGCGCCGCGACTTCGGGGTCTTTCATCAGGGTGAAGGCATGGCGCAGGTGCACCAGCGCCTCTTCGTGACGGCCCAGCCGGTACAGCACCCAGCCATAGCTGTCGATGATGGCGGCGTTCTCGGGCTGCGCGGCACGGGCACGATCGATCAACTCCAGGGCCTCCTGATAGCGCGTGGTGCGATCCGCCAAGGTGTAGCCCAATGCATTCAATGCGGCGACATTCTCCGGATCCGTCACCAGGATGCGGCGGAAATCGGCCTCGGCACGCTCGATGTCGTCACGCCGCTCCCACGTCAACCCGCGCGCATACAGCAGCGCAGGATCATCCGGATAAGCGGCCAGGCCACGCGCGAGGGCATCCAGCTCTTCCGCCTTGCCCTCGCCTTTCTGATGCAACTCGGCCTCGACCAGATACGCCGCGCGGCGCGCCTCCTCATCAATGGCTGCATCGCGCTGCATGGCACGCACCTCGGCAAACGCATCCTCCTTGCGCCCCAGCGTGTACAGGACATTGGCGGCGCGCAGCCGCGCCTCGATGGCCACCTGCCCACCCGGCACGCTGCGATACCAGACCAGCGCATCCTCGTGGTGCTCCAGGAATTCCGCCACCTGTCCCAACAGCAGACGGCGCGCCGGGTCCGGCTGGCTGGAGCCCACGCGAAGCTCTTCGTAAAGCGCCGCCAGGGCCTCCTTGTCCTCCACCTTGGCCAGCAGGGAGGCGCGCAGCGCATAGCTGTGGTTGTCCTGGTCGCCTAGCGCGAGTACGCCGGCCGCCGCGCGCGCGTCGCCCATGGCATCGTATTCGGCCGCAATCGACAGGCGAAGTTCGGGAACCAGCAGCGCGGTGTCATGCATGGCCAGCAGCACTTGGCGCGCCTCGTCCTTGCGTCCGGCATTGCGCAATTGGCTGGCATGCAGCAGCGCGACCCGCGGCTCATTGGGGAAGCGGCGGACGGTATCCGCCACCATGCGCTCAGCCAGATCAGGCTGGTCCAATTGCTGCGCCAGCCCGGCAAACATCAACCACGCCTGCAGGTTGTCGGGAATGGCCCCCTCATCCATCAAGCGCCCCAGCAGCCGGGCGGAAAGCGCGGGATCCTTGCCGCCACTGGCCAGGGCCCTGAGTGCATAACGCCATCCCTGCCCCTCCGGCGCCGCCAGCAAGGCACGCAATTCCCGCAAGGCCACGCGCGATGCATCCCGGCGCAGCGCCAAGGTGGCCTCCGCTGCCCCCATCGCCAGTGATTCGGGCGCCCGCGCCCGCCACAGACGCAGCGCCTGCGCGGCACCCGTGTCATCCCCGGCCAGCAGTGCAATCCGGGTAGCGCGCTCTGCCAATCCGGCGTCATCACCCTCCCGGGCCGCTTGCAGGTACCAGCGTGCCGCTTCCGGAAGCTGGCCTGCCTGGTAGGCGAACTCGCCCGCCAGTACGGCGGTCAGGGCATCATCCTTTTCCTCTGGCGCCTGCCCCTTTGCCCAAGCGGAAAGTGGTGCCAGCAACAGGAAAATGGCGAAGATGCGAATCATTGCGGGCATCGGGACGCACCGGGCCTTAAAATGGCGGAATCTGTCGCCAGCAGCTTAACGCAAGCACCTGAACGATGACGTTGTGGGTACTCGGACTCAACCACCAGACCGCGCCGGTCGACCTGCGTGAACGCATTGCGTTCGACGCGGGATCGCTGCCGTCCGCGCTGGCATCGCTGCGCGCGTTGCCGCAGGTGTCCGAGGCTGCGCTGCTGTCCACCTGCAACCGCACCGAACTGTATGCCGTCACCCCGGATGCCGAGCAACTGGCCGGCTGGCTGAATGAGTACGCCGAAGGCCTGCATGCCTATCTGTACCGGCATGCCGATGCCGATGCCGTGCGCCACCTGTTCCGGGTGGCCACGGGCCTGGACTCCATGGTGCTGGGCGAACCGCAGATCCTCGGCCAGGTGAAGGATGCCTGGATGACCGCGCGCGAGCATGGCGTACTGGGCAACCGGCTGGACCGTTTGTTCCAGCAGAGCTTCGCCGTGGCCAAGCGCGCGCGCACCGATACCCGCGTCGGCGCGAATCCGGTGTCGGTGGCCTCGGCTGCCGTACGCCTGGCGCAGAATTCGTTCGCGCGCCTGAGCGAATCCACGGTATTGCTGATCGGCGCCGGCGAGACCATCGAGCTGGCTGCCAAGCATTTGAGCGACGGCCGTGTCCGGCGCCTGCTGATCGCCAACCGCACCCTGGCCCACGCCCAGGAACTGGCCACCCGCCACGGTGGCTATGCCCTGCCGTTGACCGAACTGGACCGTCACCTGGCCGAAGCCGACATCGTGTTTTCGGCCACCGCCAGCCGCGAACCCGTGCTGAGCCGCACCCAGGTCGCGGATGCCCTCTCGCGGCGGCGCCACAAACCCATGCTGCTGTTCGACCTGGCCGTCCCCCGCGACATCGAAGCCGGTGTCAGCGAACTGGATGATGCCTACCTGTATACCGTCGATGACCTGGAGCGCGCGGTCGAAGACAATCGCCGCAACCGGCGCCAGGCCGCGGAAGCCGCCGAGGCCATCATCGATCTGCAGGTCGCCCGTTACCTGGAAACCTTGCAGGCCAGCTCCAACCACGAACCGCTCAAGCGCCTGCGTGCGCTGGGCCACACCACCCGCGAAGATGTGCTGGCCAAGGCGCGCCAGCAGCTGGCCAATGGCCGCGACGCGAACGAAGTCCTCGACTTCCTGGCCCACACGCTGACCAACCGGCTGCTGCACCCGCCCACCGCCGCCTTGCGCGAAGCCGCATTGAGTGGCGACAGCGAGCTGACCCGCGCCGCCGACCGCCTGTTTGCCCCGAGCGCCACCTCCCCTCAGTCCCGACAAGACGATGACGCCGACCCTGCGCCGTAAGCTGGAAGCGCTGGCCGAACGCCGCGTCGAACTGGAACGCCTGCTCTCCGAACCCGACGTGGTGGCGGACAACGAGCGCTTCCGCAACTATTCGCGTGAATTCGCGCAACTGGAACCCCTCGCCACCGCCCTGGCCGATGAAGCCGCCGCCCGCCGCGACCTGGCCGCCGCACAGGCCATGCGCGAAGACCCGGAACTGGCCGAACTCGCCGCCGAGGAAACCGCCGCCGCCGAAGCCCGTCTTGCTGAGCTGGATGGCACCCTGACCCTGTTGCTGGTTCCGCGCGATCCGCGCGATGAAGGCAACCTGTTCCTGGAAGTCCGCGCCGGCACCGGTGGTGACGAAGCCGCCATCTTCGCCGGCGACCTGTTCCGCATGTATGCCCGCTATGCCGAACGCAAGGGCTGGAAAGTGGAAGTGGAATCGGACAATCCCGGCGAACACGGCGGCTTCAAGGAAATCGTTGCGCGGGTAAGCGGACGTGGCGCCTTCTCCAGATTGAAATTCGAATCCGGCACCCATCGCGTGCAGCGCGTGCCGGACACCGAATCCCAGGGCCGCATCCACACCTCCGCCGCCACGGTCGCCATCATCCCCGACGTGGACGAGGTGGACGACATCACCATCAATCCGGCCGACCTGAAGGTGGACACCTTCCGCTCCTCCGGCGCCGGCGGGCAGCACGTCAACAAGACCGAATCGGCCATCCGCATCACCCACGTCCCCAGCGGCGTGGTGGTGGACTGCCAGACCGAGCGCTCGCAACACGCCAACCGCGACAAAGCCATGAAACGCCTAAAGGCCCAGCTGCTGGATGCCGAACGCAGCAAGCAGATCGCCTCGCAGGCCGAATCACGCCGCCTGCAGGTAGGCAGTGGCGACCGCAGCCAGCGCATCCGCACCTACAACTTCCCGCAGGGCCGCATCACCGATCATCGCGTGGAAGGCCTGACCCTGTACGACCTGCCCAACATCATGCAAGGCGAACTCGACCCCCTGATCGACCCGCTGACCCGCGAATACCAGGCCGACGAACTGGCACGCCTCACCGAGGCCGCTTGATCCTGGCTCCCGAAGCATGCCCACTGCGCCGAAAGCACCCCTTCCTGCATGATGTGGCGTGATCACGGCGAATTGACCCTCTGGCGGCGACACCTTCCATGAATCATCAGCGCGTGCCACGGGAACTGATGCAACTGCGCGAAGCCGCGCACCGCCAGCCCCGGGATTTCCTCGCCTGGGTGACACTCGCCGAGGCCGAACTGGATCACAACGACGCCGATGCCGGCCTGCGCGCAGCGGAACATGCACTGGCGCTGCGCCCCTCGCATCCGGAAGCACTTGCCCGCCAGGGGCGCGCGTACTGGATGCAGAGCAGGCACCCACAGGCCGTGGAGGCATTGCGGCACGCCCTGGCGCAGGTGCCGCAACACCCCGGAATCGCGCTCTGGCTGGGGCATGCCCTGGAAGACTTGCCCGACATGGAAGGCGCCTCGCAAGCCTATGAACGGGCCTTCCAGTTGATGCCCGGACATCCGATCTTCGCCGCACACCTTTTGAATGCGCGGCGCAGGTTGTGTGACTGGCGCGACCTGGACCGGTTGTCCAGGCACATCCGCAACGCGATCCGCGACGGCCAGGGTTTCGTGGAGCCGTTCGCCTTCCTCAGCGAGGAGGCCGCTCCCGCCGACCAACTGGCCTGCGCCCGCCTCCGCGCAGCCGATATCGCCCGGCAGATCCGCCCGCTGCCGCCGGTGCAACGGCAGGAGCGGACGGGACCACTGCGTCTGGGATTCCTGTCGAATGGTTTCGGCTCACATCCCACGGGTCTTCTGACGGTAGCGTTCTTCGAAGCCTTGCGTTCGGAACGCGAAGTGGAAGCACATCTATTCGCGCTCAACCACGATGACCACAGCCCCATCCGCCAGCGATTGCTGGCGGCCACCCGGATGCACGATGTCGCTGGCCTTGCACATGCGCGCACTGCGGAACGCATTCGTTCCGAAGGCATCGACATGCTGTTCGATTTGCGCGGCTGGGGCGGCGGCGGCACCCCCGAGGTACTAGCCATGCGACCCGCACCGATACAGGTCAACTGGCTGGCCTACCCGGGCACCTCCGGCGCGCCGTGGATCGACTACGTGCTGGCGGATCGCTTTGTATTGCCCGATGCGCTGGCGACAGATTTTTCTGAAGTCGTCGTCCATCTGCCGGATTGTTTCCAGCCCTCTGATATCCATCGCACCATCTCGCCCACGCCTTCACGTGCGGAGTGCGACCTGCCCGATGGTCCGGTGGTGTTTGCCTGCTTCAACAACAGCTACAAAATGAATCCTGCGAGCTTTGCCAGGATCGCTGCGGTGTTGCGCCAAGTACCGGACAGCATCCTGTGGCTGCTGTCCGGTCCTGGCCGGGCCGATGACCGCCTGCGTCAGGCCGCTCGCTCCAGCGGGATTGATCCAGAGCGCCTGTATTTCATGCGCAAGCTCCCGCATGCCGACTACATAGCCCGTTACCGGCATGTGGACCTGTTCCTGGACACCCATCCGTACAATGCACACACCACGGCCTCCGATGCCTTGTGGGCGGGCTGCCCCGTGCTGACCCGGCCGGGCGAAACCTTCGCTTCAAGGGTCGCCGGCAGCCTCAACCATCATCTCGGGCTTGGGGAAATGAACATGGCGAGTGATGAAGCCTTCATCTCCTGCGCGGCCAACCTGGGCAACAATGCCGAATCAAGATCCGCATTGCGTGAACGGCTGGATCGCGCCCGGCAAACCTCCGCACTATTCGACATGGATAGCTTCGCCAAGGGCTTCGCCCAGACCAGCCTGCGACTATTCCAGCAGCACCGGCAATAATTTCCCCGCTCACTTCAGCGCATACCGAATTGAGTCCACTCCTTCGATACTTGCCTCACGATGGCTCCACACCCGGACGGATACCCACATGAAATCGCTCAAGCGCAAGGAATACGAAGCACTGCTCAAGCCGTTGCAACTGGAGTTGTCGGCAATGGCGCGCTGGCTGCAACACAGCGGGCAACGACTGGTGGTGATCTTCGAGGGGCGCGACACCGCTGGCAAGGGAGGTGCCATCGGCACCATTGCCGAGCACCTCAACCCGCGGCAATGCCGGGTGACTGCGCTGCCGAAACCCGGTGAGCGCGAAAGCACGCAATGGTATTTCCAGCGCTACGTTTCACACCTGCCCGCCGCCGGGGAAATCGTGCTGTTCGACCGCAGCTGGTACAACCGCGCCGGCGTGGAAAAGGTGATGGGCTACTGCACGCAAGATCAGTACGAAGCCTTCCTGCAACAAGCGCCGGTTTTCGAAAAGCAACTGACGGATGACGGCATCCTGCTGTTCAAGTACTGGCTGACGGTGGACCAGGAGCAGCAGGAAAAACGCTTCGCCGAACGCGCCGAAGAACCGTTGAAAAGCTGGAAGCTTTCACCGGTAGACCTGAAGGCACGCGAAAAATACGACGATTACACCCGCGCCCGCGAAGCCATGCTGCAAGTCACGCACACCTCCCACGCACCGTGGACGCTGGTGGACTTCAACGACCAGCGCATCGGCCGCCTGACCCTGGTCCGCGACTTGCTGGATCGTCTGCCTGACACCGAAGTACCCAGCGAGCCGCTCGGGCTGCCCAGGCTGAAGGAGCGGCCACGCAAGGAACGCTACGGAAAACTCAAACCCATCAAGCCTTATCTGCGCAGCTGATACGCATGCGATCACCGCTGACGGGATTGGCCGTGCTGTGTTTGATGGCATCACAGGCCGCTGCCCAGGAAGTCACTACCACCGACGATGAATCGGCGACCACGCTCGAGACCCTGGTGGTCACTCCGGAGCCGGAAGAGGTCGTGGATCTCTATCGTTTCCGGAATCCGCTGGAGGTGGAACCCACGGTATTCGAGCGCCGTTGGAACGAGCCGCCCAGTCTGGAACAGATCAGCCAGAGTGGTGGTGTCGTGCCGTTGCTCGTGGGTCTGGCCGCACAGCAGGTACAGAAAGGTGCCCGCAAGATTCCGGGATGGAAAGGACCCGATCAACCTGCCATCGCGCGACCGCCTCCGCTGGATCCGGCACAGGCCGCGCGCGCGTTGCGTCTCCAGAAGGAGGGCGAACGTCAGGTAGAGCCTGAATAAGCCGGCTTTTGTTCGCCAACACCACGAAAGCGGGAACGAGGACGCGCCCGGACTTTCAACAAAGCCCTGCGATCAGCCAGTGACGAATCCTGCGCCGACCGATTCTTCCCACGCCTGCCGCACGACGGCCTCCACCTTGGCGGAGGGAGGGCCTTGGTGCAGCCAGGCCTCCAGCACATCAAGCGCATCGGCATCACCCTGTGCCACGACCTCGACACGACCGTCATGCAAATTGATGGCGCGCCCGGACAAGCCCAATTCCAGTGCACGCTCGCGGGTGGAAACGCGATAGAACACGCCCTGCACTTTTCCGCTCACCAGGAACCGGGCTGCCGCCATGGTCAGCCTGCCGCCGGCTCACCGGCCGCAGCGATGGCGGCTTCGATTTCGTGCGCCGTCACCGGCCCCAGGAAACGCTTGGCCACCTTGCCGTCAGGCGCAATCAGATAGGTCAGCGGCAAGCCGCGCGGCGTGGCGAAGTCCGCAGGCGGCGCATACACATCCAGGATCGCGATCGGGTAGACCACCGGACGTTGCTCGAGGAATTCGCGCATGGCTTCAGGCTCGATGTCCTCGTACGCCAGCCCGATGACTTCGATGTGTTCGCGCATGGCGTCCAGCGCGGACAACTCCGGCATTTCCTCGAGACACGGCGCGCACCAGGTGGCCCAGAAATTCACCACCACCCATTTGCCCCGCCGCTCGGCGAGGTCGTAGATCTTGCCATCCACGGTTTCCAGCCTGAGCGACGGTATTTCCGCGGTAGTGTCATTTGATGCGGACGGCGTCGCCGTGCGTACCGGCGCTTCTTCCACGCCCGCTTGTACCGGCGTCTCCTGCGTTCCTGTCGGCTGGCACGCCGCCACCAACAACATCGACAGCGCCGCCATGTGGATTCCCGCACGCTTCATGCTTTTTCCTCTTTCAGGGCCACGCACAGATCACCCACCTTGCGATCCATCAAACCGGCCAAGGGTGCACGCAACTCGTCCAGTACCCCGGTCACCGCCAACCCCAGCGGATCGGTGCTGTGCGGCAAGCCGATTTCGGTCACCGGGATACGCAAATGGCAGGCATCGTAGAGCTCGCCCATGCTCACGCTGTCCAGGTCGCGCAACAGCACCCATTCACCGTTCTCGGTCCTGCGCACCAGGTTGATGCCACCGAGCTGCTGCAGGAACTTCTGGATCAACGAATCGGTGAGCATCGGTTCCAGCGTGAGGATCTGGTCCGTATGCAGGCCGGCACCCTGGTCGCGTGCTTCGCCGAAGCGGCCCAGCATGCGCAGCAATCCGTACATCTCGTAGCCTTTCGGCAGGCGCATGTTCGCCGGCTGGTAGCGGAATGCCGCCATCGACGATGCCATCGACGCACCCAGCAACACCACTACCCAGATGACGTAGATCCACAGCAGCAGGATGGGCAGGAACGCCACCGTGCCATAGATCCTCTGGTAGGAAGTGAAGCTGCCCAGGTACAGGCCCATCACCCACTTCACCAGTTCCAGCAGGATCACCGCCAACAACGCGCCCGCCATGGCGAAACGCATGGGGATGGTCCGGTGTGGCACCAGCCGGTAAATCATCGCAATGGCGGTGAATTCGATCACCAATGGGCCGAGGTTCAACAGGAACCTCTGCAGCACCTGGCCTTCTTCAGTGGCGAAGACCGGCAACGCATAGAACTGTGCCGACATCGCCAACGACGCCGCAGCCACCAGCGCGCCCAATGTCAGCACCGTCCAGTACACCAGGAAACGGCTCAGCTTGGGTCGGCTGGAAGGTACCCGCCAGATGCGATTGAACGCTTCCTCCACGCCATTGAGGGTGATCAGCAATGAAATCACCAGCGCGATCACGCCAACCGCGGTCAGTTGACCGGCACTCTCCGTGAACTGTCGCAGGTATCCCTCTGCCGAGCGTGCCGCGCTGGGAACGAAGTTGGAGAAGATGTAGTCACTGAGCTGGTCGCTCCACTCCTCGAATACCGGGAATGCCGACAGCACGCCGAACACCACCACCGCCAGCGGCACCAGCGCGATCAGGGTGGTATAGGCCAGTCCGGCCGCGGTCTCGAACAGGCGGTCATCCAGGAACCGGCGCGCCAGGAAACGCGAGAACGTGCCGATGCGCTCGCGGTCGCGCACATTCTTGATCCAACGGTTCAGCGTGGCGGGCAATGGCATGCGCGGAAGGTTAACCGATGCAAGGGAAAGGCGACATCGTCGATACTAGGGATCGATTGCAAGGGGTAGACACGACGATGGGCGAGATCCTGGTGCTTTATTACAGCCGTGGCGGGTCGGTGGCGAAACTGGCTCGCCAGATCGCGCGCGGCGTGGGCGAAGTGCCCGGCATGGGCGCACGGCTGCGCACGGTGCCACCGGTGGCCGCGGTCACGGCACAAGCCCAGCCCCCGGTTCCGGAAGACGGGGCTCCTTACGTGGAAGCCCGGGACTTGGCTGAGTGTGCCGGTCTGGTGCTCGGCAGCCCCACCCGCTTCGGCAACATGGCCGCACCCGTCAAACACTTCATCGATGGTCTAGGTGCGGAGTGGGCCAGTGGCACGCTGGCCGGGAAGCCCGCTGCCGTGTTCACCTCCACCGCGACCCAGCACGGGGGCCAGGAATCCACCCTGCTCTCCATGCATGTCCCCCTGTTGCACCATGGCTGCCTGATCGTGGGCATCCCCTTCACCGAACCCGCCCTCAGCACCACGCGCAGCGGCGGCACGCCTTATGGCGCCAGCCATGTGGCAGGCGGCGAGAACCACCCCGATCCCAGCGAGGAAGAAGCCGTGCTGGCACGAGCACTGGGACGCCGGGTGGCGGACGTCGCTCGCCGGCTGGAGACAAGCGCATGACGGCGATCGAGCAGGTGCGGCGCACGGCACGCATCGTGCTCGGCACGGCACTGGCCGCATTGGCACTGCTCTATGCAGTCTGGTTCCACGACGACAAATACCGCACGGCCGCGCTGATCATCTTCGCGCTGCCGCCGCTGCTCCTGCTGATCGGGGTCCTGCGTGGCAGTGCCAAGGCCGCTTTCTGGGCCGGCGTCATCGGCCTGTTCTGGTTCAGCCACGGCGTCATGGTCGCTTACACCCGCCCTGCGGAGGCCGTCTTCGCATGGCTGGAGATCGTGCTCTCCATCGTCGTGGTGCTGGCCGCCAGCTGGCCCGGACTCCATGCGCGGCGCCACAACCGCAAACGTGCGAACGGGTAAAATCGCGCTTTCCTTCTTCGGAGTCCTGATGATGGACGAACTGCTGATCGTCACCACCGGCGGCACAATCGACAAGATCTATTTCGACGACAAGTCCGATTTCCAGGTGGGCGATCCGCAGATCGGACGCATCCTGCAGGAACTGGGCGTGGCGTTCCGCTTCAGCGTCATCCCCATCATCCGCAAGGATTCGCTGCATATCACCGGCGAGGACCGCGAATTGATCCGCGCCGCCATTGCCGCGCAACCCGCCAAACATGTGCTGATCACCCACGGCACCGACAGCATGGTGGAAACCGCCGCGGTGCTGCGCTCCGTCGAGGACAAGACCATCGTGCTGACCGGCGCACTGAATCCGGCCCGCTTCCGCGGCTCGGATGCCGAATTCAACATTGGTTGTGCCGTCGGCGCCGTGCAGTCACTGCCCGCAGGCGTGTACATCGCCATGAACGGCCGCATCTGGGACCCGGCCAAGGTCCGCAAGAACGTGGCAGCGAATCGCTTCGAAGCTGCCTGAAATCTGATCGCCATGGCCAAGGCTACCCGGGCCACGCTGCACCTCGACAAGGTTGGCGTGGCTTACCTGCTGCACCCCTACGACTACCGCGATGATACTGGCGGCAAGGGCATGCAGGCCGCCGATGCACTGGGCGCTCCCCCGCATCGCGTATTGAAGACACTCATGGCGCGCGTGGACGGCCAGCCCGTCTGCGCCATTGTTCCCTCGGACGCAAAAGTCAGCACCAAGAAACTGGCTGCCGTATTCGCGGGAAAATCCGCCGAAATGATGGCCACCGCCGATGCCGAACGGATCAGCGGCTACAAAGTGGGTGGCATCAGCCCGTTCGCCCGGCAACGCACCGTCCCCACCGGGATCGAAGCCAGCGTGATGGACGCACCCAGCGTCTGGATCAACGCCGGCCAACGCGGCCTGTTGGTTGAACTCGCACCCCAAGCCGTATGCACCGCCATCGAAGGTCTGCGTAGCGCAGACGTAATCGCTTGAGACACCCGTAACTCCAGCGACAGCATTTGTTTACGCAGTCGGACGCACAGCAACCGAAACGCTTTTCGCGCGATGCTGGCGTAGGGCGGAACCCGCATCGCGGATTCCGCCGCATGTCATGGGACTGATGTGATGTTTGCTATCACAGGCATTCGGCGGAATCACCTTCGGTGGTTCCTCCCTGCGGGGACTTCACACACCCGTGGTGATCAGGCGGCTTTGGCTCTGCTCTTGATCTACCTCGCCCTAAAGCAAGCCGAGCATCGCAGGTCGATGAGGCCGTAGAGGCCCCCTTGTCTGAGCGCAGCGAGTTTGGGGGCCGTGCCTCATCGAACGAGAAGCACAGGGCACCGATCCGGCTTCGCCGGATCGGCGGGCATCAGGCGAAGGGCTTTTGGTCCCTTTTTGCCCGGCAAAAGGGACTCGGGCGCGCAGCGCACGAAACCCTTTTCGCATGATGCTGCCCGCAATCGATAACCCCGGGTGCGCTTCGCCTGCCTGGGCTACGTGAATCCGTGCGCGATGAAACGCCCCTGACGGGGCGCACACATCAGGACAACTTCACCAACCAGCCATGCCGGTCCGGCAAACGCCCGTACTGGATGTCGGTCAATTCCTTGCGGATCGCCATGGTGACTTCACCCGCCGGTGCATTGATGTCACCCACGGTGAAATCGTTGCACTTC
>JBQGFJ010000117.1:0-3198 GCA_052040085.1 Pseudoxanthomonas sp.
AGGAAAGTGCCGGCAATTGGTTTCGACGCCACCACCACCTTGCTGCGCAGTGATTTCGGCGTTGGCGCCTATGTGCCGAACGTGGGTGATGAAGTGACCCTGCGCATCACCACCGAAGCCACCCAGGCACCGGCGAACTGATCGCACGCGCGGGTTCCGTCCCGCGCCTCGTGTTTTGACCGGACCCCGGCCTGCAACTTCCGCAGGCCGGGGTTTTTCGTTCCTGCCGGATCAGGCTGGCTGGTAGACTGGCGGCCTTGTTCCCGCTGTCCATTGCCGCCATGAGCCAGACCGCCGCTTCCGTTACCGCCAATGCCGAAAAGCGTTACACCGTGCATCGGGCCGACCTGCCGCTGAGCTGCCCGCTGCCGTCGATGGCATTGTGGAACTCGCATCCGCGCGTGTACCTGGCCATCGAGGCTGCACCCGGCCACGAAGTGCAGTGCCCGTATTGCGGCTCGCATTTCGTTCTGGCCGATTGATCCACCGGCACTCCGGGCCGGTCCGATGCGACGTTTGACCGTGGTCCAGTTGCTGCCGGCGCTGCAATCCGGTGGCGTGGAACGCTCGACACTCGAGATCTCCCAGGCGCTGGTACAGGCGGGACATCGCGCCATCGTGGTCTCTGCTGGTGGCCGGCTGGTGGAAACGTTGCAGCGTTCGGGTGCCGAACATGTGACGCTGGATATTGGCCGCAAGTCGCTGATGACGTTGCGCCACATCCCTGCCTTGCGCGCACTGTTCCAGCAGGAGCGTGCCGACATCGTGCATGCGCGCTCGCGTTTGCCGGCATGGCTGGCGGTGCGGGCCCTGCAAGGCATGCCGGATGCCAACCGGCCGCGCTTCGTGACGACCGTGCATGGGCTCAATTCGCCGGGGCGATACAGCGCGGTGATGACACGGGGCGAACGCGTGATCTGTGTGTCGGAGACCGTGCGTGGTTACGTGCTGCAGCACTATCCACGGACGGATGCGCAACGTTTGAAGGTCATACCGCGTGGCCTGGACCCTGCACAGTTTCCGCCAATGGCATGGCCCGCCACGGCACTGCGCCGTGAATTCGCCAGTGAGTTCCCTGCGCTGGAAGGGGAAGGTCCCCTGTTGTTGATGGCCGGACGCGGCACACGCTTGAAAGGACATGCTGATGCCATCGCCCTGTTGGGCAAGCTGCGTGCAGAAGGATTGGATGCGCGGTTGTGGATGCCGGGTGCACGCGAGCCTGGCCGCGAACGCTACGTGGCCGAACTGGAAGCCGAGGCGGCCCGCGCGGGATTCGCGCATGCCCTGGCCATCACGTCCCCTACCGCCAGGATTGCAGAAGCCTATGCCGCTTCCGATCTGGTGTTGCAACTCTCACGCAAACCGGAAGCCTTTGGCCGCACGGTGATCGAGGCTTTGTCGGTCGGTCGTCCGGTGCTGGGCTGGGCACATGGTGGTGTGGGTGAGTTGCTGGCGGAACTGCAGCCCGAAGGCGCGGTTCCACCTTTCGACGAAGAGCAACTCCGGGTGCAGGCAAGTGCCTTGCTCGCGCGGCCCGTGCCGCGATTGGCTACGATGTCCGCCTATACCTTGCGTGCGATGCAGGATGCCACGCTGGCCACTTACCATGAACTTGCCGATGACCCCCGCCGACACCTTGCGCACTGAACTCCCGGCCGCCCCGCAGCACGGCTGGCGCTGGGCACCGGCCTGGGTACTGACCTTCGTCGCCCTGTGGCCTGCACCGGGATATGCCGAGGCGGTGATGGTGCTGGGGGCATTGGCTGCGCTATTGCATCTGGTGCTGGTCCGGTTCCGTGGTGGCACCCGCCTGTTGAGTGGCCCCGCCTGGGCACTGACCAGTGTGCTGTTCTTCACCTACTGGTCTCCGCAACTGCTGTCGTCGATCGATGCCGTCGATGTGACGCGTGCCTTGCGGGAATCGCTGGTTGACCTGCGCTACCTGCCTTTCCTTTGGCTGGTGGCCTCGGCCGTGGCCAACGAGACGGGACGCCGCAAGACGTTCAATGGCCTGGCCATCATCGTGGGTATCTGGACACTCGATGCGTTGTTGCAGGCGGTCACCGGAACCAGTCCGCTGTTCTGGAGCATCGACCAGATCAAGCAGCTGATCAGTGGTCGCGGCATGTGCCCGGCCGAGGATGTGGTGGGTGTCGACAGGCTCAGCGGCTTCCTGGGGCCATGCAACCTGAAGCTGGGCGTGGTGGTGGCCAGTCTGTCGCCATTTGCCTTGTTCGTGGCCGGCAGGCGATGCGGCCTGTTCGGCTGGTTGGTGGCGGCCGCCGCCATCGGCCTGGTGGTGCTGTTGGCCGGCGCGCGCGCGGCCTGGTTGACCTATTCATTGGTGCTGGTGTTTTCCGGATTGCCCTTGCTGGGCTGGAAGCGCTTGTTGTCGGTGTTTGCCTTCGGTGCGTTGGCGCTGGCGTTGCTGGGGCTTTTCTCCCCGTGGGTGTCGGGCCGCATCGAGCGCACCGCGCAGGCGCTGGTTGGTAGCGAGAAAGGCGTGGATGCCGCATTGTCCGGACGTGCACGCATATGGACGGCGGCGGTGTGCATGGTCCAGGAGCATCCGGTCAACGGTGTGGGGACGCGTGGCTTCCGTGAAGCTTTTCCGGACTGTGATCCAGAGCAGGGTGCCCGCGCGGCATGGGGCGATGGGCCGGCCCTGCATGCACACCAGATCGTGCTGGAGGTGCTCAGCGAGACCGGCGTGATAGGCCTGCTGCTGTGGTTGGCCGGTGTGGCCCTGGCGTGGCGGGCATGGCGTTTCGCTACGCCCGAAGCGCGGGACCGTGCGCGTCCGGCCATGTTGGCACTGGCGGTCACGGTGTTCCCGTTCAACACCCACTTGGCTTTCTATTCCACGTTCTGGGGCGGTCTGACGCTGATGTTGGCGGCTCTTTATGCCGGCAGCTTGCTGGCCCAGGATGACAAGCGGCTCAATACGGCGGCGTGATGCCTTCGGGCTGGCGCTTGAAGCGGCGGTGGATCCACAGGTACTGGTCAGGTGCCTCGCGGACCATGGCTTCGATCCGGGCATTCACGCGCGTGCTGTCCAAGGTGGCATCGGCGGAAGGAAAGTCTTCCAGCGGTGGGGCTATCCGCAACACGTAATGCGCGCCCTCGCGACGGTGGAAGAACGGCACCACCGCACAGCCGGTCAGGCGTGCCAATTGGTGGGTCGCGGTGATGGTGGCC
>JBQGFJ010000118.1:0-2815 GCA_052040085.1 Pseudoxanthomonas sp.
GCCGTGGGCGGCGATGGCCGCTTCAAAAGGGTCCTCGTGTACCGCGATCGTGCCGGCGCTAAAAGCACCCAAGGCGCACCCGCCACCGGTGATCCTGGTCAGCCCGATGCCGTTGGTGTGCACCAGCACGGTGCGGTTTGCGTCAATGATGGCGTCGGCTTCACCGGAAATGGCCACTACGCTCCCATGCTTGCTGGCCAGTTCACGTCCGGCATCCAGCGCTGCTTGGACGGTATCGGCCGAATCAACGCCGCGGCCGCTGGAGTCCTTGCCGGCCAGGGCCAGGATTTCCGAAGCGTTGCCGCGGATCAAGGTGGGGCGCTGCTGCACAATACGGCGTGCGAAGTCGGTGCGCACGGACAGAGCGCCCACGGCTACCGGATCCAATACCCACGGGGTTCCGGCGGCGCTCGCCGAAGCCACCGCTTCCTCCATGGCAACCATTTGCTCGGTGCTGGGAGTACCGAGATTCACCAGTACCGCCGAGGCCAGGGCCGCGAACCCGCCAGCCTCGCCGGGCAGGTTGGTCATGGCCGGTGAAGCACCCGAAGCCAATAAGACATTGGCGGTGAAGTTGGTGACGACAGTATTCGTCAGGCAAAAAACCAAGGGGGAGCGTTGCCGGTATTTTTGGGCAACGGTAGACAGAGTCATGCGACATCCCTCCGCTAGCGTGAACTAGATCAGGTTCGACGGGTTTCATCTCAGTCGGCTTCTCCGACACCCCGTGTCACTGATTTAGAGAGTACGCAGAAGGGTTGCCTAGGACAAATCCTCAGCGTTCACGTCGCGCCACCAAGGCCTTCAGCGTCGCCGCATCCACCTGCTGCGCTGCAGCCAACTCCCAGAGGTGGTCGACCGCTGCCACCAGATCTTAATGCACGTCTACGGGGTCAGGCCGTTCGTTCACAATCGTGCCGGCACGGCGCCTCGAAGAAATCAGGCCCTCGGCTTCCAGCTCCTTATAGGCGCGGGCAACGGTGCCGGCAGCCACTCCCAGATCCGTGGCCAGCGCACGCACGGTGGGCAGCTTGCTCCCGGCGGCCAATTCGCCGAGGTTGATGAGCGAGGCGATTTGCGAACGGATCTGTTCGTAGGGTGCGGTGGCCGCTTCCAGGTCCACACTGATCTGCGTGCTCATGCGGAAACATTCATCAAGAGCCGGGCATTAGGGCGTTTGACCACGAGCATTGAAGGGATGCAGAAGAGCCCAACGCCAATGGCTATGACCATTGGCTCATCAAACGAGGCCACACCGGGTAAGAGGAATAATGCACTGCTGAGAATGCGTAGGGCCCGGAACTCCAAGACTTGCCGGTACCAGATCTCTTGCTCGCCGGTGACTTCCCATGGAACGGAGCAATGCCGCGTCCACCAGATATATCCGGCTGCAATGAGCAGCAAGCCGAGGACGATCCCGGTGGTGATCCATGGGCTAACTGCCAGTTCTGCACCTGGCGTCAAAGTCTGCGGCGTGTACAGCATGAAGATTCCACTGGCGATGAACAGTGCTGCCAATGAGTACACCCAGACGCGGAGGTTTTCACTTATGGGTTCGCCTGGCGTCCCCAACTTTGCTCGCAGATGCGCATAGAACGCGAAACCAGCCGAGAGCAGCAGGTATATGGCCACTGCGGCTCCGGACAAGGCAAGCATCAGCGTATTGCTGGCGGCTTGCGCTCTGGCCGGGCCGAAGGCTTGGGATGCATGCTCGAAACGGGACCTGCAGGCAACCCAAATTGCGTAGGCGGCGAGCACCATCAACGAGTTGAGGACGTACGATACAGCGTTGCTGTGGTCGCGCATCCGGCTAGATGCACTGGCTTTTGCGTTCCTTCCAACGTTGGCCACTGCGAACTTCGGGGCCCAGACGAACAACACGAAACCCAGAGTGATGAAGCCGAATGTGGACACGGTGTTCCAGCCGGTACCCAGGATCGGGTTTGCGTAGGAAATTTCTGAACCAATGATGTTGATCAGCACCCAGCCACAGTTCCGCAGCAGCCTGTTGAGCCAGACAGCGCGCAATTGCTGGTTGTGGTCAGCTGAGATTCCAGCCAGTGGCCTGCGTTTGAGAATGATGAGAGCGATGAGGGCAGTCGCTAGCAGAACCCCTGCGATGCACAGAGCAAATAACGGTGCGACCTCGGTGCCCGGGCGCCACCTATCGAGGCCATCCCAGCGGACTTCAGAGAAATTTGAATAATCCTGCGCGGGTACTCCTTCTCGGTCGCTTTCAGAGGCATAGGCAGCGACCTTCGAGACAGGCCATATCAGGCAGGACGCGGCGATCGCCAAGATGCCAACAAGGGCGCCGAGCATCCGCGGGAAAGGGGTCGTCAAACTCCGCGGTTCCAATGAGGCCACGCGCACCGTTTGCAGTTCTTTTGGCCAGGTGAAAAGCCCGATGATGTAAACCAAAGCCAGCCACCCACCGGCGTTCAACGCGATGAATACCAGGGTGAGCATTGACTGCGATTGCGCGGGGACCGACCAGAATTGGGCAAGATCCCAAGATGTGGATAGGAAGAATGCGATGAGCGCGCACCAGAACGAATGCGATTGTGCCCGTCGGAGCGCTTGAGTGCCACGGCGATGGGCGGCGGAACGGAGCCGCAGGTAGATGATTGTGGCAACCACGGCCATCGACAAGGCGCTCGCAGAAATCTCTTCGATACCCGTGAATGTATCAAACGGTTGATACATAATGAATCCTTCGGCGAATTATTCAATAGAAATTCCGCTCGGTGGCGTACGCTCAAAACATGGGTCTGTTTACCTCCACTCCATTGCCCGAGCCGGTCGGCGATTCCGC
>JBQGFJ010000119.1:0-1511 GCA_052040085.1 Pseudoxanthomonas sp.
CGCACCGCCCAAGTTCGAATCGGTCGCAGGGCCGAAGCCTTTGAACTCCATGCCTGACCAACAAGGACCAACCAATGAACGCAGCCATCCGCAACAGCCAGATGCAATACACCCAAACGCAGCAGCTTGCCGAAGCCGCCGCCGCTGAGTTTCACAGCAATTCCCGGTTCACCGTTCAGCAAGGCAAGAACAACAGCTGGGCAATCGTTGGCTCAAACGACAACCGCCTGTATGGACAGCGTCGTGAGTACCCGGCTGCCGTGCGTTATGCAAAAAGCCTGGAGCGGGCAATCGAGTCAAAGTCGGAGCCCACTCAGACGGTGGTACCGCCTGACGATATCGGTACGCGCTGGCTAGCGCTTTGGGCCTTGGCACTCATCGTTTGTGCGGGAGCCTTCGCATCATGAGTCGCGGGGTAAACAAAGTCATCCTGGTCGGCACCTGCGGCCAGGACCCGGAAGTGCGGTACCTGCCCAACGGCAACGCGGTTACCAACCTCAGCTTAGCCACCAGCGAGCAGTGGACGGACAAGCGATCGGGCGAGAAGGTCGAGCGCACGGAGTGGCACCGCGTGTCGCTGTTCGGCAAGGTCGCGGAGATCGCCGGCGAGTACCTGCGCAAGGGCTCACAGTGCTACATCGAGGGTAAGCTGCAGACCCGCGAGTGGGAGAAGGACGGCATCAAGCGGTACACCACGGAAATCGTGGTCGACATCAACGGAACGATGCAGCTGCTCGCTAGCCGTCCGCAGGGACAGCAGCCAGGCCAGGCACCAGATCGGCAACCCCAGCAACGCCGGCCGGTGCGCCAGCAGCCGAGCCAACAGGCGGCGCCGCCCGATCACGACAGCTTCGACGACGACATACCCTTTGCGCCCCTCCACCACCTGGCCGGTGCGTAGCCATGAGACGCCGGCAGCTGGTCCACCCCACCGCGTACTACCTCGGCCGGGCCTGCCGCGACAACAGCCAGTCACGCGATGCTCAGCCATACGGTTGGATGACCGTGGACTGCGGCTGGTGGCTTGCCGGCTGGCATGACCGTGACATGGAGCTTTCCGCTTGAAGCGCATCACCGCGCGCGTCCGGCATGACCGGCGCCAGCAGCACATCAATCTGCCGCCCAGCGGCCTGGGAGGTATCAGCAATGGCGAAGACGCCAACCCAGCGAAAGAAAGAACAGCGCGAGCGGGACAAGCTGACGAAAGAGGAGCGCGAAGCCCTCTTGCTGTCACGCCGCATTGTCACGGACCTCTACCACAACACGGACAACGCGCTTAAGCGCTCGATGGCACGCGCCGGTATCGAGGAAGAGCAGGACCTGATTTCGCGACTCATCCACGGCGCCGATCGCCTCACGGACAAGCAGCTCGAAAAGCTGATTCGCATAACGTGACATGTCGCCGTGACAGGCGATCCCGACAAAACAGACCCATTGCCACCATGCCGCATGCCGGCCACGGAGAATCACCCATGCCCATTCGCCACGCAGTGATGCACTTCATCGACAAG
>JBQGFJ010000120.1:0-6992 GCA_052040085.1 Pseudoxanthomonas sp.
CGTCAGGAACACGCCTTGGGCCAGGCGGTCGCGCGCTTCGTTGGGGGCCATCAAGGACATCGCCACGCGATGGCTCAAGCGGTCGCCCGGCGGAGTGGCGCGGCGGCCCCACGGGAAGACCACCGGCCACAACAGCCAGCCCAGCGGCTTGATCGGGAAATTGCGCAGTGCCTGCGACAACGCCAGTTCGATCTGGTGCGCGCTGTTGTGGAACGCCCACGCGAGCAATTGCTTGTCGGATTCCGGCGCGCCCTGGTCGTGGTGGCGCTTCAGGATCGCACTCAGCATGTACAGGTGGCTGAGGACATCACCCAGGCGTCCCGACAGCGATTCCTTGAACTTCAGTTTGCCGCCCAGCGCACCCAGTGACACGTCGGTCAGCAGGGCCAGGTTGGCCGCGTAGCGATCCATGCGACGGAAATAGCGGCGGGTGTTGTCGTCACCGGGTGCGGAACCGATCTTCGCGCCGGTGATGCCGAACCAGAACGAGCGCACGGCGTTGGAGATCGCACCACCGATGTGCGGGAACAGCGCCGCGTCGAGTGCATCCACGCCAGCGCGGGTATCCGGATCCTGCGCCGCCTTCATCTCTTTCATGATGTACGGATGGCAGAGGATGGAACCCTGGCCGAAGATCAACAGGCTGCGGGTCATGATGTTGGCGCCTTCCACCGTGATGGCGATGGGCGAGGCCTGCCATGCGCGGCCGCCGAGGTTGCGCGGTCCGAGAATGATGCCTTTGCCGCCCACGAGGTCCATGAAGTCGCCGGCGACTTCGCGGCCCATGCTGGTGCAGTGGTACTTCGCAATGGCCGAAGGCACCGAGGGCACGTCGCCACGATCCACCGCCGCAGCGGTCGCTTGTGACAACGCACTGATGGCATAGGCCTTGCCGCCAATCCGCGCCAGCGCTTCCTCCACGCCTTCGAAACGGCCGATGGACAGGCCGAACTGCTTGCGGATGCGTGCATAGGCGCCACCGACCACCGCGGCGAACTTGGCGCCACCGCTGGCGGTGGAGGGCAGGGTGATGGAGCGACCCACGGCGAGGCATTCGTTGAGCATGTTCCAGCCCAGTCCGGCCTTGTCCACGCCACCGATCAACTGGCTGAGCGGAATGAAGACTTCCTTGCCGCGAATCGGGCCGTTCTGGAACGGCGAGTTGAGCGGGAAGTGGCGGCGGCCCACTTCGACACCGTCGGTATCACGTGGCAGCAGGGCGAGGGTGATGCCGATGTCGCGGGTATCGCCGATCAGGCCGTCCGGGTCGTACATGCGGAAGGCCAGGCCGATGATGCTGGCTACCGGTGCGAGGGTGATGTAGCGCTTGTCGAAGGTCAGCTTCACGCCCAGCACGTGGGCGCCATTCCACTCGCCCTTGCAGACGATGCCGAAGTCCGGGATCGAGGTGGCATCGGAGCCGGCGAACGGACCGGTCAGGCCGAAGCAGGGAACTTCAAGACCCTGCGCCAGGCGCGGCAGGTAATAGTCTTTCTGCTCCTGCGTGCCGTAATGCATCAGCAGTTCGCCCGGGCCCAGCGAATTGGGCACGCCGACGGTGGAGCTGACCACGCTGGAAACCGAAGCCAGCTTCTGGATCACCTTGTGGTGGCCCAATGCGCTGAAGCCCAGGCCGCCGTATTCCTTCGGGATGATCATGCCGAAGAACTTGTTCTTCTTGATGTAGTCCCACAGTTCCGGAGGCAGGTCGGCGTGCACGTGGTTGATCTGCCACTCATCGACCATCTTGCACAGCTCTTCCACTGGGCCATCGAGGAAGGCTTGTTCCTCGACGCTCAGTTGCGGCTTGGGGTAGTTCAGCAGCGTGTTCCAGTCCGGATCACCGGTGAACAGTTCACCCTCGAAGCCCACCGAGCCGGTTTCCAGGGCAATGCGTTCGGTCTGCGACAGCGGCGGCAACGCCTTGCGCAGGAACTTCAGGGCCGGTGCGGTCAGCAATGGCTTGCGGATGGCAGGGATCAGCAGCGGCAACGCCACCAGTACGATCAGCGCACCCAGCACCATGACAGTAGCGACATGTGCGCCCAGCAGCCATGCCGCGACCAGCGCGCACAGCGTGATGGCAACCCAGGTTGCCAGGCGGAACCGGTGGTAGGCGGCAATGAGGCTCGTCAGCAGCACGACGAGAATGGGGACGAAGATGCTCATGGCTGGACTCCGGAGACAGCGTAGGGGGTAGCAGGGGATGCAACGGAAGTGGAAGGCAGGTCGGCCAGGTAATCCAGGACGGCCGTGGTGAACGTGTCATTGTCGTCGCCTGCCACCATATGGGTGGCGTCCGGCAGGTGGGTATGCCGCGCATGCGGGACCAGGGTCCTGAATTCCTCGACGGTGCGTTCGGATACCAGGTCACTGCGACCGCCACTGATCAGCAGTACCGGGCAACGGATGGCTTGTGCGGCTTCGGCAATGGAATCCTGATGCTGGGCACAATCGCGCACCAGGTCATCCACCAGGCGTGCATCCCAGTGCCAGCGCCAGCGACCGTCGCTGCTTTCGCACAGGACTTCGCGCAACTCCGCGGGCGTTTTGCGCTCGCGGCGATGCGGCAGGTACGCGGCGATGACATCGGCCGCATGTTCCAGTGAATCGAACCCTTGCGGGAAGGCAGTGATGAAGCCAAGGATGCGCTGCAGGCCGGAGGCTTCCCAGCGCGGGGTGATATCCACCAGCACCATCGCCCTGAACAGGCCTGGCCAGCGCGCTTCGGCCAACAACCCGAACAGCCCACCCATTGAAGCCCCGATGAGTGCCGGTGGCTGGGCATGTTCGCCGGCCACGATGATCAGGTCATCGGTGAGTTGCTCCCCGCTGTAGGCAAGCTCTTCGGGATTGCGGTCGGAGCCACCGTGGCCCCGGGCGTCGTAAGCCAGCCCCGGGTATCCCTGACCGGCCAACGCGGTCGCGGTGCGTTTCCATGCGCCGTGCGTCTGGCCAAACCCATGGGCAAACAACAGGCCGATATCCGTGGTCTTGGAGGGCGGGGTGAATGTGCTGGCTGCCAACCGCACGCCGCCGGCTCCTTGCACAAAAGCCTGTGGTCCAAGTGCGCACGTCTCGTTCTGAGGGGAGCTCGGCATACAGGTTGTGCTTGAAGTAACCATACGGATTAGTATGGACTCGCTGATTCCATGCAGTCAATCAGGCGTCAAGGATAAGTGCATGAATTGCGGGAATAAATTTGCTGCGAAGCAACAATCCGTGCCACAGCAAACCTCGGCGTATGGTTAAATGCAGAACATGACCGCTACCACCGCAGATTCTTCGAGTATTCCCTTGCAGCGCACGGCCCGGCTCAGTGCGAATGACTGGGCGCAGGGCGCCCTTGACCTGATTGCCGAACAGGGCGTTTCCGCGGTGGCCGTGGAGCCCCTGGCGCGAAGGCTGGGGGTTACCAAGGGCAGCTTCTACTGGCACTTCCCTTCACGCGATGCGTTGCTTCAGGCTGCGTTGGATCGTTGGGAACGGATCGAGCAGGAAAGCGTTTTCGGCCAACTGGAGAAAGTACCCGATCCCCGGGACCGCCTGCGGGCACTGTTCCGGCTGGTGGGCCACGAAGTGACGCCGCACATCATCTACAGCGAACTGCTCAAGGCGCTGGATCATCCTGCCGTACAGCCTGTCATCGCCCGCCTTTCACAGCGTCGGCTGGACTATCTCGTTGCTTCATTCCGCCAGGCCGGCCTGGGTCGCACCGAGGCCCAGCACCGTGCCCGCCTGACCTACGCCGCGTATGTCGGCTTCCTGCAATTGTCCCTGCAATTGCAACAGCCCCGCATGAGCCATGAAGAGTTCGAGGCGTACCTGGAGCATGTCATTTCGACCTTGATTCCGGGGTGAAAGATGGGAGATCCTTCGGATTGGCGATGCTGGCGCATAGATAGTATCTTCCAGTTCTCCCGGTGACGAAGTCCGGGACACCACAGCCACTATTTCCAGCAGACCAACCTAAGAGACAAAAAAATGAAAGCTCTTGTTTTGACAAGTATGATCATGGCGATCATGACCTTGGCCTCAAACAACGCCATGGCTGTTGCCCCTGTGGTGGATGTTCCAAAAATCAAACAAGAGCAACAGGAACTGCGACAGAAGGTATTGGCAGGCAAGGGGGCCTACAAGGACATCGATGCTGAAGCGCGTTTGGATCTCCTGGATAAGCAGGAGACCGTCATGAGGCTATTGGAGGGTAGGAAAAGTACTTCCGAATTGTCGCCCCCTGATCAAGTCACTTTGGTCAATACGCTAGGGATGATTGCTGCCATCGTCGAAAAGGCTGAAGACGAAAGAATGGTGTGCAGGCGCGAAAAAATGATGGGCAGCAATCGGCCAGAAACCATTTGCAAGACCGTGGCCCAACTCAGGCGAGAGCGTGAAGAGGCAAACAGCTTTCTGACATCACCCAGGAGTGCCGCTTGCGTGACGCAGTGTGGCGAACAGATGGGTGCAGAGGGCTGGTAAGTTCCTGCGTGCTATTTGGCAGATGTTTCACGTAGTCTTTCAGGCGAGAAGTGTGCCGGCGTCACGAAGCATCTGTTCAAGAGGCTTGAGTTGAGTTTCGTAGCGCCTCCAGCGATTGAGTGACGATGTATACATTGGGGCACGAACCTGTACCGCACTGGCCGTTGAGACGGGTGCGGTATTTTTTTCAAAATGCAAGCAAGCTTCATTCCATTCCAGGCCGCAGTGCTCGATGAGTCTGCGGCTGTTTTTCTCTTGCTCGTTTACCAGTGACTCGTACTGGATCTCGAATATCCTGTTAGGGAAAACATTCTTCCAGTGGCGCATGAGTTGATCAAAGAGAATGTAGTAGTGGCCGACGTCCAGGATGTCGTAGGAATAATCGAAATAAGGTGACTCCGGCGCAAAGAGCTGCCTGAAGTTGCTGAGGCAAGTATCCATTGGATTTCTTCTCACGCAGATGATCTTTGCATTGGGCAAAGCGCATGCGATGTAACCAAGATAGAGAAAATTGTGGGGCAGCTTGTCTGTAAAGAAAGGCTTGGTGCCAGCAAAAGCACGAGTGCTAGATATATAGTCTTCGCCAAGCCGTGACCAATCTATATCGGTAGCTGCGGCGATCTGCTCGGCATTGAACATTTCAAATGAGCTCCCGCCTAGTGCGCGCTTCCATGCAGATGGGAAGTTGTGTAGCTCGCCAGCGGATTGCACGAGTGGATGACTGGAGACGATACGGTCAACCAGTGTTGTTCCTGTACGGGGCATGCCGGCGATGAAGATGGGGCCTTCTCCGGCGGGCTCATCAATGGTCTCGTGTTTGAAATGAGTCGGGAAATTGGCAGACAAGGCGGCAAAAAAGCGGCTTTCACGCTCTCGGGAGTATCTGATCAAATGACGTGGAGCGGACTTGCCAATAATGCAGTGTTCGAATGACCGGTCATGGTCTCCAAGATCTTCCCACTCCTTGGAGAGTGCCATGTTCAAGTAGGTGGTTGCTGTCACTTCCCCAGTGGCTTTTTGAGCCAGCAGGGATAACTTCTCGATGTGATTCGAGCTCTTCGTTTGACGTCGTATGTGTGACAAGGAGTGGTGTGCCCTCCAGTGGCGTGGGTTCAGCTCCACGCAGCGTTCCAGTTCTTTTTCTGCGGCAACCAGATCGCCCGTGAAGGTCAATGCTGTACCAAGGTTGAAATGGAAGCCGGCATTGCCTGGCATCAGTGTCACTGCAAGCCGGAAAGCGTTCGCGGCCCTTTCGTGTGCGTGGCATTGGGTAAAGATCACGCCCAGCGTATCGAATCCAAATGCGTTGTCATCTGGCAAGAGTTGCTCGGCTGTTTCTGCCGAACCCAAGGCGGAGGCGTAGTCTTGCGCAGATGCACTGGCTCTGGCGAGTCCTAGATGGAAGTCGGGATTCTGTGGCGAAAGTGAAGCTGAAACCTTCAGATACTTGACTGCATCAAGGATTTTCTGCTGTTCCAGCAATGCGATACCCGCGATGAAGTTGGCTTCGGCATCCGATCCGTCATGCTTCAAGGCATGCATTGCACACGAGAGGGCATCTGGCCACCTGCGCTGGTTGAGCGCAGTGAAGGCATGCTGCTTATTGGTTCTTGCATCAAACGGAGTGTGCATTCGCATTCGGAAGTGAGGATGGTGAACGGGCTGCCATGGAGGGTAGTGCAGTTGATCGGTGGCAGGCGTTTAAGTGCAATGTTCAAAGCCTGCTGCGCATCCAGATTCTCCACCACATATCACTTGTCGACTAGTTTTCCATGGGTGAAGGGGTTTATCTGGAAGGGAATCGATATTGACTGGTCCGTGGTACAAAAAACTACAGCCCCTTCCGGGGCTGTAGTAATAAAACCGACAGTTGTTGCTGATCGATGGATCAGAACTTCTGCTGGTAACGGGCGTAGATGAAGCGGCCCAAGTCGTGACCACCGTAGAACGCGAAGTTCGAATCCGGCTGCGAGAACATGACCGGCGGCTGGCGGTTGAACACGTTGTTGGCGCCAATCGCAATCCGAGCATTCCACGGAGCCTTCCAGCTGACCTGCAGGTCATTGAAGGTGGTGGAACCAATGCGGTTCTGTGGGGTGATCGTGCCCTGGGTGTCCGGTGCCTGGAAGTCCGGCAGCGAGCAGAGTTCCGGGAAGGTCTCCACATCGAAGCAGCTTTCCTTGGTGCCGGAGTTGTAGCGCATACCCCAGGTGACGCCCACGTTCTGCCAGTTCCAGCTCAGGTTCAAGTTGGAGCGAACACGGAAGTAGGAGCCAAAGCCATTGTTCTGTGCCGGGATGACATCCGCATCGTCGGTTGCCTTGGTTTCGTACAGGCTGACGTAGGTGGTGGCCCACTTGACGCCGAACTGGCCGATTTCCGTATCCAACCGGTAGCTGACGTCCAAGTCGTAACCTTCCGTCTCGGTGTAGCCGGCATTGCGCAGGCCGTAGCTGAGTTGGTTGACGATCTGGAGGACCGGATCACGACTGAACATGCCACAGCGGCTTTCG
>JBQGFJ010000121.1:0-3668 GCA_052040085.1 Pseudoxanthomonas sp.
CCGCTTCTGCAACGCACGATCGAAACCGGCGCGCAACTTGCGTGCATCGAAGGCATCGCGCCGACCATCATTCTTGATGATGGTCGGCACCTTGATCTCGATGTTCTCCAGCGTACTGAAGCGCTCGCCGCAGGCCTCGCACTCGCGACGGCGGCGAATGGTGGCGCCGTCCTCGGACACGCGCGAATCAATCACGCGGGTATCGGTGTGTTGGCAGAAGGGGCAATGCATTGGTCAGGAGTGAGTAAAGAGGAGTGAGGAGTGAGCAAAAGCAAGAACAAGCGTTCGCCGCCTTGTCCCAGACATTGCTGACAGCCTTAGGATCACGACACTCTCCTCACTTCTCACTCCTCTCCGCTCACTCCTGACTTTCATCCGTAAACCGGGTACTTCCGGCACTGCGCGGTGACTTTCTCGCGCACGGCGGCAATCACGCCTTCGTCTTCCGGTGCATCCAGCACGTCGGCGATCCAGTTCGCCAGTTCCACGGTGTCGGCTTCCAGGTAACCGCGCGTGGTGATGGCAGGGGTGCCCAGGCGCAGGCCCGAGGTCACGAACGGCGAACGCGGGTCGTTGGGCACGGAGTTCTTGTTGACGGTGATGTGGGCCTTGCCCAACGCTGCTTCCGCATCCTTGCCGGATACCTCTTTGCCGATCATGTCCACCAGCATCAAGTGGTTCTGGGTTCCACCGGACACGATCTTGTAACCGCGCGCGATCAGCGTGTTCGCCATCGCCTGCGCGTTCTTCACCACCTGCTGCTGGTAGGCCGTGAACTCCGGCTCCAGCGCCTCCTTGAAGGCCACTGCCTTGGCGGCGATGACGTGCATCAGCGGGCCACCCTGGATACCGGGAAACACAATGCTCTGCAGTTTCTTGGCGATGTCATCGAACTGCTCGCCGGCGCCTTCCTTGCTGGCGACGATGATCCCGCCGCGCGGACCACGCAATGTCTTGTGCGTGGTGGAGGTGACTACGTGCGCATGCGGTACCGGGGTCGGGTACACACCGGCGGCGATCAGGCCAGCCACATGCGCCATGTCCACGAACAACAGCGCCCCCACCTTGTCGGCAATCGCACGGAAGCGCGCCCAATCGATCTGTTGCGAATAGGCGGAGAAACCGGCCACCACCATCTTCGGCTTGTGCTCCAGCGCGAGCTTCTCGACTTCGTCGTAGTCGATCAGGCCTTCATCATTCACGCCGTACTGGATGGCATTGAACAGCTTGCCGGACGCATTGACCTTGGCGCCGTGGGTCAAGTGGCCACCATGGGCCAGCGACATGCCCAGGATGGTGTCGCCCGGCTGCAACAGCGCGAAATACACCGCCTGGTTGGCTTGCGAACCGGAGTGCGGCTGCACGTTGGCGTAATCGGCACCGAACAACTGCTTCAGGCGATCGATGGCCAGTTGTTCGGCCACGTCCACGTATTCGCAGCCACCGTAGTAACGCTTGCCCGGGTAACCCTCGGCGTACTTGTTGGTGAGCTGGCTGCCCTGCGCCTCCATGACCCGCGGGCTGGCGTAGTTTTCGCTGGCAATCAGCTCCACGTGGTCCTCCTGCCGGCGGACCTCCGAGGCGATGGCCGCAGCCAGTTCAGGGTCATAACCTTCGATACGGGCATCGCGCGGGAACATCGTCACTCCAAAGGCAGGGAAACGGGCCTTGGATTGTAGCGTCTCCCGGTCCCGGCCTGCCGCTCCGGCCTTGCGGTCCGGGTGGCCTGTCCATGGCGCCCAACCCGCATATCCGCGATAATTGCCCGATCCCGATCCTTTCTCGCGGCTCCTGCCCCCGCAGGTGCCGCCATCCGTCTGCGGAGTTCCCGGCACCATGTCCTCGCAATACATCTACACCATGAACCGCGTGTCCAAGGTGGTCCCGCCCAAGCGGCAGATCATCAAGGACATCTCGCTGAGCTTCTTCCCGGGCGCCAAGATCGGCCTGCTGGGCCTCAACGGCGCCGGCAAGTCCACCGTCCTGAAGATCATGGCCGGCGTGGACACCGATTTCGAAGGCGAGGCACGCCCGCAGCCCGGCATCAAGGTGGGCTACCTGGCCCAGGAGCCGGAACTGAACCCGGAGCACACCGTGCGCCAGGCCGTGGAAGAGGGCGTGGGCGAAGTGCTGCAGGCCCAGGCCGCGCTGGAAGCGGTGTACGCCGCCTATGCCGAGGAAGGCGCTGATTTCGATGCGCTGGCCAAGGAACAGGAACGCCTGGAGGCCATCCTGGCCGCGGGCGACGCCCACACCGTGGAAAACCAGTTGGACGTGGCCGCCGACGCCCTGCGCCTGCCGCCGTGGGATGCCATCGTCGGCAAGCTGTCCGGCGGTGAAAAGCGTCGCGTGGCCCTGTGCCGCCTGTTGCTGCAGAAGCCGGACATGCTGCTGCTGGACGAACCCACCAACCACCTGGACGCCGAGTCAGTGGAATGGCTGGAACAGTTCCTCGCCCGCTACACCGGCACCGTGGTGGCGGTGACCCACGACCGCTACTTCCTGGACAACGCCGCCGAATGGATCCTGGAACTGGACCGTGGCCGTGGCATTCCGTGGAAGGGCAACTACACCGAATGGCTGGTGCAGAAGGACGAGCGCCTGAAGCAGGAAGACAACCAGGAAAAGGCACGCCAGAAAGCCATCCAGAAAGAACTGGAATGGTCACGCCAGAACGCCAAGGGCGGCCGCTCCAAGGGCAAGGCCCGCTTGGCGCGCCTGGAAGAACTGCAGGCGCAGGACTACCAGAAGCGCAACGAGACCAATGAAATCTTCATCCCGCCGGGCGAGCGCCTCGGCAATTCGGTGATCGAATTCAAGAATGTCTCCAAGAAGTTCGGCGACCGCCTGCTGATCGACAACCTGAGCTTCCTGGTACCACCGGGCGCCATCGTCGGCATCATCGGCCCCAACGGCGCCGGCAAGTCCACGCTGTTCAAGATGATCACCGGGCAGGAAAAGCCGGACTCCGGCGAAATCGTCACCGGCCCCACGGTCAAGCTGGCCTATGTGGACCAGAGCCGCGACAAGCTGGAAGGCAACCACAACGTGTTCCAGGAAGTCGCGGGCGGCCTGGACATCCTCAACATCAATGGCGTGGAAATCCAGTCGCGCGCCTACATCGGCCGCTTCAACTTCAAGGGCCAGGACCAGCAGAAGATGGTCGGCTCGCTGTCGGGTGGTGAACGCGGCCGCCTGCACATGGCCAAGACCCTGCTGCAGGGCGGCAACGTGCTGCTGCTGGACGAACCGTCCAACGACCTGGACATCGAAACCCTGCGCGCGCTGGAAGATGCCTTGCTGGAATTCCCGGGCAACACCTTCGTGATTTCGCACGATCGCTGGTTCCTGGATCGCATCGCCACCCACATCCTCGCTTTCGAAGGCGACAGCCACGTGGAATTCTTCCAGGGCAACTACCGCGAATACGAGGAAGACAAGAAGCGCCGCATGGGTGACGACGCCGGCCCGAAGCGCCTGCGGTTCAAGGCGCTCAAGTAATGATTCGGCCGGGCAGCTCCCGGCTCCAGCTTGCAGAATGTCACAGCAAGCAAGCGAAAGGCCCTTGGAAACCCGGCACCTGCCGGGTTTCCTGCATCCAGCACCCTATTTGACAAAGGGAATAATTTAGACAGAATTATTCCAATCGAGTCAAAGTTGGCGTGCCA
>JBQGFJ010000122.1:0-2983 GCA_052040085.1 Pseudoxanthomonas sp.
CGAGGTTGGCATCGCAGATGCGCGCGGCGACCTGCTGCCGGATGACAAGCTGGCGGCTGTTACGGAACTCGGCGTACGGCACGGCCGCATCGGCATGGTCGGCGACGGCATCAACGATGCGCCGGCGCTGGCCGCGGCCGACGTCAGTTTCGCGATCGGCAGCGGCTCGGACATCGCCATCGAGGCGGCCGACGTGGTGCTGGTGAAGGGAGACCTGCGTGGCGTGGCGACGGCCATCGATCTGTCCGCTGCCACCTTGCGCAAGATCCGGCAGAACCTGTTCTTCGCCTTCTTCTACAACGTGCTCGGCATTCCGCTGGCTGCGTTCGGCCTGCTGAATCCGGTCATTGCCGGTGCCGCCATGGCCATGAGTTCGATTTCGGTGGTGAGCAATTCTCTCCTGCTCAATCGCTGGCGCCCGAAATGACTCGGGCGATTTTCACCCTGTATTTCGCCTATTTCCACACATACACCCATCAGGAGTACATGCATGAGCAATATCGAATTGAAGGTTGATGGCATGAAATGCGGCGGCTGCTCGGGCCGTTTGAAGCGGGTGCTGGAAGGGACCGATGGGGTCAAGTCGACCGACATCGTGCTGGAGACCAAGCAGGTCACTGTCGACTTCGACGAGTCCAGCATTGGCATTGATGCCATCAAGGGCGTGATCACCGATGCGGGCTTCACGGTGATGGCCGCCTAGGCGACGGATGTCGCCATGCCATGACGGGACTGTCATGGCATTTCGTTTCGTGCATATGAGCAATGGTGTCTGGACCCTGGAGTAGGGTCCGGACGCCAGGATGGACCCATGCCTTGCGTGGCTCCCCGAGATTCCCTGAGGCAACGCATGTGCTGATACCGCATGGGTAGTCGTGGCGAGTGCCATTGACTGCCGATCGGCTGCATTCAATCACGCTCCAAGCCAGCGATGGAGTTCCAATGAACGACACGTCCGCCCACTCCACCAAGCCGGAAATCCATTTCCGGGACATGTGGCGCCTGTTGAGCGGGTATTGGCGATCGAGCGACAAGAAACTGGGCTGGCTGTTGCTGCTGATGCTGCCGGCACTGGAAGGCATCACCGTCTACCAGGCTTTGCTGATGAACCGGCAGAACGGGGCGATCTTCGACGCCATCGGCGCCTATGACCTGAGTGGCTTCTGGCGGCAGACCGCGATACTGGCGGTGGTCATGGTGACGTGGGTGGTTGTCCAGACCCTGGTGGAGTGGACGCTGCAGATCCTGCAGATGCGCTGGCGCGCGTGGATGACGGCACATTTCACCGAGCGCTGGCTGGCGCGCAAGACCTATTACCGCATGGACCGCAGTGAAACCATCGATAACCCGGACCAGCGGTTGTCGGACGATATGCGGGTGGTGACCGAGCAAGGGCTCAAGTATGCCCTGCAGTTTTACGGTCACCTGGGCACCATCATCGTGTTCAGTGCCGTGTTGTGGAACCTGTCGAGCCCGGTCAGCTTCAACGTGTTCGGATGGCCGATCACCATCCCGGGTTTCATCCTCTGGGCGTTCCTGCTGTTCTGCCTGGCCAGCACCGGTCTGGTCGAATGGTTGGGGCGGCCGCTGTTGCGTGCCCGTTACCGGCAGCATGCGCGCGAAGGCGACTTTCGCTTCAGCCTGGTGCGTGTACGCGAGAACGTGGAGCCGATTGCGCTGTATGCCGGCGAAGAGGCAGAGCAGAAGCGACTCGATGGCGCGTTCTCCGCGGTCAAGAACAATTGGCGGCACGTGGTGCTGCATACGCGCAACGTCAACTTCGCCACGCACATGGGCAATCAGGCGGCGCAGTTCATTCCCAAGATACTGGGCGTGGGCGGCTATTTTGCCGGCACCTTGACGCTGGGCGGTTTCACCCGCGTGATCCAGACCTGTAATCAGCTTCGTATCGCACTGTTGTGGTTCATCCAGATGTATCCGGAACTGGCCGACGTGCGAGCGGCACTGGCCCGTCTGTGTGAAATGGATCGCCTGCTGGATGCCGCCGAGGCACCGCACGACATCAAGGTGGCCGATAGCCAGGACGACGTGCTGCGCACGTTCGACCTGGTGCTGGAGAGCCCGCGCGGAAGGGCGCTGAGCCGGCCGTCGTCCATCGATATCAGTCCTGGCAGTAAATGCGTGATCGTGGGTCCTTCCGGCTGCGGCAAGAGCACCTTCCTGCTGGCATTGGCTGGGCTGTGGCGGCATGGGCGTGGCCGCATCGAAATGCCGGTGGGGCAGCGCAGCATGTTCATTCCACAACGTCCGTACGTGCCCATAGGCACGTTCAAGGATGCGCTCTGTTATCCGGGCACGGCGGACGAATTCAGCAATGAAGAGTGCGTCGAGGTGCTCAAGGCCTGCTGCCTGGAGCAATACACCGATCGCCTTGAGGAAACGGCGCACTGGAGCAAACGCCTGTCGCCCGGGGAACAACAGCGCCTGGCCTTCGGCAGGGTGCTGCTGCAGAAGCCCGACCTGTTGTTCCTGGATGAGTCGACATCGGCACTGGACCCGCAAAACGAGAAAGAGATGTATGCCCGGGTCAAGGAGCGTCTGCCCGGATGCACGGTTGTGAGCGTGGCGCACAGGGAAAGCGTCAAGGAAATGCACCAGCGGGTATTGGATTTCACACCGGCCGCAACGAATGAGGTGCTGGTTCCGGTGTAGCTGCATGGATTCAAAAAAGGGAGGCGTTCTTAACTCAACCTGGGGACTGTAATCATGAACAACCGTATCAATGTGCTGGTGGCTGCCATCGCCCTGAGCCTGGCAGCGGCCGCTTCCGCGGAGGAGCAGGAGAAGAAGCACGAAGGTGAGGTCAAGGAACTTGAGAAAATCCATGTAACCGGATCGCTTCTGCCCAGTGCCGGCATCGAGGGTGCTTCGCCGGTATTGATCATCACGGCCGAGGAAATTGCCCGCAACGGCTTCACCAACGTCGCCGATGCACTCAAGTCCACGCCGTTCGCGGTTGGTT
>JBQGFJ010000123.1:0-8423 GCA_052040085.1 Pseudoxanthomonas sp.
ACGCATTTCGAGACCCGCGGCCAGAAACTCGGCCATGGGGTGTGGGATCTTCTGTACGACCTCGAGTAATACCGCAATACGCACCCGGAACCCGACCGCAACATGGAAAACGCGCTAACGCTGACCAACGACATGAAGCTCGTCCTCGGGCTGGTTGGTTTCACGATGGCGATGTTCCTGTTCGAGCGCATCCGTGCCGATCTGGTGGCGCTGGTGGTGCTGGTCATCCTGGGCATCACCGGCCTGATCGCGCCGGAGGAAATCTTCGGCGGCTTCTCCGGCAACGCGGTGATGAGCATCATCGCCACCATGATCCTGGGCGCGGGCCTGGACCGTACCGGTGCCCTGAACCGGCTGGCATCGTGGCTGCTGCGCCGTGGCCATGGCGTCGAACAGCGGTTGCTGGTGATGACCAGCGCCATTGCCGGCCTCAACTCATCCTTCATGCAGAACCCATCGGTCATGGCGCTGTACCTGCCGGTGGCCTCGCGGCTGGCCGCACGCACCGGACTGTCGTTGCAACGGCTGCTGCTGCCCATCTGCTCGGCCATCATCATGGGCGGCGCATTGACCATGGTCGGCAACTCCCCGCTGATCCTGCTCAACGACCTGCTGGTCTCGGCCAACAACAACCTGCCCTCCGGCATGGCCACGCTGGAACCCTTGCGGATGTTCGCGCCCCTGCCCATTGGCGTGGTGCTGCTGGCCGCTTCATTGCTCTATTTCCGCTATTACGGCGGCAGCAAGCTCAAGGACGAAACCGAAACCAGCGTGGCGCCGGCCCGCACGGAGAGTTACTTCGCCAATACCTACGGCATCGATGGCGACGTATTCGAGCTCACCGTGACCGCGGAAAGCCCGCTGGTGGGCATGTCGCTGGGCGAAGCCGAGACCCTGTACAACGCACCCTTGATGCTGGCCCTGCAAACTGGCAACGACACGCGCCTGGCACCACCGGCGGAAATGCGCATCTGGGTGGGCAGCGTGCTGGGCGTGATGGGTGATCGCCAGCAGGTCCAGGACTTCGCACAGAACCAGTTCCTGCGCATGTCTTCGCGCCTGCGCCATTTCGGTGACCTGTTCAATCCCAGCCGCGCCGGCATTTCCGAAGTGGTGGTGCCACCCACGTCCAGCTTCATCGGCAAAAGCGCCGCCGACCTGCGCCTGCGCAAACAAGCCGGACTCAGCCTGCTGGCCATCAACCGCAACAACAAGGTCATGCGCGAAGACGTGCGCAAGGTGCCGCTGCGTGCAGGCGACATGCTGGTCTTCCACAGCATCTGGCAGGATTTGGCCCAGGCGGCGGAGGATCGTGACTTCGTGGTGATCACCGATTACCCGAAGGGCGAACAGCGGCCGCACAAGTTCAAGATCGCCATGGTCATCTTCGCCATCACCATCCTGATTGCGTTGACGGCGAAATTGCCGGTCTCGCTGATCCTGATGACCGGCGTGGCCGGCATGCTGCTTGCCGGCGTGCTGCGCATGGACGAAGCCTATGCCGCCATCAACTGGAAAACCGTGTTCCTGATGGCCGGCCTGATTCCGCTGGGCTGGGCGATGGACAGCAGTGGTGCCGCCGCGTGGATTGCCGGACACACGCTGGAACGGCTGCCGGATGGCATCCCGATATGGGCACTGGAAATCGCCATCGCCCTGCTTACCACCGCCTTCTCGCTGTTGATCAGCCACGTGGGCGCCACCATCGTGATGGTACCCATCGGCATCAGCCTGGCACTCGCCGCCGGCGGCAACCCGATGGCCTTCGCACTGATCATCGCGCTGTCTGCTTCCAACAACATGATGACCGCCTCCAACCCGGTGATTTCCATGATCGCCGGCCCCGCCAACTACACCTCCCGGCAACTGTGGAGCGTGGGCGGTCCACTGTCACTGATCTACACCGTGATCGTGGTGCTGATGGTGAACCTGCTGTTCTGGTGGGGCACGCGCGGCGGGTGACTCCTCATTTTTGGAAAAATGACGGCAACTGGAACCCCCAACAGGCGCTTGACCGCAATATCGAGCCGCTTTAGGGTTTGCTCGCTACAGAATGGCGGCGAACTGTCCTACCCGCCCAATAACGCACTACACACCGACATCAGGACGCTTTACTACAGGGAAGACACCATGAAAATGAAGACCAACCTTGCCTTCATGGCATTGCTTGCAGGCCTGGGCCATGTGTCCAGCGCGAATGCCCAACGCAGCCCCTGGTGGGACAAGCATCGGGATACGCCACTGCCAGAAGCACAACAAGGCCAACCAACAACAACGGATCGCGCAGCGGAGCAGCAAACCCTGCGTGCCGTACCAACATCCTCCTCCACTCGCCCGAACCACAGCTTCATCGAGGCCGGCTATAACCAAGTGGATGTCGATTTCGGCGAAGTGGATGAAACTGCCAACGGAGGTTATATCCGCGGCTCTGCAGCGGTCTCCGACAATCTCCACATCTTCGCCAGCTATGACAAAGTCTCCAAAGACTGGAGCAATGCAGAAGGCAGGGCTGATCTTGACATCGACAAGACCGAGGTCGGCGTCGGCTACAGACAAGCCCTCTCCGACAAAGCGGATTTTCTATCCGAGATTTCCTGGGTCAGGTTGGGTGCATCCGCGAAATACAGGGACATTGATCCCGAGTACGACTTTGATATCAGTGACCATCTGAACGCCAGCAAGTTGGTTCTTGGCGTCATCGGCAGCCCATCACCCCGCACCGAAGCATGGTTGAAGGGTGGCTATATCTGGATAGATGACAATCTCCTGATCGAAGATTCATCCATCATCACCATTGGCGGCCAGATCAAATTCACGCCAATCTGGGGCTTGGTCGGCGAAGCCGAAATCTACGAAGACCTTCGCTATTATCGACTCGGTGTTCGCGCCAGTTTCTGACCGTCCAAGGCTGCAGAAATATGCAAGGAACCCATCCATATGAATGGGTTCCTTGCCCGCGGGTTGCGTTAGAGTAGCCAGCACACCCCTCTTATTGGGTACTTTCATGAATCGACTTGCGATCGCCCTGCTGGCCAGCCTGTGTTCGATCGCGCCTGCATTTGCCAAGGACAGATAACCGCCGCAGGCACATTGCATGGATGCGACCCGTGTCACCGATGCCACCCAGGTGGATGACCAAACACTGGCCCTCCTGCTTTCCGATGGCACGCGTTTCCGCCTCTCGTTTCAGCAAGCATGTGACACCTTCGATCGCAAACAAGGCCTCCGGTTGCTGGGTCGGAACGGATGGATATGCGGCGATGAAGGCGAAGCGCTTCGCACCGATGCTGGCCTGTGTCCGGTCGCCGATGTCCAGCCCATGGACGCGCGCGGATTCGCCGAACTGCTTCGTGAGCGCGACCAACGGCGCGACATCGAGACACTGCAAGGCGTGACGGTTACGCAACCGCGTGCAAAAGGCTTCATCGGCACCACAGACTATTGCGTGAGCAGCCAGGCGCTGCGTTCATGGCGGGATGAAAGCGACCGATCGGTGCTCGTGGAGGTCAACCCCAGGCGTTCCGGTGGGCACCGCTATTACCGTCTGGAAATGGCGCAATCCTGTGGTGACCTGACCAATGCGGATGAACTGCAACTGGTTTCCGGCGTGGGCCTGGGAATGGTGTGCGGACACCCCGGCGACCGGGTCTTGCTCTCCCGGCCACAACCCACCTGGCCAGGCCTGCAAGAATCAACGCGGTTGTTCCGCCCCGTCATGCAGTCGGAACTGGCCGCTTCGTTGGGTTGCAGGATCGCCCGCGTCTATCCCGTCACTCTGGACTGAAAGACTTCCTTTACTTCAGGGCAAGACCACTTGCCCTTTCAGCACATGCACTTCCACCTCGCGCAATGATTCCCCACGGCATGGCCCGGCGATGCAGTCACCGCGCTCGAGTTCGAACGTGGCGCCATGCACGGCGCAGACCAGGTGGCCTTCGCGGCTTTTGAGGAATTTCCCCGGTGCCCAGTCCAGCCGCCGGCCGGCATGCGGACAGATATTCAGCCAGGCACGCACGACGCTGCCCTGGCGATGAAGAAGCACGGATTCGGCCACGCCATCCACCACCGCTTCGGTCTCGGCAAAGCCACCATCGTCGATTGAATCCAGCGTGATCGAAGGCATGTCTCTTAACGAAGTCCTCACACCATGACAAACGGTCCGCCCGATACTGCACGTCCGCCAACCCGACGCATTCTTGCAGAACGTTCGCCATGTTTGCACGCCATTTCCAGTTCGGCTCCGCCTTCGCACCCCGCAAGCCGCGCCATCCGCTGCTGCGCTTCACGCTGGGTTTGCTGGGACTTGCATTGCTGGGCCTGCTGATCTTCTTCGGCCTGTTCATCGGTGCCGCCATGATTGCCGTGGGCATCGTGTACAAATTGCTCAGCAAACGCGGCAAGCCCGTTGCGAACGCCGCTGGCGATGCCATGGAAGGGGAATATCGCGTGGTAAACAAGCCGGTGTTGCCTTCACCGCATTGAGTTCGCCGCATTAAACTGGTGGCCGGTTTCCCGAGAGGCGCCCTGGCCCCATGTCCGACGTCATCCCCGCACCTGCAATACCCCGCATTCCCGTACGCGGCGGCGGCACCTTCCCCGTGCGCCGCATCTACTGCGTGGGCCGCAATTTCGCCGACCATGCACGTGAAATGGGTGCTGCCGCACCCGCATCCAAGGAAGATCGCGGTCAACCGGTGTTCTTCCACAAGCCGGCCGATGCCATCGTCACCGGCAGCCGTGACATCCCGTATCCGACCGCCACCCGCGACCTGCACCACGAGGTTGAGCTGGTGGTGGCGCTGGGCAGGGATGCACCGGCCGGCGTTCTTGCATTGGAACAAGCGCAAGCACTGGTATTCGGTTATGGCGTGGGCCTGGACCTGACCCGCCGCGACCTGCAAGCCGCTGCCAAGGCCAAGGGCCTGCCATGGGATACCGCAAAGGGTTTCGACCACTCCGCTCCGGTCAGCGAACTGGTGCCCGCGACCGAGATCAACGATCTCGTTGCGCGTGCACTCACCCTTGAAGTCAATGGTGAAGTCCGCCAGCACGGCGAGCTCCGGGACCTGATCTGGGACGTCAACGACATCCTGCACGAACTTTCGAAACTGCACGCGCTCAAGGCCGGCGACCTGGTGTTCATGGGCACCCCCGCTGGCGTCGGTCCGCTACTGCCCGGTGATCATGTCCATGCCAGGCTCGAGGGTGTAGCGGAATTGCGAGGGGTTATCGCCCCCGCTTCGTCCGCGTTATAGTGCCTGCTCTCGCGATTCGACATTAACCAGGAGGCCGTGATGAGCATCATCAAGGAATTCAAGGAGTTCATCTCACGCGGGAGCGTGGTCGACTTGGCAGTCGGCGTGGTGATTGGTGCCGCCTTCGGCCGCATTGTCACTTCGATGGTGGATGGCATCGTGATGCCATTGGTGGGACTGGCACTGGGCGGTGTGAAGTTCAGCGACCTGGCCATTACCCTGCGTGAAGCCCAAGTGGATGCTGCCGGTGCTGAAACCGCACCCGCACTGGTACTTGCCTATGGCGCCTTCCTGCAGACGGTGATCGACTTCCTGCTGGTGGCACTGGCCATCTTCCTGTTCCTGAAAGCGTACAACCGCCTGCGCAATGCCGCACCGGAAGCGCCACCGGAACCCGCCGAAGACGTCCTGCTGCTGCGCGAAATCCGCGACTCGCTGAAGAAGTAAGTCGCCTGCATGCAAGCAGGCCGGGGAGCCGTGGGCTGGTAAGCTCACGGCTCTTTCTTTTTGCATTCCGCGAGTCTTGCATGCGCCTGCTGACCCCCCTCTTCCTGCTGATGCTGGCCGGCAATGCCGCCGGAATGGAAACCCGTATTTCGGAAACCCGCATTCCGGAAAATGCCTTGGTCACTGCCGCGCAATTGCGCGAACAGGCGCTGGCCGATGGCACCGCCTGGAACGTGGTCGAATCGCTGACCACGGAGATCGGCCCGCGCCTGCCCGGCAGCGAAGCCGATGCACGCGCCGTGGAATGGGCAAAAGCGAAATTCGCCGAACTCGGCTTCGACAAGGTGTGGACGGAACCGGTGGTCTTCCCCAAATGGGAACGTCGCAGCGAGTCCGCCGAAGTCGTGGGCACGCACGCACAACCGTTGGTGGTCACCGCGCTGGGCGGCAGTCCCGGCGGCATCGTGGAAGGCGAGATCGTCCGCTTCACGGATCTTGCTGCGCTCGAAGCCGCCCCTGCAGGCTCGCTGGCCGGCAAGATCGTTTTCATCGACGTCCCCATGGAGCGTACGCGCGATGGCAGCGGCTATGGCAAGGCCAGCCCGGTACGCGGGCGTGGCCCCTCACTCGCAGCCCGCAAAGGCGCCGCTGCTTACCTGATGCGTTCCATCGGTACCAGCCCACACCGGGTGGCAAACACCGGCATCACCCGCTTCGATCCCGATGTCACGCCCATCCCATCCGCTGCCACGTCATTGCCGGATGCGGACCAACTGGCCCGCTTGCTGCAGCGTGGGCCCGTGCGCGTGCGCCTGGCCCTGGATTGCGGTTGGAACGGCGAATACACCTCGCAAAATGTCATCGGTGAAATCCGTGGGCGTGAGACGCCGGAACAGGTGGTCATCCTCGGCAGTCATCTGGATTCCTGGGACCTGGGTACCGGCGCCATCGACAATGCCGCCGGCGTGGGCGTCACCGCCGCGGCTGCACATTTGATCGGCAAGCTGTCGCAGCGACCGAAGCGCAGCATTCGCGTGATCGCCTTTGCCAACGAAGAACAAGGCCTGATTGGCGCACGCCAGTATGCCGAACGCCATGCCGGTGCCATCACCGATCACGTGATTGCCGCCGAAAGCGATTTCGGTGCAGGGCGCGTGTATGGCTTCAACACCAATGCCCCGGAACATGCACGTGCCGCCACCCGCCAGATTGCCAATGCATTGGCACCGCTCGGCATCGAATACAAGGAAGGCACCGGTGGACCCGGCCCGGACATCATCCCGATGGCCCAGGCTGGCGTCGCCTGGGCATGGTTGGGTCAGGACGGCACCGATTACTTCGACCTGCACCACAACGCCAGCGACACGCTGGGCATGATCGACCGCGAAGACCTGGCGCAGAACGTGGCCGCGTATGTCGTGTTCGCTTACCTGACCGCGGAAGCGGAAGGTGATTTCGGCAGCCAACCGAAATCACCGTGATCCAACGGCAGCGGACTATTCCAATCCGAAAGCCAGCTATACCCCACACGACAGCGGCAAATCGTTAGGCTCCTCCTGGTTCCCGGGAGGAAGATGCCGATGCATTGCCGTTTCATCCGTTTCGCGTTGCCCGCCATGCTGGTCTGCCTGTTCCACGCACAGGCCATTGCAGCACCCGCGGCATCCTTGCAGCTGTCTTCTCCCGACGGCCGGGTGAGCGTCGAGTTTTCACTGGATGCATCAGGCCAGCCGCACTATGCCGTAAGCCGGGATGGCGGTGTGGTGCTGCTGCCATCACCTCTGGGCATGCAACTGGATCCGGACGACCGCATCCAGGGTGGATTGCGCGTTGTCGACAGCCGGCTGAGCAGCGTGGACCAGCAGCATGCCCTGGTCGCGGGAAAAGCAAACCACATCCGTGACCATCACCGGCAACTCGAGATTGACCTGCTCGACTCGCGCGGCCGCATGCTGGGACTGATCTTCCGCGCCTACGACGATGGCATTGCCTTCCGCTACCGGCTGCCCCTGCCCGCACAAGGTGACCTTCAAGTGAAGGAAGACCTGAGCGGCTTCCTGTTCGCGGACGACCATGATTGTTGGGCACTCAACCTGGGACGCTTCGGCACCAGTCATGAAGGCGAGTACGACCCCATCCAGGCGTCGTATCTGCGCGCGCATCATTTGATCGAACTGCCCTTGGTGTGCAAGACCGGGCAGGGCAACACCACCTTCGCGATTGCCGAGGCCGACCTGGACCGTTTCGCCGGCCTGTACCTCACCGGACGCGGCGACGGGCGCCTGGGCGTGGAAGCGAAGCTTTCACCTCGGTTGGACCAACCCGGCATTGCAGTGCAGCTTCCGCGCGCAGAAGTGGAGGCGCAGGGCCACCTGACCCCGTGGCGTGTGGTGATGATTGGCGACAGTCCGGGGGCACTGATCGAATCCAACCTGGTTTCCACCCTCAACCCGCCCACGCCGATCAAGGACACGTCGTGGATCAAGCCCGGGAAATCCGCCTGGGACTGGTGGTCCGGCAGCCTGGCGCCGGACGTGCCCAATGCCGGCATGAACAACGCCACGATGAAGCGTTACATCGATCATGCCGCGGCCTTGGGCCTGGACTACATGCTCATCGACGATGGCTGGTACGTGGGCAGCACGGGCAACGGCCGCTACAACGCCAATGCCGACATCCTGCGCTCGATCCCGGACATCGACTTGCCGATGCTGGTGGAAT
>JBQGFJ010000124.1:0-8611 GCA_052040085.1 Pseudoxanthomonas sp.
GGCCATGTCGTTGCGGATCAGTTCGCGTGCGCGCTGTTCACCCAATGGCACGGTGGCGCCGATATAGGTGCCCACCGGCATGATCCGTGATTCCAGTTCCGGCGCCACGCCGCGCAGCCAGGCGTTGCCGGCAAGGATGGCGTGGTCGCAGCGGACTTCGCCTTGCGTGGTCTTCAGTATCGGTTTGTTGCTGCGGACCAGTTCGGTGACGCGTGAATGCTCGAGGATGAGCACGCCGGCATCCAGTGCGGCACGTGCCAGGCCCAATGCGTACTCCAGCGGGTGCAGGTGGCCGCTGTGCGGATCGAACACGGCACCCAGGTAGCGATCACTGGCGAGTTGACCGCGCAGTTGTTCGCGGTCCCACCATTCCATCGGATAGTCGTAGCGCTCGGCCATGTGTGCCTGCCAGGTGCGCAACATGCGTTCCTGTCGCGGCTTGATGGGCACGCTGGCATGGCCATCGCGCCAGTCGCAATCGATGTCGTGCTTGCGGATACGTGCATGCAGTAGGGCCATGCCTTCGCGGGACAGATCGAACAGTTTGCGCGCGTCGTCCGCACCTACCAGTGCTTCCAGCGTGTCCTGTTCGCAACCGAAGCCGACGATGGCTTGTCCGCCATTGCGTCCCGATGCGCCCCAGCCGATACGTTCCGCTTCCAGCACCACCACGCGATAACCGGCTTCGGCCAGTTCCAGTGCCGCGGTCAGGCCGGTGTAGCCCGCGCCCAGGATGCAGACATCCGCGTCCATCTGGCCTTGCAGCGCGGGCTGTTCCGGCAGCGGGGTGGCGCTGGCGGCATACCACGAGGGCGGGTAGGCGGCTGCACTCATACCGAGCGCAGGTACCACGCGTATTCCAGATCCGTCACTTCGGTGTAGAAACTGCGCATTTCCTTCAGCTTCTGCTGGCCGTAGATGTGGCGGAAGGCTTCGCCGAACTGCTCGCTGACGAAGGTGCTGTCCATGAAGTCGTTGATGGCATCGCGCCAGAACGGCGTGTGGTTTTCCGTCTGTTCGTAGGCATTGCCCACGATGGGCGGGCCGGGATCGAAGCCGTTGTCGATGCCGTGCAGCATGCCGGCCAGTACCGCGGCGGTGACCAGATAGACGTTGGCGTCGGCACCGGCGATGCGGTGCTCGATGCGGGTGTTGGCTTCGCTGCCGTGCGGAATGCGCATGGCCACGGTGCGGTTGTTGTAGCCCCAGCATTCGTTGAGCGGGACGAAGGCATTCAGGACGAAGCGGCGGTAACTGTTGGCATGCGGCGCGAACAGCAGCAGGCAGTCGCGTGCGCTGTGCTGCAATCCGCCAATGGCGTGTTTCAGTGCATCGGTGGGTGCGCCCACGGGCGAGGCGAAGACATTGCGGCCATCCCGGTCCAGCACACTGACGTGGATGTGCATGCCATTGCCGGCCTGTTCCACCAGCGGCTTGGCCATGAAACTGGCCTGCATGCCTTGTTGTTGCGCGATGGCCTTGATGGCGCGCTTCAGATAGACCGCATCATCGCAGGCCAGCAGCGCATCATCGCGATGCTTGAGGTTGATTTCGAACTGGCCGGGCGCGTATTCGGCCACGGCGGTATCGGCGGGAATCCGTTGTGCCTGGCAGGCGCTGGCCACCGCATCGGTGAAACCGCGGTGGTCGTTGAGGTCCTGCATGTAATAGACCTGCGTACTGCGGTCGCGGGTGCCGGTAACCGGATTGATGCAGGTGGCCGGCTTGCCGTCGGCATCGGGACGCTGGTCGAACAGGTAGAACTCCAGTTCCACTGCCACCACTGGGGTCAGGCCGCGTTCGCTGTAGCGCGCAAGCACGCGGCGCAGGACTTCGCGCGGATTGGCTTCGAACATGCCGCCGTGGGCGTCTTCCATGGACAGCAGGCATTGCGCCATGGGGCGTGGCGACCACGGTACCGGGCGCAGCGAGCCGGGTACGGGTCGGCAGATGCGGTCTTCGTCGCCGATGTCGTAGCCGAGTCCGGTTTCCTCCACCGTATTGCCGGTGATGTCCGTGGCGATCAGTGACATCGGCAGGCACACGCCATCGGCCTGGACCTTCGCGAAGGCCTCGCGTGCAATCCGCTTGCCGCGCAGCAGCCCATTCATGTCGGGCAGCAGCAGGTCCACCATTTCGCAGGCGTCGATGGAGTTCAGGGTGGCCATGTCGTCGGCAGGGGCGGGCACGGTGATGGGGTCTGGATGACGGGTCATGATGGTGTCGCAGGCTTTCGGTGCAGCTTAGCAGAGCCCGGTCGCCGTCAAGAATACTCAACGACCCGTGTGGCCTGGATGGGGCCAAGAAGCACGATTCAGGTGCCGCGTTGCACCAAATAGGGTGGTTGAATCACGTTTTTCCGGCTCGTGTTGTAAAAATAAAACGGCCGGGTTACCGTGGCCGCAAGCCATCCCCGGTCTCTTTGCATGGCCAGCCAGCCGCTGGTCGGTGTGCCCACCGACTACAAGCAAATAGGTGCGCATCCTTTCCTTGCCGTGGGCGAGAAGTACGTACGCGCGGTGGTGGAGGGCGCCGGTGCACTGCCGGTCCTGCTGCCCACGTTGCAACCTGCACTGCCATTGCGGCAACTCCTTGAAGGCTTGGATGGCATTCTCCTGACCGGCGCGGTCAGCAACATAGAACCGCATCACTACACCGACGAACCGAGTTACGAAGGCAACCTGCACGATCCCCATCGCGATGCCACCACGCTGGCGTTGATTCCGTTGGCGGTGGAAATGCAGGTGCCGGTGCTGGCCATCTGCCGTGGCTTCCAGGAGGTGAACGTGGCCTTCGGCGGATCGCTGTACCAGAAGGTGCACGAGCAGCCGGGTTTCATGGATCACCGCGAGAACCCGGATGATCCGCTGGAAAAGCAGTACGGTCCCGCGCATGCGGTATCGCTGGCGCCGGGCGGATTGCTGGCACGTCTGGCTCCGGATGGCGATCCCCGGGTCAACTCCCTGCATGGGCAAGGTGTGTCCAGGCTCGGCAATGGTCTTGCCGTGGAAGCCGTGGCACCGGATGGCTTGATAGAAGCCTTCCGGCTGGAGGGCCCCGGTTTTTTGCTGGCAGTGCAATGGCATCCGGAATGGCGAGTCACCGAAAACCCGTTTTACCTGGGCATCTTCCGCCTGTTCGGCGATGCCTGTCGCCAGCGTGCTGCCCAACGAACCCAATGATGTGACCCGATGACCCAACGACAGAACCAGCGCAAGTCCAACCAGGCCGAACAACCGGAAAATTCCCTGCGCCGCTGGTTGAAGGAGCGGCGCATCACCGAGGTGGAATGCCTGGTCCCGGACATCACCGGCAATGCGCGCGGCAAGATCATTCCCGCAGACAAGTTTTCGCACGATTACGGCACCCGCCTGCCGGAAGGCATCTTCGCCACCACCGTGACCGGTGATTACCCGGACGATTACTACGAACTGACTTCGCCGTCCGATTCGGACATGTTCCTGCGCCCGGATCCGGATACCGTGCGGATGGTGCCCTGGGCCACCGATCCCACCGCGCAGGTCATCCATGACTGCTACACCAAGGCAGGCGAGCCGCATGATCTGGCACCGCGCAACGTGTTGCGTCGCGTGCTGGAGGCCTATGCCGAGGAAGGTTTGCAACCGGTGGTTGCGCCTGAGCTGGAATTCTTCCTGGTACAGAAGAACACCGATCCCGATTTTCCCTTGCAACCGCCCGCAGGGCGTTCGGGCCGGCCGGAAACCGCGCGGCAGTCGTATTCGATCGATGCCGTGAATGAATTCGACCCCATCCTCGACCTGATGTACGACTACTGCGAGGCCATGGAGCTGGACGTGGATACGTTGATCCACGAATCCGGTGCCGCCCAGTTGGAAGTCAACTTCACCCATGCCGGCGCGTTGTCACTGGCCGACCAGGTGTTCCTGTTCAAGCGCACTATGCGCGAGGCAGCCATGCGCCATGGCATCTATGCCACCTTCCTGGCCAAGCCGATGGAGAACGAGCCGGGCAGTGCCATGCACATCCACCAGAGCCTGGTGGATGCGAAGGGGCGCAATGTGTTCACCGGCAAGAAGGAGGGCAAGCACAGCCCGATGTTCGACCACTACCTGGCCGGCTTGCAGAAATACGTGCCGATGGCGATGGCCTTCTTTGCGCCCAACGTCAATTCCTACCGCCGGCTGATGTTCGGCGAGGTCTCGCCGATCAACGTGGAGTGGGGCTACGACAACCGTACCTGCGGCCTGCGCGTGCCGATGGATTCGCCGGAGAACATGCGGGTGGAAAGCCGTTTCGCCGGTTCCGATGCCAACCCCTACCTGGCCATGGCTGCCACGCTGGCCTGTGGCTTGCTGGGATTGCGCGGCAAGCTGAAGCCCACGCCGCCGTTGGCGGGCAGGGCGCAGGAAAAGGGAATCGATCTGCCGCGCTCGCTGGGCGAGGCACTGGATGAGCTGGAGGCCTGCAAGCCGTTGCAGGAATTGCTGGGGCCTCGCTTCGTCCGCGCCTATATTTCGGTGAAGCGCAAGGAGTATGAAACCTTCTTCCGCGTAATCAGTTCCTGGGAGCGCGAATTCCTGTTGTTGAACGTTTGAATGCTGTTCCCTTCTCCCTCCGGGAGAAGGTGGCGCGTAGCGCCGGATGGGGGTTTGGTGAAACCTGGATGGTTCACCATTGATGATTCCACCGGACCCTCTCCCCAACCCCTCTCCCAAAAGGAGAGGGACCCAAATTCATGGAGTCGAAATGAATCATCTGGATACCCGAACCCTGCAGCAACTCGACGCTGCCCATCACCTGCATCCGTTCAACGACAACGCGGCGCTGGCGAAGCGGGGCACCCGCATCCTGACCCGTGGCGAAGGCTGCTACGTCTGGGATGCGGAAGGCAACAAGCTGCTGGATGCCTTCGCCGGTCTGTGGTGCGTGAACCTGGGCTATGGCCGCAAGGAGCTGGGCCAGGCCGCGGCCCGCCAGATGGACACGCTGGCGTACTACAACACCTTTTTCCAGAGCACGACGGAACCGACCACGCTGCTGGCGGGGAAGCTGGCGGAACTGACGCCGGGCGATCTGAACCATGCGTTCTTCACCAACTCCGGTTCCGAAGCCAACGACACCATCCTGCGCCTGGTGCGGCACTTCTGGGCGGTGCAGGACAAGCCGCAAAAGAACATCTTCATTGGCCGGCATGACGGTTACCACGGCACCACCATGGCGGGTGCCAGCCTGGGCGGCATGAAGGGCATGCACAAGCAGGGCGGCCTGCCCATCCCGGACATCCACCACATCGATCCACCGTTCTGGTTCGCCGATGGCGGCGATCTTTCGCCGGACGAGTACGGCCTGGTGGCCGCGCGCCGGCTGGAACGGAAAATCCTGGAACTGGGGCCGGAACGAGTGGCGGCCTTCATCGCCGAGCCGATCATGGGTGCCATCGGCGTCTACATCCCGCCGCGCAGCTACTGGCCGGAAATAGAGCGGATCTGCCGGCAATACGACGTGCTGCTGGTCGCCGATGAAGTGATCTGCGGATTCGGGCGCACGGGCGAATGGTTCGGTGCGCAGTATTTCGGCTTCCAGCCCGACGTGATGACCTTGGCCAAGGGCATCACCTCCGGTTACATCCCGCTGGGTGCGGCGATGTTCAACGATCGCGTGGCTGGCGTGCTGAAGGAAAAAGGCGGTGAATTGGCGCACGGTTGCACCTATTCGGGGCATCCGGTGTGCACCGCCGTGGCGCTGGAGAACATCCGCATCCTGCAGGAAGAAAGGGTTATCGAGAACGCCCGTGACCACATTGCCCCTTACCTGGCGGAACGCTGGGCCGAGCTGGGTGAGCACCGGCTGGTCGGCGAGGCACGCATTGCCGGCATGGTGGGCGCGCTGGAGCTGGTGCCGGACAAGCGTAGACGCGCGTTCTTCGAGGATCGTGGCCGGGTGGGCGCCCTGTGCCGCGACCATGCCCTCAAGCAGGGATTGATCCTGCGCGCCACGTGGGATGCGATGCTGCTGTCGCCACCGTTGGTGTTGAGCCGCGAGCAAGTGGACGAATTGTTCCAGAAAACATGGAAAGCGCTTGATGCCACGGCTTCCGATCTGGGGTTGTAACCGTTGAAGCCGGCGCGGCTGCGGTTATCATCGTGGCCAGCGTTCAATGATGCAGAAACATTCGGAGTCGAGACATGAAGCGGAAACTTTTGGTGGGAATGTTGGCAGCCGGCGTACTGGCGATGTCGGCTTGCGGTGGCGGTGGCAAGGAACAGGGCGCGCGGTTGAACGTCTACAACTGGTCCGACTACATCGCCGAGGACACCATCCCGGGATTCGAGGCCGAGACAGATACCCGCGTCACGTACGACGTCTTCGACAGTGACGAAATGGTGGAAACCAAGTTGCTGGCCGGTTCCAGTGGCTACGATGTCGTGGTGCCGTCCTTGAGCTTCCTGGGCCGCCAGATCCAGGCCGGCGTGTTCCTGCCGCTGGACAAGTCCAAGATACCCAACCTGGCGGGCGTCGATCCGGCCATGCTGGAGCGCATCGCACTGCAGGATCCGGGCAACCAGTACGCCGTGCCGTACCTGTGGGGCACCACCGGCATCGGTTACAACATCGACAAGATCGAATCGATCTTCGGCAGCACGGATGTGACCAATAGCTGGGACCTGGTGTTCAAGCCGGAAAATGCAGCCAAGCTGAAGGATTGCGGCATCACCGTGCTGGACACGCCGTCCGAGCTGATTCCGATCGCGTTGAACTACCTGGGCGAAGATCCGCACAGCTTCGATCCGGCCGTCATCGCCAAGGCGGCGGACTTGCTGAAAACCCTGCGGCCGAACATCCGCAACTTCCACTCGTCGCAGTACATCAATGACCTGGCCAACGGTGACATCTGCGTGGTGGTGGGCTGGTCGGGCGACATCATCCAGGCGCGTGACCGTGCCGCCGAATCGGGCAACGGGGTCAACATCGGCTACTCCATCCCGAAGGAAGGTGCACCGCAATGGTTCGACATGCTGGCCATTCCGAAGGATGCCAAGAATGTCGAGGGTGCCTACGCCTTCATCAATTACCTGTTGCGGCCGGAAGTGGCGGCTGCCAATACCAACTACGTGACTTACCCGAATCCCGTGCCGGCCTCGAAGGATCTGGTGGATAGTGCCATCACCAGCGATCCGAGCATCTATCCGCCGGCCGAGGTGGACGCGAAGCTCTTCACGTTCGCGGTGTTGCCGCCGGAAGTGGACCGGCTCTACACCAGCACATGGACCGAGCTGAAGACGGGACGATGAAACCATGCAAAAGGCAGCCCTCGCGGCTGCCTTTTGCATGAGGGGCTCTGCATTCAGGTGCGTGCCCCATGCAACAAGCAGGACAGCAATACCGGAACTGGATTTCCATTGGTTTATTCCCCCAGTACCCGCTATCGCGGGATGACCATGACCTGCCGCCTCCGGGCGAAGTGGAGACAACGATGAAACTGCGAACCCTGGTGATCTCATTGGCTGCCTGCGGGCTGGCTGCCTGCGGTGGAAAGGAAAGCGACGCAGCACCCGAGCGTGCGTCAGGGGGGCGGGTCAATGTCTACAACTGGTCCGACTACATCGCCGAAGACACCCTGCCGAATTTCCAGGAAGCCACCGGCATCCGCGTGACCTACGACGTCTTCGACAGCAATGAACTGCTGGAGACCAAGTTGCTGGCCGGTTCCAGCGGCTACGACGTAGTGGTGCCGACACTGAATTTCCTGGGCAGGCAGATCCAGGCCGGCGTATTCCTGCCGCTGGACAAGACCAAGCTGCCCAACTACGCCAACCTGGATCCTGCGCTGATGAAGCGGCTGGAGTTGCAGGATCCCGGCAACCAGTACGCGGTTCCCTACATGTGGGGTACGACCGGTATCGGCTACAACGTGGACAAGATCGAAGCGGCCTTCGGCAGTACGGACATCGCCAACAGCCTGGATATCGTGTTCAAGCCCGAGAACATCGCCAAGTTGAAGGATTGCGGCGTGACCTTGCTGGATACACCCTCCGAGATCATTCCGATTGCACTGAACTACCTCGGTGAGGATCCCAACAGTACCGACCCGGCCGTGATCGACAAGGCCGCCGAATTGCTCAAGAGCATCCGTCCGTACATCGGAAACTTCCACTCTTCGCAATACATCGATGCGCTGGCCAATGGCGATACCTGCCTGGTGGTCGGCTGGTCCGGCGACATCATCCAGGCACGGGATCGCGCCGAGGAGGCAGGCAACGGCGTGAAAGTGGCCTATGCCATCCCGAAGGAAGGTGCGCCGCAATGGTTCGACATGCTGGCCATTCCCAAGGACGCGAAGAACCTGGACAACGCTTACACGTTCATCAACTACCTGCTTGATCCGCAGGTGGCGGCCAACAATTCCAACTACATCAGCTATCCGAATGCGGTCAGCGCATCCACGGCACTGATCGATGAAAACATCACCAGCGATCCGACCATCTATCCGCCGCCGGAAGTAGCCGAGAAATTGTTCACATTCGCCATCATTCCGCCGGAAGTGGATCGGCAATACACGCGGATCTGGACAGAACTGAAGACGGGCAGGTAACCCTGCCGGCCGTGGGGGGGGGGATCGGCCGGCGGC
>JBQGFJ010000125.1:0-1565 GCA_052040085.1 Pseudoxanthomonas sp.
CAACGGCCAGTGCCACAGGTACAGGGAATAGGACACTGCGCCGACCCACTGGATCGGTCCGCTGTCCACCACCGGGTGCAGCGACAGCAGTCCTTCGGTGCGCTCCGCGGCGATGATCAGCACCGTGGAGAGGACCGGGACCAGGGCGGCAACACCGGGGAAAACGGTATCCCCGCTGTATGTGAATGCCGCGCCGGCCAGCGCGGCCAGCGCAAAAAGCACCAGGACATTGCGCAGCACGGCGGGAATTCCTTCCAGAATCCGCCGTCCGGTTTGCGCCCGCTGTGCGGCAACCAGGGCCAGCAGACCGCCAGCCGCCAGTTCCCAGACCCGGGTGGTGGTGACGAAATATCCGCTGGGGTCACCTGAGAAACCCAAATAGGCCGAATAGGCCAGCGAAGCCAGCGCGGTGGCCGAGAAACCGATCCGCAAGGCGCGGGTTCTCCAGCGGCGAAGCGGTCCGGCAAAGGCGGCCACCACCAGCAGCGGCCAGAAAAGGTAGAACTGCTCCTCCACACCCAGAGACCAGAAGTGCTGCAGCGCGCTCGGGGCTTCCTCGGCTGCGAGATAGTCCACCGACGACGCGGCCAGCACCCAGTTCTGCACCGACAGGGCGGAGGCTACGGCCTGGATGCCGAGCGACTCCCACAAGGTGCTGGGCAGGAGCAGCAGCGTTCCCGCCACGACCACCACGATCACCAGCAGCGCCGCAGGCAGGATTCGCCGCACCCGCCCGGCGTAAAAGGACAGCAGGTCGATGCGGCCGGTGCGGTCGGCTTCGCGGAGCAGATGGGAAGTGATGAGGAACCCGGAGATGACAAGGAAAATATCCACCCCGATATACCCGCCGGGCAGGATCCGCGGTTCCAGATGGTAGACCACCACCAGCAGGACCGCCAGTGCGCGCAACGCCTGGATTTCGGGCCGGAAGTTTCTGATCGGGGCGGCAAACGAACTCATAGTGCTTGATCGAATCAGCCCCGGGTAAACATCCGGTGAGCGCCAATCAACGGGCGCAGAAACTGCGCGTCTGAAATGACTGAAAAGGCTGGCGTAATTCAATTGTTTCGCAAGCCGTTCATCGGTAGCGTTTCCAGATGTTCCCGTGATCTTCCGCGCTGCCCGACGTTAGGACCCGCAATGCCCCAAGCCAAGTCGTTTGCAGTGGTAGGTGCCGGGATCATCGGCGCCGCGGTGGCCCGGGAGCTGCTGGCCAGATATCCCGGATCGAGCGTCACCGTCGTGGAGAAGGAACAGGCGGCAGCCGGGCACCAGACGGGGCACAACTCCGGGGTAGTCCACGCCGGGCTCTACTACGAGCCGGGAGGCCTCAAGGCCAAGCTGTGCCGACGCGGCGTTGAACTGCTCAAGGACCTTGCCCAGGCCAGGTCTCTTCCCTATGAGCAATGCGGCAAATTGGTGGTGGCGCTGGAAGCCGACGAGGAACAGCGGCTGAAGAACATCTTCGAACGGGCGCAAGCCAACGGTGTTCCCGGGGTGGGGATGCTCGGTCCGGATGGCATCAAAGACATCGAACCCAACGCGGTGGGGCGGATGGCCCTGCA
>JBQGFJ010000126.1:0-7013 GCA_052040085.1 Pseudoxanthomonas sp.
TCGCTGGCCGGCGAATCGGTCTACGACCGGCCGTTCCAGTGGGGCAGCAAGCGCACCGGACCGGACCTGGCGCGCGTGGGTGGCCGCTACTCGGATGACTGGCACCGCGTGCACCTGATCAACCCGCGCGACGTGGTGCCGGAATCCAACATGCCGGCCTATCCGTGGTTGAACAAGAACAAGGTCGATGGCGAGACGGTCGCCAAGCGCATGCGCACCCTGCGTGCCCTGGGTGATCCGTACAGCGACGAGGAAATCGCGCAGGCACCTGCCGACGTGGACGGAAAGACCGAGCTGGATGCCGTGGTCGCCTATCTGCAGGGATTGGGCCGGAATGCGCCCAGGGGAGTCAGCCAATGATTCCCGGCATCGTGACTGCCGTCCTGCTGGTGTTGTTCATCGCGGGATGGATATGGGCCTGGAGCCCCAAGCGCAAGAAAGATTTCGATGCGGCGGCAAGGCTGCCGCTGTCAGAGGATGAGGAGCAAACGCCATGACCCTCGGATGGACCATATATGTCGTTTTGCTGGTGCTGCTGAACATCGTCGGCTGCATCTGGCTGTTGTGGTGGACGGCCAAGCGCCGCCCGGGCGATCCCGCGCCGGAGGACACCAGCCACTGGTGGGATGGTGACCTGACCGAATACAACAAGCCGCTGCCGCGGTGGTGGATCAACCTGTTCTACATCACCATCGTTTTCAGCGTGGCTTACCTGCTGTGGTTCGGCGTGGGCAGTTTCCGCGGTTATGGCAACTGGAGTTCGCAAGGCGAGCACGATGCCGACAAGGCGCGCTGGGACCAGACGCTGGAGGAAACCTTCCGTCCGTACGCCGGCCAGCCGATCGACGTGCTGGCGCAGGATCCGCGTGCCTTGACGCTGGGCCGCTCCATCTTCAGCAACACTTGCGCCACCTGCCACGGCTCGGCGGCACAAGGTGCGGTCGGTTATCCCAACCTGACCGACGACATCTGGCACTGGGGCGGTACGCCCGAACGCGTGCTGGAGACCGTGCTTGATGGCCGCGAAGGTGTCATGACGCCTTGGGGCGACGTGCTGACCGGCATGGGTGGACCGGATGCGGTCGATTACGTGGTGGCCTATGTGCGTGCGTTGTCGCAACCGGACCTGGAAGCTGCGTTGCGCAATGACTATATGGCGGCGCGTGGCCAGAAGCTGTTCGAAGGCGTCTGCGTGGCCTGCCATGGCATCGACGGCAAGGGCAATACGGACCTGGGCGCGCCGGACCTGACCGACGACTACTGGCTGTACGGTGACAGCAAGGAAAGCCTGTACCATACGATCGCCAAGGGTCGGCATGGTGTGATGCCTGCCCACCGCGAATTGTTGGGTGAAACCCGTTCGCGCCTGGTGGCCGCCTATGTGTGGTCCCTGTCCCACGCGACCGACCAGAAAGCGGCCGCAGCAGAAGGTTCCAACGCTCCGTAATGCCGGATTTCACCAGCCCGCGATTCGATCACCCGCCGCGCCCGCTAGCGCAGCGCGTCGGGGCGATCGTGTGGCCGAGTTTCTTCGCTGCCGGCGTGGCGACGATGGTGTTCTTCGCCTTCGTCGACCCGCTGGTATTGCGTGACATGACCTTTCCGAACCTGGCGATCAGTCGCGAACTTGGCTACACCTTGGGTTTCTTCATGTTCTGGCTGGCCACGGCATCGTCCAGCCTGTTCACCTGGATCCTGCTCCGCCCCTCCAGCCGCTTCAATCGCGCCCTGCCGCCGGACTAGGAAAGCGGACCCAAGGCCGGGACATGCCCGGCCCGTGGCGTACCGTCACTTATAATGTCGCGACGTAATTCCGGATACTTGGCAGGCAGGAAAACAGGGCGGAATTCTTCTGTACCGCCGCTTGCGTGGCCACGCTCCACCCGATGAACGCAACCGAATCCACTCGCAACAATCCATGCACGCGCCGGTGCGTGTTGCTGGATATGCAGGACGGCAGCCATGAGTAAGCAAATCCCCCTGGACGTCGTCGACGAAAAGGGCAATTCGTTCTACGTCAGCGAACGCAAGGTCTACCCGCGCGATGTTTCCGGCACTTTCAACCGCCTGCGCGTGGCGGCGGTGTTCTGGCTGCTCGGCATGTTCTACGTGTTTCCGTGGTTGCGCTGGGATGGACGGCAGGCCGTGCTGTTCGACCTGCCGGCGCGCAAGTTCTATGTCTTCGGCCTGACCTTCTGGCCGCAGGACTTCCTGTTCCTGGCCTTGCTGCTGATCATCGCGGCGATGGCATTGTTCTTCTTCACCGCGCTGGCCGGGCGGCTGTTCTGCGGCTATGCATGTCCGCAAACGGTGTGGACGGAAGTGTTCCTGTGGATGGAACGCTGGACGGAAGGGGATCGCGCCAAGCGGATGAAACTGGATGCGGGTCCGTGGACGCGCGAGAAGATCCTGCGCAAGGGCAGCAAGCATGCCCTGTGGCTGGTGTTTGCGTTGTGGACCGGATTCACGTTCGTCGGTTTCTTCACCCCGATCGTTGACCTGGCCTCACGTACCCCGTTTGGCTGGGGTGGCTGGGAGACCTTCTGGATCTTCTTCTATGCCTTGGCCACGTGGGGCAATGCGGGCTTCCTGCGCGAGCAGGTCTGCAAATACATGTGTCCGTATGCGCGCTTCCAGAGCGCCATGTTCGACCGCAACACGTTGCTCATTGCCTACGATCCCATGCGCGGCGAGCCGCGTGGTCCGCGCAAGCGGGGTACGGGCAGTGTGCTTGAGCGCGCACGTGGTTTGCTGGAGAAGTCCACGGCCTACGACTACGTGTTCCGCGCTGGCCGGCATCCCTCGGCCGCTACCCAGGCCGCACATGCGAAGGGGACGATCACCTGGGATGGCGAAGTCGGCGAGATCGAACCGCTGCCGAAATTCCAGCCGGAAGAACTGGGTGACTGCATCGACTGCACGATCTGCGTGCAGGTCTGCCCCACGGGCATCGATATCCGCAACGGACTGCAATACGAATGCATCGCCTGCGGTGCCTGCATCGATGCCTGCGACGAAGTCATGGACAAGGTAGGTTATCCGCACGGATTGATCCGTTATTCCACCCAGAACGCCATTGATGGCAAGTCGACCCGCGTGCTGCGCCCGCGCATCTTCGTGTACGGCACGTTGCTGCTGGCGTTGATGGTGGGCTGGGCGTGGGGCGTGGGCAACCGCGACGTGTTGATTGCCGAGGTCCTGCGCGACCGCAATGCGCTTTATCGCGTGCTGGCCGATGGCAACGTGGAGAACACCTACACCTTGAAGTTGGTGAACAAGGACCAGACGCCGCGCACGTACCGGATCGACATCGAATCATCGACGCCGGGCATCCAGCTGCGCGATGGCAGTGTCAGCGTGAACGCCGAATCCGAGCAGGTGCTGTCGGTGCCGGTTATCATTACTGCACCAGCCAGTGTCACCGGGCGCCATGACGTGCGCTTCACTATCGAGAGTACCGACGGTGACACCAGCAAGACCGTCGACAGCAGCTTCTTCGGACCCCTTTGAATGACCGAAAAACGTTCCTTCTGGCGCAGTCCCGTGTCATGGCTGATCATCGGCCTGCCCCTGCTTTCCGTGGTGGCGGGCGTTGGCCTGGTGATCATGGCCGCGCGCACCGGTGGCAATGACGTGGCCATTGACCAGGTACAGCGCATGGCGCAGGTGCAGACCACCGACCTGGGGCCGGATTACTTGGCCCGCAAGATGAAACTGACCGCGGTGGTGCGCATCGAGGACGGCGTGATCGAGGTCCTCCCGGCCAGCGGTGAATACGTCCGCAACCAGCCCTTGCGGCTGACCGTGGTACATCCTGCGCAGGCCGCAGAAGATCGCACTTTCGAGTTGGCGCCGAGTACCTACGGTTGGCGTGCCGAGGCCGAACTGGATGCCTCGCACGACTGGATACTGAGGCTGGCGCCGGAAGGCGCGGCATGGCGCCTGCATGGCCGCCTGCCCAAGGACCAGCACGCTGCACGCCTGGGGCCATCGCTGGCGCCGTGATGCCATGAACGAGCGGGTTGCGACGGCACCCGGCCAGGCCCGTGGTTGCTACCACTGCGGCGAACCCCTGCCGGAATCGCCGGCGCTCCTCGAAGAAGACGGCCAGGTTCGTGCTTTCTGTTGCCAGGGATGTGCCGCTGCTGCGCAATGGATCCGTGATGCCGACCTCGGCGATTACTACCGCCTGCGCAGTGCGATGGCGTCGCGGGTCGGCAACGAGCCGGTGGACCTGGCGCTGTGGGATCGCGAGGAGTTGCTGCGCGAACATGCGCGCGATACCGAGCGTGGTTCTGAAATCACCCTGCTGACCGATGGCATGCATTGCGCGGCCTGCGCGTGGCTGATCGACCGCGCGCTGTCGACGCAGGAAGGTGTATTCGACAGCAACGCGAATGCGGTCACAGGACGCATCCGGATCGGCTGGGATCCGGCACGCACGTCATTGTCGCGTGTATTGCAGCGACTGGTCGCACTGGGATATCGCCCCTACCTGGCCAGCGGCGAAGCGCGCGAAAAGGCGCGGCGGCAGGAACGCAATCGCTGGCTGTTGCGGCTTGGTGTGGCCGGGCTTGGCGCCATGCAGGCGATGATGATGGCCGAGGCCCTGTACCTGGATTTCAACCAGGACATGCCGCTGCCTACCCGTGACTTCTTCCGCTGGATCACCTTCCTGCTGTGCACGCCGGTGGTGTTCTATTCCGGTTGGCCATTCCTGAGCGGCATGTCGCGCGAACTGCGCAACCGCCAACTGGGCATGGATACCTTGATCGCCAGTTCGGTGCTGCTGGCGTATTTCGCCAGCCTCATCGAGACCATCCGCGGTGGTCCGCATGTCTGGTACGACGCTGCGGTGATGTTCGTGTTCCTGTTGCTGGCGGCACGCATGCTGGAGCAGCGTGCACGCAATGCAGCCACTGCACAGGTCGATGCACTCGCGCGCGCAAGGCCGGCGTTCGCCGTCCGCGAAACCGCGGATGGCAACCGTGAATCGATTCCGCTCGCTACCCTGGCCGTGGGTGACGTGGCCTGCGTGGCCGCCGGGGAGTCGGTACCGGCGGACGGCGTGTTGCTGGATGGCAGTGCAGTATTCGAGGAGGCCTTGCTGACAGGCGAATCGCATCCCGTGCACAAGGCGGCCGGTGATCCCATCTATGCCGGTACCTTGTGCCGTGAACGGCCGGCACGCATCCGCGTCACCGGCACAGGCAGTGCGACGCGGCTTTCGCAACTGGCGAATCTGGTCGATCAGGCACAGAGCCACCGGCCGCCGATAGCCCGCGTGGCCGACCGCATTGCCGGCCGTTTCGTGGCTGGGCTGCTGGTGTGCGCGGTGGTGGTATATGCGGTTTGGCGCATCCACGATCCGTCGCGTGCCTTCGAAGTCACCCTGGCCTTGCTGGTGATCAGTTGCCCGTGTGCGCTTTCGTTATCGGTGCCTACTGCACTGGCTGCGGCCCACGGCACCCTGGCGAAACTGGGCGTGCTGGCGATCCGGCCGGATGCACTCGACACGCTGGCACAAGCCACGGACGTGGTGTTCGACAAGACCGGCACGCTCAGTGATGCACGGCCGGTGTTGGCTGGCGTGGAAGTGTTGGGCGAGGGATGTGACGAAGCCAGTGTGCTGGCCATTGCGGCTGCACTGGAGCGTGATACCGGCCATCCCATTGCCGTGGCCTTTGCCCATCTGGACGTGCCGCATGCCGCGCACGATGTCGAGGTGGTGCCGGGCGCGGGTATCCAGGGCCGCGTGTGCGGTGTCCTGTGGAAATTCGGCCATGCGCGATTTGCGGGTGGCGGTGAGGATGATGGCCAGTTGTGGCTGGGTGACGGCACGCGTGCGGTGGCACGGTTCCGGCTGGAGGAAACGGAACGTCCGGATGCTCGCCAAGCCGTGGCGGCGTTGCGTGGACTGGGATTCGATGTGCACCTGTCCAGTGGGGATGCGGTGGCTTCGGTACAAAGGTTTGCGCGACAGGTGGGCATCGAAGATGTGCATGGCCGGCAGACGCCGGAACAGAAACTGGCCCTGGTGCGGGATCTGCAAGCACAAGGCAAGATCGTGGCCATGGTGGGCGACGGTTTGAATGATGCGCCCGTGCTGGCGGGTGCGGATGTTTCGCTGGCGGTCGGCGAAGGCGCTGCGCTGGCACAACGCGCCGCCGACCTGGTGATGACGGGTACGTCGCTGATGCGGGTACCCGCGGCCGTGGCACTGGCGCGGCGTACGCAGCGGATCATTCGCCAGAACCTGGGTTGGTCCGCGGCCTACAACGTGCTGGCCATCCCGCTGGCCGCCGCGGGGATGGTCACGCCGTGGGTGGCCGCGCTGGGAATGGCGGTATCCTCGCTGATCGTGACCCTCAATGCGTTGCGCCTGACCTGGAGGCCCCGCACACCATGACCATCCTGCTGAGATTGATTCCGATCAGCCTGATCCTGTTGGGCCTCGCCGTGTGGGCTTTCGTGTGGGCAGTGCGCGGCGGACAGTTCGATGACATGGATACCGCGGCCATCGACATCCTTACTGAGAAGCCGCCGGTGGTCGATGAAAAACCGGCACCGCCGCCGGACCGGTCGAGCGATGCCGGTTGATACGCTGGTACTGACGGCCGCACTGTTGAGCGGCCTGTTGGGTGGCGTGCACTGCGCGGCCATGTGTGGCGGCATCGCCACCGGGTTCTCGGCCATGAATCCGCAGGGCGGATGGATCAGTGCCCTGCAGGTCAACTTGGGCAGGGTCAGTGGTTACGTGCTGGCGGGTGTCATCGTCGGTGCATTCGGTGGCGGACTGTTGCGATTGGCACGCACCGACCTGCTGGCCGTGGGCCTGCGCATGGGCGTGGGGTTGGTGATGATAGTGATTGCGCTGCGCATGCTGGACCGGCGCGGACGCCTGAATTTCATCGCCAAGCCGGGCGCACGCATTTGGCAACGATTGCAGCCGCTGCAACGCCGCTTGTTACCAGCGGACAACGGCTGGCGGCGTTTCGGATTGGGCATGTTGT
>JBQGFJ010000127.1:0-1777 GCA_052040085.1 Pseudoxanthomonas sp.
AAAGTGCGCTCGAACAGGCCGCTGCGGATGCTCAGTCCGGTCGCGCCGACGCGATAGCGGAAAGTGAAGTACTGCAACAGCGAGATCGTGACCAGCACGAGCACGCCGATCAGTGGCCACAGCGCATGGCGATCCCCGCGCCCCAGGAACATCAGCACCAGCAGCGGCACGATGAATTGCTTGAGCTGCTGCAGCAATACGAACAGCCACGACCAGGGGTGCAGGCGCTGCTCGGGCTCGCCGCTGCCGGGGCTGTCCATCAGAGCGCGTCGTCGTCGTGGTCGGCTTGCCGGGCCAGCCGGTCGCGCAGGCGTCCGGCATCAGCCAGGTCCAGGTTCGGCACGGTTACTGCCGCATGCCGCGTGCCGGCGGTATGGATGACCAGCGTGCCCAGATCGAAATAACGCTCCAGCGGGCCGCGCTTCAGGTCCAGGTGTTGCACGCGCGTGGCGGGCACGCGGGTTTCGGTTTGCCACCAGCGTCCGCGTTGCACGGCGAAGCCATCTTCGTCCAACTTCCATAGTGTGCGCCGGTGGCGTTTGACGCCCACCCAGGCCCCGAAGATGGCCGCGATGGCTACTGCCACGGGTATGGCCAACCATGCGCTGACGAAATCCGATGTCAGCGAGAGCACCAGGCTGGCAATGGCGGCGGGTATGACGAATCCCAGCGCTGTTCCGAACGCCGCAAGCTTGGCGCCCCGCTCCGGCAGATGGGTCCATTCGTGGGGCAATTCCGGTTCCGGCTCCGGAGATGCCGGTTGAGTCCAGGCGGGCGGAAGCGGGGGTGGGAGCAGGTCGTCGGTCATGGCATCAGTACGGGTAGGTTTCGCCGCTGTCGGCAGGGCGGGCGCCGAAGCGCTTGTAGGTCCATTGGTACTGGGCCGGATCCCGCCGTGCAATGCGTTCCACGGCGCGGTTGAGGGCCGCCACGGCAATGATGGCATCGGCGTCGGCAATGTCTTCCGGCGCTGGGGTGATGTGCAGGGCGAAATCCGGCCCCGGCCCGATCCGTTCGCACCACGCCATCAGCACCACGGCGCCGGTGCGCTCGGCCAGTCGCGACAGCAGGGTCATGGTCAATGCCTGCACGCCGAAGAACGGGGCGAACTCGCCATCGCCGGCCTTGGGTTGCTGGTCCGGGAGGATGCCGACCGTGCCGCCATCCTTCAGTACCTTCCACAACTGGCGCACGGCGGGCCCTTCGGCGCGGATCTGGCGGATGCCATCACCTTGGCGGGCGCGCAGCAGGAAGGCGTTGCCCACCTCGGATTCGGGCGGCTTGTAGACGATCGAAATGGGCGTGCGGCTGGCCAGGTACTGGTTCAACAGTTCCCAGTTGCCGAAGTGCGGGGCGGCCACGATGACGCCTCGCCCAGAGGCCAGCGCTTCGTCAAACAGGGCTTCGCCATGCCTCTCGCGCAAGCGGGCCAGGTTTTCCGCATGCGGCCGGGTCCAGAAGCGCAGGGTTTCCATTGCCTGCCGGGCCGTGGTGCGCAGGATGTCGCGGTGCAGGTCCGCGCGCTGGCTGGGCAGCAGGTCCGGGAACGCCATTTCCAGGTTGCGGCGAACCACCCGGCTTTCGCGGGCGTCCAGCGTCCGCCACGTCCAGGCCAGCAGGTCACCCAGCCGGTTCAGCCAGGTCCATGGCAAGCGCATGGCCAGTGCGATCAGGGTGTACAGGCCGTTGGCCAGGGATTCCGGTTTCATGGCATCAGTTTAGAGCTTGGGGCGGGGTGTGAGGAGTGAGTGGAGAGGAGTGAGGAGTGAGCAAGTAA
>JBQGFJ010000128.1:0-4806 GCA_052040085.1 Pseudoxanthomonas sp.
TGGCTGCAGCATCCCCCACCTGGACGTGGAAGCACGAAAAAGCCCGGACATGTCCGGGCTTTTTCGTGCTTCCACGTCCAGGTGGGGGATGCTGCAGCCAGCGTGCCGGATTCAGTGGGGACGCAGGACCGTCAGTTCGCCGAGTGCACGGAGTGGATCGGCTTCCGGGCCGAAAGTGGCCAGTGTGCCGCGCATGCTGGCGGCCAGTTCGTTGAGTTTCTGCTTGGCGCCCGCCATGCCGAGCAGGGCCGGGTAGGTCGATTTGTCCTGCGCGGCATCCTTGCCCGCGGTCTTGCCCAGTTGTTCGGATGTGGCTTCGACATCCAGGATGTCGTCACGGACCTGAAAGGCCAGTCCCAGCGCCGTGGCGAATCGGTCCAGGGATTCCAGCGTGGCCGGATTGGCTGCGCCTGCCAGTGCACCCATCCGCACGGCGGCACGGATCAGTGCGCCGGTCTTGAGTGCGTGCATGCGTTCGAGTGCCGGGAGGGATTGCAGCGTTCCCGTGGCGTCGATATCCAGCGCTTGTCCGCCGCACATGCCGGAGACGCCAGAGGCGTTGGCCAGTGTCTGCAGCCAGGCAACGCGCAATTCCGCGGGGGCATTGGCAGCGGATAGCCATTCAAAGGCGCGTGTTTGCAGTGCATCACCGGCGAGGATGGCGGTAGCTTCGTCGAAGGCCACGTGCACGGTGGGGCGGCCACGGCGGAGGTCATCGTCATCCATGGCCGGCAGGTCGTCGTGCACCAGCGAATAGGTGTGGATCAGTTCGACCGCGGCGGCGGGTGCATCCAGCAGTGCTTCATCGGCCTGCAGCAAAGCGCCGGCAGCGTAGACCAGTAGCGGACGCATGCGCTTGCCGCCACCCAGCACGGCATGGCGCATGGCGGCATGCAGGCGTTGTGGCGCGTCGTCCGGTGAGGGCAGGGCATCTTCGAGCGTGGTTTCGACGCGCGCGGCCCACGCCTGGAAGTGTGGATCAGTTGCCATCAGGGAGCGGTGCGAACGGTTCCGCGCTGTCGGGATTGGCAGGGTCGCTGAGCAGGCGCACGCGCAGTTCGGCTTGCTCCAGCGCAGTCTGGCACTGGCGGTAAAGACCGACGCCACGCTCGTAGGCGGCGAGGGACTCCTCCAGGCTCAGCTCACCGTGCTCCATCTTGTCGACGAGTTGCTCCAGTTCGTCCAGGGACTGTTCGAAATGGGCGACCGGCGAGGTTTCGGTGGCGGGTTTCTTGGGCATGGCGGGAGTTTAAGGTATCGGGAATGCCGAATGGGCAAGGTGGGTCGATGGCAGTCAGGGTGCCGATGGATCGGCCATTTGCCAGGCCAGGCTCGCCCCTTGTTGCGCTAGCCAGGCATCGAGCCGGGCCGACAGGATCATGTGGCCAGCGGCGAGCAGTTCGCCGCTGGCCGTGGACATCAGTGGCATGTGCTCACGCGTCCAGACGGGGATGTCGCGTTCCTGCAGGATTTTCTTCAGTTCGTGCGAATGCGTACGCCCGGGCAGGATGATGCGTTCACCCCCCTGGCGTGCATGCACGATGACGGATTCGGGCAAGGCTGCGGCGCCTCGCAGGGTCAGTTGGCCACCCACGGGCAGCGGCAGGGGTGCCTGGCCGTCCCAGGATGTGTGCCATCCGGGTGGCCATGGCCGTGGCAGGGGACCGGTATGCAGCAGGTTGCGCCAGCGCCGGATGGCTGCCCCATCCCATTCGAACGTGGCATCGGCGTCATTCCTGGCAGGGAGCAGTTCGGCCTCAATCCTGCGGATCCCTTCCGCGGGCAGTGGAGGCAGGCCTGCTTCGCGGATCCAGTGCCGCAGCACGCGGGCACGGCGGGGAGCAGGCAATGCCGCCAGGGCGTCCAGCGACAGGATTCGTGGATCTTCCATACGTACCGATGCGAGGAGTTCGATGTCACCTTCGACAAGCAAGTCGCGGGCTTCGGCACTCAATTCCGCACTGCGGGCGAAAGCGGCATCAACGTGGGGCCAGCGTTCGCGAAGTAGCGGGATGACATGCAGGCGCAGGAAGTTGCGATCGTGTTCGGTACTCGCATTGCTGGGATCTTCGATCCAGTGGAGTCCGTGGTGCTGCGCATGGGCAAGCAGGGCGGCGCGTGGTGTTTGAAGCAGGGGCCGCCAGTGCCAACCGGACGCGAAGTGTCGCCAGGGCTGCATGGCCGCCAGTCCATCGGGTCCGGAGGCACGCAGTGCCCGCAGCAGGAAGGTTTCCGCCTGATCGTCCTGGTGATGTGCGGTGACCAGCACTTCGTCAGCGGACAGTGCTTGGCGGAATGCGTCGTAGCGTGCCTCACGGGCGGCTGCTTCCAGGCCGTGTCCACTGTTGCGTTCGACATCAACGCGCAGCATCTGGAAGGGAATGTCCAGGCGCATGCAGAAGTCACGGCAATGGGCTGCCCACGGGTCGGCTTGCGGATGCAGGCCGTGGTGTATGTGCAAGGCACGCAGTCCTTGCGCACGACGTGCCGGGTCCTGTGCCAGCAGGTGAAGCAGCACAGTGGAATCCAGCCCGCCGCTGAAGGCCACCAGCAGCGGGGCGGATCGGCCGGCTTCCGGCAGGTTCGGCAGATTCATGTGGCATGCGGATGCCATCGTCCTGCCTTACAGCACCTGCCGCAGGATGATGACCAGTGCCGAGAGCCAGCAGGCGGTGACGAGCAGGGCCAATACCCAGTTCTGGCTGATGCCGTTCCTGTGCCGGAACACCTTGTTGAAGACAAGGGCCACGATCAGTGGCAAAACGAACAGCAGGAGCGGCAGGATCCACCATTGCGACATGAGGGGCATGTTGGGTCTCCGCTGTGCCGTGGAAGGGCCATCGGCGGATTGTAGCGTGGCAAGGGTGATGCACGGCATGACGGCCATGGGTACGCGGGAATGCAGCCAAATCGATCGGTGCGGGTTATATGCTGGTGCCTGTGTGGGGCGTGCCGAATGGAGGCGTACGCATGAAGTTGAACGATGCACGCGGGGGTGCCACGAGGCAGCGGGTCGTATTGGCATTGCAGATATTGGCAGTGGCTATTCCGCTGCTGGGGACAGGTTTGTACCTGCTCAATCCGTTTGGTGCGGACTCATATGATCCGCGGCAACGGATACTGGGACATGCGCCTTACCGGATGTCCTCACGCAGCATGGCGCCGACCTTGAAGCCCGGGCAAATCGTGTTGTTGCGTGCAGGCCACCACCATCGGCATTCGCCGGAACGCGGGGAACTGGTGGTTTTCCGGTCGCCCGGGGATGAAAATCCCTGGATCCAGCGCGTGGTCGGCTTGCCTGGCGAGCAGGTTGCCATCGAGGACGGGCGGGTAATCATCAATGGCCAACCATTGAACGAGGAGTATCTGGATCCTGCCAATGTAGGCGCCGAATACTCGCGATGGATGCATGGGATCACGGTGCCGCAGCGGCACTATCTGTTGTTGGGCGACAACCGCGACAACAGTATGGATGGCCGACTGCAAGGCACCATTCCGCACGAGCGCTTGCTGGGAAAAGTGGTGTTCGTTTTACCGTGAAGTCACGCGGCCTCGTAGGCCCCATAACCACGCAGACGCTGGTAGCGCTGTTCGAGCAGCGTATCGATGGGGGTCTGTTCCAGCGCATCCAGCTCATTGAGCAGCACGGCCTTCAGGCGGATGGCCATCTGCCGGGGATTGCGATGGGCACCACCGATCGGTTCGCGCACGATCTTGTCGATCAGTCCCAGCGACTTCAGGCGCTTGGCGGTGATGCCCAGTTGTTCGGCGGCATCCTTGGCCTTCTTGGCATCCTTCCACAGGATCGAGGCGCAGCCTTCGGGTGAAATCACGGAATAGGTGCCGTATTCCAGCATCAGGGTGCGGTCGCCCACGCCAATGGCCAATGCGCCACCCGAACCGCCTTCGCCGATCACAGTGCAAATCACCGGGATCTTGAGTTCGGCCATTTCCAGCAGGTTGCGGGCAATGGCTTCCGATTGGCCACGCTCTTCCGCACCTACGCCGGGGTAGGCGCCGGGCGTGTCGATGAAGGTCAGCAGCGGCAGCTTGAAGCGCTCGGCCATCTTCATCAGGCGCAGGGCCTTGCGGTAGCCCTCCGGGCGCGGCATGCCGAAGTTGCGGGCGATCTTGCTCTTGGTGTCGCGGCCCTTCTGGTGGCCGATGATCATGACCGGACGGCCGTCGATGCGGCCCAGGCCTCCCACGATGGCCTTGTCGTCAGCGTAGGCGCGGTCCCCGGCCAGTTCCTGGAATTCATCGCAGAACACGCGGATGTAATCCAGCGTGTAGGGACGTGCCGGGTGCCGGGCAAGCTGGGATACCTGCCACGGGCTCAGGTCACGGAAGATCTGCGCGGTGCGGATCCGCAGCTTGTCTTGAAGGGCGTGGACCTCGGCATCCACGTTGACCGCCGGGCCGGCGCTGGCGCTGCGCAGTTCCTGGATCTTGGCTTCCAGATCGGCGATGGGTTGTTCGAAATCGAGGTAATTCGGATTCATCAAGTGGGCCATGGGCCTGAAAGGCCTGAGTTTAGCCCAGTCGACCCCACCATACCGAGCCGTCTTGAGCAGTACGGGTAAGGCAAGGACTCAGTGCGTCCAGGGACGGGCGATAGTGAGTTTGACCAGGCGCACGCCCGGCATTGCCCGCAGCGTGTCGACCAGGCCGGTATCCACCCGCACGGATTGCGGGCCATTCAGGTCCAGCATGCCGGCGGCCGGCCCTTTGCTGGTGGGCATGACCAGATCCAGCCGCAAGGGCGTCCCTCCGGGACGATGGCGCGCAAGCAGGGTATCCACGCGT
>JBQGFJ010000129.1:0-5732 GCA_052040085.1 Pseudoxanthomonas sp.
ACGTGCGCGATTGCTGTCGCCAGCGGCCAGCCAGGCATAGGCGGCATCAGCCAGCAAGGCAGAGCGCTGCGGCCCGGTAGCCAGCGCGGCCAGGGCTTCCAGGCGCGGCGCAGCCTGCTCGGGCTTGCCTTCTTCCAGCAAGGCGATGGCGGCGGCCTGCTCCGGGTTGGTGGTAGTGACCTGCGTGGTGGCGCAACCGCCCAGCAGCAGAAGCGCCAACATCCAGCAAAGAACCTTGTGCATATCCATTACGTGTACTCGCAGGGCGGTTGGCGGCAAGAGCGTGTCATGCTTGTGGGCGGAGCACGCACTCCGGGATTCTACCTTCGCAAGGGAACACACGCAGATGGCCGACCCCAGCCTGTTCATCGTTGCCACGCCCATAGGCAATCTTGCCGACCTTTCGCCCAGGGCCCTGCAGGTGCTGCGGGACGTGGCCGCCATCTGTGCCGAGGACACCCGTCACACCCGGCAGATGCTGGCCCATTTCGGCATTGATACGCCCTTGCTGGCCCTGCATGACCATAACGAGGACAGCCTGTCCCAGCGCGTGGTGGCACGCCTGCTGGGCGGGGAATCGCTGGCGCTGGTCAGTGATGCGGGTACGCCGCTGGTCAGCGATCCGGGTTTCCGGCTGGTACGCGCGGCGCGTGCGGCCGGCGTGCGGGTCAGTCCGGTGCCCGGGGCCTGTGCTGCCATTGCGGCACTGAGTGTGGCCGGGTTGCCCAGCGACCGCTTCGTGTTCGAGGGATTCCTGCCGACCAAGGCCTCGGCACGTGCGGAACGCCTGCGTCACGTGGCTGGCGAGCCACGCACCCTGGTGTTCTACGAAGCCTCGCACCGGATCGTCGAATCCTTGGCGGACATGCGCGAGGCCTTCGGGGATGAGCGTCCCGCCACCCTGGCCCGTGAACTGACCAAGTTGTTCGAGACCGTACTGGACGGCACCCTGGCGGAATTGCATGCGCGGGTGCAGGAGGATCCCGACCAGCGCAAAGGCGAGTTCGTGCTGATGGTGCAAGGCGCTGCCGACGATGCCGACGCACAATTGGCGGAAGGCCGGCGTGTCTACGCCAAGCTTGCCGAACACCTGCCGCCTTCCACGGCGGCGAAGCTGGCGGCGGATATCACCGGCGCACCACGCAAGGCCTTGTACGGTTCATAGCCAAGGTTCCACGGGTTGCCTGTGGCATGCCCTGATCTTGCCGGCAGGTAGCGAGTTTTCACACAGCCCCGACCCAGGGCAGACATCCGTCGGCCGGTGCCCGTTCGTGCGGTTCAAGCATCGAGTCGATCAGGCTGGGAATGCCGGGATTCGACTTCTTGCTGATCCCAATATGCCTTGACCTCGAGGATCCTGGTCAGGCATGCCTCGAAAGCATCCACCATGGCAGGGTCGAAATGCGTGCCGCGGCCTTCCTTGATCTTGGCGACCACGAGATCGACAGGCCATGCGTCCTTGTAAGGGCGATGGCTGCACAACGCATCGAAGACGTCTGCGATGGCCACGATGCGGGCCGATTCCGGGATGTTGTCGCATGACAGGCCGCGGGGGTAGCCTGTCCCATCCCATCGTTCGTGGTGGTTCAGGGCGATTTCCGCCGCCAGTTCAAACAGCGGTGCCTCGCTGCGGCTCAGGATTTCGAAGCCGATCAGGGTGTGTCGTTGCATGATGTTCCATTCGTGCGGATCTAGTTTGCCGGGTTTCTTCAATATTGCGTCCGGGATGCCGATCTTGCCGGTATCGTGCATTGGTGCGGACTGTTCAAGGAGCTCGGATCGGGCAGGGTCCCAGCCCATGGCCTCGGCCAGCACGCGCGCGTAGGCCGCCATGCGCCAGATGTGCGCGCCGGTATCGGAATCGTTGTAATGGCCTGCCACACTGAGCATCTGGATCGCGTCCTGGTAGCTCTTGCTGAGTGCGGAGGCGCGCACTAGCGAGAGATGCGTGTTGACGCGTGCGCGAAGGATGAAAGGCGAAACGGGCTTGGTGATGTAGTCCACCCCGCCGCAGGCGAATCCCGTTTGTTCGTCCACTTCCCGATCCAGCGCCGTGACGAAGATGATCGGGATGTGCTCGGTGGCGTGGCGTGCCTTGAGCGCCCAAGCGACTTCGTAGCCATCCATGCCCGGCATCTCCACGTCCAGCAAGACCAAACTTGGCGCGTGTTTCTCGACCGCGCGCAGGGCCTGTTCCCCATCGCGCGCGAAGACCAAGCGGTGATCGTCGCCTAGTATCTGACGGAACAGCGCCAGTATGTTGGGCTCGTCGTCCACGCAAAGGATCGGTCCGTGCGGCATGCCTTCAGTCCTCGTCTGATGCCGGGGGAGGGTGCGCGATGCGGGCGACGATGGCCTGGAGGAGGGCCTTGGCGTCGGCTTCAGCCGCGCGGTAGTCGAATTCCTCGATACGGAGCGCCAGGCGATCGCGCGCTTCGTCAGGGACCATGCCTGCCGTGATGCCACCCAGTGCACTATCGATCTTGTCGGCATCGTCGCTGTCCAGCGCGGTCAGCAAGCCTTCGAGTGCGACGACCGGGTCGATGATATTGCTCACGAGGAGCGCATCCGGCGCAGCCCCCGACTCCACATACTGCGCCACGTCTTTGAGCGTTTCCTGCAGTGTCAGGCGCAAGCTCGGCAGCAGGTCGGCAATGCCTGTGCCTTGTCGGAGTTGTTCCTCGATGTCGGCGCTGATTGCCACCAGTCCTGGCATCGCGAGCGAGGCGGCCGCACCACGCATGCGGTGCATGTCGGCGCATGCCTGGATGGTGTCGTGCCGCGCCAAGCATGCCTCAAGGGATTCGACCGCGTTGCCGTAGCGTCGTGCAAACTGGGCGAGGTAACGCTTGTATGGACCGTTGTCGCGCCAATAAACCAGTCCATTGACTACGTCTAGCAGCTGCGGGTCGATACTCTCTGGTGGTGGGACTGTCTCTTGGTCCACCGGCAGGAGTTGATCATCCGGGTGTTCCGGCGCGCAACGGGAAGGGAACGGCGCGCAATGGGTGATGACAGCAATCAAGTTCGAGACTTCGAAAGGCTTGGCGACGAAAGCGCTCATGCCGGCGGCCAACGCAGCATCCTGCTGTGGTTTGAAAGCCCCAGCAGTGAGCGCGATCACTGGCAGGTCCGCCAATTCGGGAAGGGCGCGGATGCGACCCGTAGCTTCGTAGCCATCCATCACCGGCATCTGCACGTCCATCAGCACTGCGTCGAAGCGGTCGGGTTCCATGCGCAGCATTTCCAGTGCTTCCCTGCCATCTTCCGCTTGCTCCACCACCGCGCCTTCACCTTCCAGGATGCGTTGCGCGACTTCGCGGTTGATCTCACTGTCATCGACCACCAGTAGCCGATAGCCGGCGAGCCGATATCCCGCCGGAGAAGTGAGTCGACGGCGGTGAAGGCCGGGATCACGCCGCGCGAGTACTTCGTTGATGGCGTCGTACAGTATGGACGCCGTCACAGGCTTGGTCAGCACCGCATCCACGGCGTCGCGCCGTGACTCTTGGTCGATCAGTTTACGTTCGAATGCCGTCACCATGATGATGATGGGTTGTTGCGACGTTGGCAGACGCCGTCGGATGTGCATTGCGGCGCTGAGGCCGTCCAGGCCCTGCATCTGCCAGTCCATCAGCACCACGTCGCATGGATCTGCTTCCGCCGCTTCGATGCGGGCAATGGCCTGGGCTCCGGATTCGGCTTCCTCGGCGGTCCAGCCGAACCCGCGTATCATCAGCGACAGGTGTTCGCGGGCTATGTCGTTGTCGTCCACCACCAATACGTGCCGCGTGCCCGGACACGGCACCGTATCTCCGGGTCCGTCGGCCAACGGCAGGACAAGCTCGAAATGGAAGGTGCTGCCTTGGCCCGCCGCACTTTCTACTTGTAATACGCCGCCCATGAGAGCCACCAGGCGATTGCAGATGCTGAGTCCCAGGCCGGTGCCCCCGAAGCGGCGCGTGGTGGAGGAATCGACTTGAGAGAAGGGCGAGAAGATCATTGCCTGTTTCGCCGGTGGGATGCCGATTCCCGTATCGGTCACCATGAAACGCAACCTGACGTTGCCAGCGTCTGCACCGGGCAGGTGCTCGACTCGGAGTGAAACTTCGCCACGCTCGGTGAACTTGATGGCATTGCTGACCAGGTTGACCAGTACTTGGCCCAGGCGCAACGCATCGCCGCGCAGGTGGCGGGCGCCATTCGGCACGGGCGATATCAGCATCTCCACCATGCTTGTATCCACAGCCGAATTCATCAGCGTTGCAACGCTATCGAGTACTTCGGTCAGGTCGAAGGGCGCCTCCTCAATTTCTATGCGGCCAGCCTCTATCTTCGAGAAATCGAGCACGTCATTAATGATGCCAAGCAGTGATCGCGCGGCTAGGTTTATCTTCCGGATCATGTCCTGGGCAACAGCCGGAAGTTCAACGCGCTCAAGCAGATACAGCAAGCCCAGGATCGCGTTCATGGGCGTGCGGATCTCGTGGCTCATGTTCGCCAGGAAATCACTCTTGGACCGGTTGGCCTGTTCGGCAGCGGTGATTGCCTGGTGCAGCTCGGAATCGCGTTGCTTCTGCTCGGTAAGATCCGAGGCCATCACAAGGAAGCCTGACACCTCGCCACGCTCGTCGCGAAGCGTGCTGACGTTCAGTGCAACTGCCAGGCGCGTGCCATCTCGACGCACATAGGTCCATTCGGCGATGTCGCTTCCGGCCGCGGTTGCCAGGCTGGCAATCTGCGCGAACGTGGCACCGACATGAGTGCCATGCCGGGCAGACAACGCCAGCGATCGTGACCAGAGTTCCGCATCGTCGTGCAGGAGATCGATGTTGGTTTCGCCGGCGGTCACTTCGCCAGCCACGTGCCCCAGCATGCGTTCGGCTGCGGGATTGAACAAGGTGATGAGGCCTGACGGATCGGTGGCGACAATGGCGTAGCCGGCATGTTCAAGGATGGCGCCTAGCCGGGAGGAATAGGTTCGGATTTGCGCCGTGCGGTCCTGTACCTGCTGTTCGAGCGTGGCGTTGAGGCGCAAAATGCCTTCCTCGTGTCGCTTGCGCTCGGTGATGTCAATGATGAAGGCTAGTGCGAAGCGCCCTTCCGCCGTATGAATTGGGTTGAGTCCGATCTCGATCGGCACCCGGGTGCCATCGCGCCGCAGGCCGTAAAGATCGCGGCCTGCTCCCATCGGACGGGCCTGTGGCTGGCTGAAGTACCCTTCGATGTACTGGGCATGGTGCTGCCGCGTGTCGATGGGCAGAAGGCGATCCATCGGTTGGCCAAGTAGCTCCTCGCGTGTATGGCCGAACAGCTCTTCGACCTTCGCATTGGCCAACTGGATGCGGCCAGCCTCGTCCACCATGAGAATCGCACTGGGCGAAGCTTCCACCACGCGGCGGAACTGTTCTTCTGCACGCAGGTCGCGCGAGATGTCATGCAGGAATAGCGATGCGCCTTGCGTGTGTCCGTCGGCGTCACGGATGATCGACAAGGTTGCACGAACGTTGGCGATGGTGCCGTCGTCGCGACGCAGTCGGTACGGTACGCCCTGAACATCATGGGAGATGTCCTCGAATGCGGGTTGTCCAGACTCGTCGATGAGTATCGCGCTCATTGCCTGGCCGAGTGCATCCTCCGTCTTGTAGCCCAGCGTGTTTTGAGCAGCCGCATTCCAGAATGTTATCCAGCCAGCGGGATCGCAGGCGATGATGGTCTCTGTCGAACCGGTC
>JBQGFJ010000130.1:0-11775 GCA_052040085.1 Pseudoxanthomonas sp.
TGAGGAGCGACTCCCGCCTGCGCGGGAGTGACGGCTCGGTTTACTCACTTCTCACTCCTCTCCCCTCTCCCTGCTGCTGGATCAAAGAACGTCCAGCGTTTTCACCCAGATATAGCGCCCACCCGGGCCACGATCCACTTCGCCCATGATGCGTACCTTGTCATTGGGGCCAACCTGCCGGCCCTGCCAGACATTGGATGCAATCTCCACGCGGATTTCGCCGGTGTCATCGCGGAAGGTGAAGTAATCACTGCGTTGGTGGTTGACGATATTGCCGGTCAGCGTGACGTAGGTGCCTACGCGCACCTCTTGTGCCGCGGCTACGGTGGCGGGCCTTCCGGAGGCACTGGGACCGGTGAACTGGGCCATGGCCTGGGTGGCAAACAGGCTGGACAAGCCCAGTGCGAGCACGAAGAACGTCTTTTTCATGGTGATCAAGCCCCTGGTAGTGTGGAAGATGGCGCGAGACGCCAGACAACCGGCGACTGCAACCCCATGCATGTCACCGGAAGGTCAATTGAAACGCAGCAGCGTTATGGTGCCGTGAAAGCGTGTTGCGGAATGCGTGGGCGCTTTCGATAGGCACAAATGCAGACGCCCGGCACAAGGCCGGGCGTTTGTTGTCCTGGAGCGTGATGAGGGCCAATCGTAGCCGTCACTCCCCGCCGTCAGGCGCCGGTATGGCAAGTATCCACTGAAGAGCAACTCCCGCTTGCACGGGAGTGACTCACTTCTTACAAGCCGTCAATCGCCGCGTTGAACGTGGCGCTTGGACGCATTGCGGCCGAGATCTTGCCCTGGTCCGGAAGGTAGTAGCCGCCAATGTCCACCGGCTTGCCCTGCACGCTGTTCAACTCGTCCAGGATCTTGGCTTCGTTGTCCGACAGGGCTTGCGCCACCGAGGCGAACTTGGCCTTGAGGCCGGCATCTTCGTCCTGTGCGGCCAATGCCTGTGCCCAGTACAGCGTCAGGTAGAAATGGCTGCCACGGTTGTCGAGCTGGCCGGTCTTGGGCGAAGGGCTCTTGTTGTTGTCGAGCAGTTGCCCGGTGGCCGCATCCAGTGCCTTGGCCAGCACTTTGGCCTGCGCGTTGTCGTTCTTGATGCCGAGTTCTTCCAGGCTGACGGCCAGCGCGAGGAATTCACCCAGCGAATCCCAGCGCAGGTGGTTCTCTTCCACCAGTTGCTGCACGTGCTTGGGTGCCGAGCCGCCTGCGCCGGTTTCGTACAGGCCACCACCATTCATCAGTGGGACGATCGACAGCATCTTGGCCGACGTGCCCAGTTCCATGATCGGGAACAGGTCGGTCAGATAGTCGCGCAGGATGTTGCCGGTGGCGCTGATGGTGTCCAGGCCGCGCACCACGCGCTCCAGGGTATAGCGCATGGCACGCACCTGGCTCATGATCTGGATGTCCAGGCCGGTGGTGTCGTGATCCTTCAGGTAGGTCTTCACCTTCTTGATCAGTTCGTTTTCGTGCGGACGGTACGGGTCCAGCCAGAACACTGCCGGCATGCCCGAATTGCGGGCGCGGGTGACGGCAAGCTTCACCCAGTCGCGGATCGGCGCGTCCTTGACCTGGCACATGCGCCAGATGTCGCCTTGTTCCACGTCCTGGCTCAGCAGGACCTCACCGGTGGCCAGGTCCACGATGTTGGCCACGCCGTCTTCGCTGATTTCGAAGGTCTTGTCGTGCGAGCCGTATTCCTCGGCCTTCTGTGCCATCAGGCCCACGTTGGGCACGGTGCCCATGGTGGTCGGGTCGAACGCGCCATGCCATTTGCAGAAGTTGATGATCTCCTGGTAGATGCGGGCGAAGGTCGATTCCGGCATCACTGCCTTCACGTCCTTCAGGCGGCCGTCGGCGCCCCACATCTTGCCGCCGTTGCGGATCATCGCCGGCATCGAGGCATCCACGATGATGTCGTTGGGCGAATGGAAGTTGGTGATGCCCTTGGCCGAATCCACCATCGCCAGCTCCGGCCGGCCTTCATGGCAGGCGTGCAGGTCGCGCTTGATCTCTTCCTGCTTGCTCTGCGGCAGCGATTCGATCTTGGAGTAGAGGTCCACCATGCCGTTGTTGACGTTGATGCCCAGTTCGTCGAACAACTTGCCGTGCTTCTCGAAGGCGTCGCGGTAGAAGATGCGCACGCAGTGGCCGAACACGATGGGGTGCGAGACCTTCATCATCGTCGCCTTGACGTGCAGCGAGAACATCACGCCGGTCTTGTAGGCGTCTTCGATCTCCTGCTCGTAGAACTCCAGCAGCGCCTTTTTGCTCATGAACATCGAGTCGATGACTTCGCTGTCCAGCAGCGAGACCTTCGGCTTGAGCAGGATGGTTTGGCCACCCTTGGTGACCAGCTCCATCTTCACGTCGCGCGCGCGGTCCAGCGTGATCGACTTCTCGCCGTGGTAGAAGTCGCCGTGGTGCATGTGCGAAACATGCGAGCGCGAGGCCTGGCTCCACTCCGCCATGCTGTGCGGGTGCTTGCGCGCATATTCCTTGATCGACTTGGGTGCACGACGGTCGGAGTTGCCTTCGCGCAGCACCGGGTTCACCGCGCTGCCGATGCAGCGGTTGTAGCGCGCGCGGATGTCTTTCTCTTCATCCGTCTGCGGATCTTCCGGGAAGTCCGGAATCGGGAAGCCCTTGTCCTGCAGTTCCTTGATCGCGGCCTTCAACTGCGCGACCGAGGCGCTGATGTTGGGCAGCTTGATGATGTTGGCTTCCGGCTTCAGCGTCAGCGCGCCCAGTTCGGCCAGGTCGTCCGCTACCTTCTGCCCATCCGCCAGGCGATCCGGGAACTGGGCCAGGATGCGGCCCGCAAGTGAAATGTCACGGGTTTCCACCGCAATGCCCGCGGCCCCCGCGAACGCCTGCACGATGGGCAGCAGCGAGCCGGTGGCAAGGAAGGGGGCTTCGTCGGTGAGGGTATAGAGGATCTTGGGCGTGTCGGACATGCGGTTACCTGCGACAGGAGAAGGGTGCAATGCCCGCGAACACGCCGGGGCATGCGGAGGAGGAACAATCCCCATTGTCGCGCTTTGCGTGCCCGCGGGCAAAACGGCGGCGTATGTGGGTCGGCCATGGGCAGTACGAACAGCCCAAGGTCATATGGCGATCACCGTGCAGGAAGTCTCAGTCCTTGAGAATCAGGCCATATAGCCTGTGACCAAAGCTTGGAGTCCATTGAAGGACAACAATGTAATATTGCACCGTGGAGCAGGGGATTTGGAATGGATTTCTATGCACACTCAACGAGACGGGCGGACCGCAGAGATTGGCAGCTTCTGCGCGACCATCTTGCTGACGTGGGTTACTTGGCAGCCCAAAAGGCGTCCTGGTTTGGTGGAGAAGAGCTAGCCAGAGGCGCTGGATTTCTCCATGACCTAGGCAAGTACACGCAACAGTTCCAGGCACGCTTGGCAGGTGACCTGTCCCGGGTGGATCACGCCACATGGGGTGCGCGCATCGCCCTTGAGCGCTACGGGAGCCTCGGCTGGTTGATTGCTTACGGAATTGCAGGCCATCATGCAGGGCTGGCGAACGGGCGCCCCGGCCTCGAAGATCAGTCCCGCACCTCACTGCATGACCGTGTTTCCGAGGACTACCGGGAGCGCGAACTGCCACCACTCCTGACCGATTGGGAACAGGAGGTTGGACTACCGGACGCCTTGCCGTTGCCAGATGGCTTCACGCGCTGCCCCAAGCCGAACGAGAGGATGTTCCAGCTCTCCCTGTTAGCGCGGATGGTCTTCTCGTGTTTGGTCGATGCGGATTTCACCGACACCGATGACTTCTACCGCCGCATTGAAGGTCGACGTTCACGCGCCGACGAAATCGGCGACAGACCATCATTGACACAACTCCGCGAGTCCCTGAATGCGTATTTGGCCACTCTTCCTGTTGAAGGCGGCATCAACCCTTTGCGCGCGGAAATCCTGCGCGCAGTGCGAGCAAAATCAGCAGCCACACCCGGATTGTTCTCGCTGACCGTGCCCACTGGCGGCGGCAAGACCCTGGCTTCGCTGTCCTTCGCGCTCGATCACGCCTTGGCCAATGGTCTGCGCCGGGTGATCTACGTGATCCCTTTCACCAGCATTGTCGAGCAAACCGTACAGGTGTTCCGCAATGCGCTTGGTATCCCGGATGATCGTGACGATATCGTGCTGGAACACCACAGCGCCTTCTTCGACGATCCGAAAACTGCACCGCAATCCATCGCAAAACGCAGGTTGGCAATGGAGAACTGGGATGCCCCCATCGTTGTCACCACGGCCGTGCAGTTTTTCGAAAGCCTGTTTGCAGATCGGCCTTCACGCTGCCGCAAGCTGCACAATGTCGCCGCCAGCGTGGTGGTGCTGGATGAAGCCCAGACCCTGCCGCAGGATCTGCTGCGCCCCTGTGTAGCGTTATTGGACGAGCTGGCACGCAATTACCGAGTCAGTCCCGTGCTGTGTACAGCCACCCAACCGGCGCTGCGCCTCGACCAGGGATTCAGGGATGGTCTCCAGGGTGTCTGCGAGTTGGCACCCAACCCCTCGGCCCTCTACGAGCAGCTCCGTCGCGTGCGCGTACGACACGCTGGTGTCCTTGATGACGAAGCGCTCGCCGCAAAATTGGAGCAAGGCGAACAGGCGCTGTGCATCGTCAACAATCGCCGCCATGCGCGGCATTTGTTCGACGCGATTGCCAACCAGCCCGGTGCACGCCACTTGACGACCTTGATGCATGCCCGGCATCGCAGCGCCGTGCTCGCCGATGTGCGCGAGGACTTGAAAGCTGGCCGGCCCTGCCGCTTGGTCGCCACCAGTTTGATTGAAGCAGGCGTGGACGTGGATTTTCCTCTGGTGCTGCGAGCCGAAGCCGGGCTGGATTCAATTGCCCAGGCCGCGGGCCGTTGCAACCGTGAAGGACGCCGCTCGGTCGATGCCAGTCAGGTGTTGGTGTTTGAGCCCGCCAACAGGGATTGGGCACCCCCCAAGGAGCTGAAACTGTTTACCGAAGTGTTCCGCACCATTGAGCGTGCCCACTGCGATGACCTGCTGGCGATGGAGGCGGTGTCGGCCTACTTCCGCGAGCTCTACTTTCGTCTGGGCGATGGCCGGCTGGATCGTGAGGATCTGCTTGGCTTGCTGCGCAACGCCAGTATCGACAGCCTGCCGTTGGACACATTGGCGCGGAAGTTCAAGGTGATCCGCACGACGATGCGGCCCCTGATCGTTCCCTATGTGCCCGGCCACCAGGAAGAAGTCCCGGATGTCATCGAGATTCTTCGTCAGCTTGAACATGCCGAGCAGGTTGGCGTGGCCGGTGCCGCCCGGCGTCTGCAGTCCTGGCTGGTACAGGTGCCGGAGCAGGCCTACAAGGCGTTATGGCAGGCCCGCGCCATTGCGCCGGTGGCACCGAACAAGTATGGCGAGCAGTTTGTCCGACTGGTCAATCGTCGGCTGTATGACGATCGATTCGGGTTGCATTGGGACCGGCCACAGTTTTTGGCCGGTGCGGAGTTAACTTGGTGAAATTTATATTTTGCTGAATGGTAGGGGGCAAGGATGAGCTACGGAATCAAACTCCACGTCTGGGGTGATCGGGCGCTGTTTACTCGGCCTGAGATGAAGGTTGAACGGATGTCGTACGACATCATCACGCCATCGGCAGCGCGCGGCATCCTGGAGGCGATCCACTGGAAACCGGCCATCCGTTGGATCGTGGACGGTATTCATGTACTCAAGCCAATCCGTTTTGAGTCGATCCGGCGCAACGAAGTTGGCGGCAAGCTGTCCGCAGCCAGTGTTGGCAAGGCCATTAAGGCCGGGCGTACCGACGGGCTGGTCAATTACGTCGAGGAAGATCGCCAGCAGCGCGCCGCCACGGTGTTGCGCGATGTGGGTTATGTCATCAATGCGCACTTCGAACTGACCGACAAGGCCGGGCCGGATGACAACATTGGCAAACACCTGGATATCTTCAACCGGCGCGCACGACGCGGGCAATGCTTCCAGGCGCCTTGCCTGGGTACGCGCGAGTTTCCGGCCAGCTTCACGTTGATCGAGGAGGCAGCCGAAACACCTGTCGCGGATGCCGCATTGGCCGGCGAGCGCGACCTGGGTTGGATGTTGCACGACATCGATTTCGCCAACGGCATGACCCCGCGCTTCTTCCGTGCATACATGGTCGATGGCCGGGTCACAGTGCCGCCACTGGATGATGGCGGGGTGCGCGCATGATCCTTTCTGCGCTTGCCGACTATTACCAGCGACTGCTGGATGATCCGGAATCAGGTGTTGCTGTGCCCGGATACAGCCAGGAAAAGATTGGTTACGTCATCACCCTGTCAGCAGGCGGTGACGTTGTGGCTGTGGATGACGAGCACGACAGCAGCGGCAAGAAGCGAATTCCGAAGCTACTCAGCGTGCCGCAACCAGAAAAGCGTACCGTGGCGGTGAAATCCAACTTCCTGTGGGACAAGACCAGCTACGCGCTGGGTGTCAGTGCCAGCAGCAAGCGCAGCGAGCAGGAGCACGCAGCCTTCAAGGCGTTGCATGAACAGGCGTTGTCCGGCAACGACGACTCTGGATTGAAGGCGCTGCTAGCGTTTCTCGATACATGGTCACCCGAGCAGTTTTCGGAGAACGCATTGTTCGCTCGCCATGGTGAGGCTTTGCTGGATACCAACGTGGTGTTCCGCTTGGATGGCGACCATGGCTACCTGCACCAGCGCCATGCTGCACGCGCGGCATGGGAGCGGCTGCAATCTCAAGGTGACGATACAGCGCACGGCATCTGCCTGGTCACCGGTGAGCAGGCATCACTGGCACGCCTGCATCCGGCGATCAAGGGCGTGAATGGCGCGCAGAGTTCCGGCGCCTCCATCGTTTCGTTCAATCTTGATGCGTTTACTTCGTATGGGAAAAGCCAGGGTGAAAACGCTCCGGTTTCCGAGCGGGCTACCTTCGCCTACGCCACGGCACTCAACCACCTGCTTCGTCGCGACGCTCGAAACCGGCAGCGCGTGCAGATCGGCGACACCACGGTGGTGTTCTGGGCGCAGGCAAAGTCCATCAAGCAGGCCGCTGCGGCGGAAGACCTGATCGCCGACTTCCTGCGTGGCGATGATACTGACGACGCCATCGCAGCCGATGGACAGGCCACCCAGCGCCTGTATGGTGTGCTGGAACAAGTGCGTCAAGCACGACCCTTGAGCGAGCTGGACACGACACTCGACGACGAGGCGCGCATCTTCATCCTTGGCTTGGCGCCGAATGCCTCGCGCCTGTCCATCCGCTTCTGGGAAACGCAAACACTGACCGGCTTTACCACGCGCTTGTTCGACCACTACAACGATCTGGAACTGCAGCCCTTGGCATGGAAGCGCCCGCCGACACCACAGTACCTCGCATTGCAGGTCGCGCCGGTGTATGGCGAGAACGGCAAGCCCAAGGCCGAGGACGTGCCGCCGTTGCTGGCCGGCGAACTGACACGCGCCATCCTGGGTGGCGCGCGCTATCCACGCAGTTTACTGGGCAGCCTCGTGATGCGCTTCCGTGCCGATGGACAACTCAAGCCGCTTCGAGTTGCGCTTTGCAAGGCTGTGCTGACGCGCGACGCGCGCCTTTCCAGACAACAAGGACTGACATCCACCAAAGGAGAACCGCCCATGAGTCTTGATACCGGCAATACCGATCCCGGCTACCTGCTGGGACGGCTGTTTTCGTCGCTGGAGAACCTGCAGCGCGCGGCGCTCGGCGCACAGGTCAACGCGACCATCCGCGACCGCTTCTATGGTGCGGCCTCGGCTACACCTGCCAGTATCTTCCCGGTGCTGCTGCGCAATGCACAGAATCATTTCGGAAAGCTGCGCAAAGACAAAGCGGGATTGGCCGTGAACCTGGAGAAGGAAGTCGGCCAGATCATCGATGCCTTGCCCGCCAATTTTCCGCGGAGCCTGCCAATCGAGGAACAAGGCCGCTTCGCCATCGGCTACTACCACCAGACCCAAGCACGTTTCGCCCGTACCGGCGGACAGGAAGCCACCACCATCGAATCCGAAGGAGAAGCAGCATGAGTGCCATCGCCCACCGCTACGAGTTTGTCTATCTTTTTGATGTCGCCAACGGCAATCCCAACGGCGATCCGGATGCCGGTAACCTGCCCCGGCTGGATCCGGAAACCAATCGTGGCTTGGTCACCGATGTGGCACTCAAGCGCAAGATCCGCAATTACGTGGCACTTGAGAAGGAAGCAGAGCCGGGATACGCGATCTACATGCAGGAAAAATCGGTGCTGAACAACCAGCACAAGCAGGCGTATGAAGCACTCGGCATCGAACATGAAGCCAAGAAGCTGCCGAAAGATCAGGCCAAGGCGCAGGAACTGACGGCCTGGATGTGCAAAAACTTCTTCGATGTGCGCACGTTTGGCGCCGTGATGACCACGGAAGTCAACACCGGCCAGGTTCGCGGGCCGGTGCAGATGGCCTTCGCCAGTTCGGTCGAACCCGTGCTGCCGATGGAAGTTTCGATCACCCGTGTTGCCGTCACCAACGAGAAGGATCTCGAAAAAGAGCGCACGATGGGCCGCAAGCACATCCTGCCGTATGGCCTGTACCGTGCTCACGGTTTCATCTCGGCCAAGCTGGCAGAACGTACCGGCTTCTCGGATGAAGACCTGGAGCTGTTTTGGCGCGCTCTGACAAACCTGTTCGAGCATGATCGTTCTGCCGCACGCGGCGAAATGTCGGCACGCAAGCTGATCGTGTTCAAGCATGAACACCCGATGGGCAATGCGCCAGCGCACATGCTGTTCGACAAAGTCAAAGTCGAGCGAACGGATAGTCTCGGCACCGGCCCAGCGCGCAGCTTCTCGGATTACACAGTTACGGTCGACGCTGATATGCCAGCCGGCGTGACGGTCACAGAACGGTTCTGACAACGCGCGGAGAGCGGGCATGGACGACGACGACCTGATTCCGCTCTCCGCCTTGCAGCATTACCTGTACTGCCCGCGTCAGTGCGCGCTGATCCATCTTGAGCAGCAATGGGCCGATAACCGGCACACTGCGGAAGGACTCCTGTTACACAAACGTGCTGATACGCCGAAGGCCGAGCGGCGGCGCGGTGTGCGCACGGTGACAGCCATGCCATTGCTGGCGCTGGATCTCGGTATCACCGGTAAAGCCGATGCTGTTGAATTCCATGCTGACGAATCTGGCGAACGTGCTTTCCCCATCGAATACAAACGGGGTAGGCCCAAGGCGCATCGGGCCGACGAAGTTCAGTTGTGCGCGCAAGCTTTGTGTTTGGAGGCAATGCTTGGTGGGCCGGTCGAATCGGGCGCGTTGTTCTATGGCCAGACCAGACGACGCCAGGATGTAGTGTTTGATAGCGATCTGCGGGAGTTGACTCGGTGCACCATTGTCGATACGCGAGCCATGCTCGCATCCGGTCAAACGCCGACGGCCCGTTACGATGCTCGTCGCTGTGATCGCTGCTCGCTGATCGAGTTGTGTCAGCCGCGCCTGCTTGGGCGCCGTAGTGTAGATGGTTGGTTGCGCCGCCAACTCGACGACGGAGAAGAATGACATGCGCCGTCAACAGAATACTCTCTATGTCACTACCGAAGGTGCTTGGTTGCGCAAGGATGGTGACAACATCGTGATGGATGTGGATCGCCAGGAGCGTGTGCGCCTGCCAGTCCACATGCTGGAGAGTTTGGTATGTATTGGTCGCGTCGCGGTTTCTCCCCAATTGCTTGGACACTGTTCTGCCAACGGCATCAGTATTTGCTACTTGACTCCGCAGGGTCGTTTCCTGGCACGAGTGGAAGGGCCGGTGTCAGGCAACGTGCTGCTGCGGCGCACACAGTATCGACGCAGCGATGAGTCGCCCGGTTGCGCTGCCATTGTCCGCAACCTGCTGATTGGCAAGATCCACAACCAGCGCGCTGTGCTTGCTCGCGGTTGGCGAGACCATGGTGAGCGCCTTACGGACCCAGCGGCGTTTCAGCATGCTCTCAAGCGGCTGAAACGCATTCCGCAGCGCATCCTTATGGAAAGCGATGTCGACCTTTTGAGAGGGCTGGAAGGTGAGGCTGCGCAATCCTACTTCGGCGTATTCAACCAACTCATCCGTGCCGAATCGCCATTGCTGCGTTTCGCCGGGCGTAACCGCCGCCCGCCGCGAGACGCATTCAATGCCTTGCTGTCCTTCCTTTACACACTTCTGACGCATGACTGTCGCTCCGCACTCGAAACCGTCGGTCTCGATCCGGCAGTCGGCTTCCTGCATCGCGACCGTCCGGGGCGTCCCAGCTTGGCGCTCGATCTCGCCGAAGAGTTTCGCCCTCTTCTCGGCGAGCGCCTCGCACTATCGCTGATCAATCGCCGCCAGTTGAATGAGCGCGACTTCGTCGTATTCGACAATGGTGCTGTACAGATCAAGGACGATGCGCGCAAGGCAGTTTTGGTGGCTTATCAGGAGCGTAAGCGTGAACAGCTCCAGCACGTCTTTCTTGGCGAGAAAGTGGATATTGGCCTGCTTCCTTTTCTACAGTCACAACTGCTTGCTCGACACCTGCGCGGCGATCTTGACGGCTATCCACCATTCTTGTGGAAATGAACGGGAGACACAAGCGATGATGGTTTTGGTGACTTATGACGTCAGCACGGCTATTCCGGGTGGAGAGAAGCGCTTGAGGCGAGTGGCAAAGGCCTGTCGCGACCTAGGTCAACGAGTGCAGTATTCTGTGTTCGAGATTGAGGTCGAGCCCGCTCAGTGGGTGCAACTACGCCAACGTCTGTGTGACCTGATCAACCCTGAGCTGGATAGCTTGCGCTTCTATCAGCTTGGTGCCAAATGGGAAAATCGTGTCGAGCACATTGGCGCCAAGCCGGCCTTGGACCTTAAGGGCCCATTGATTTTCTGACGCGGACCACTAGTGTCCAGCTAATCCCTGGCAGGTTCGCGCAAATGTAGATCTTTGAAAATAAAGAAATTAATTGGCTCGATTGTGTAGTGAGCCGGACTGCTTTGCCTGGCGGACATTGGGTTCGCGGAATGGGCCTGCTTACATGAATAGGTTCAAACACATATCCTTGGGCAGTCGCGCCCATCGCGGGCGCGTGGATTGAAACTTTATCAACAAGCGAATCGCGAAGGCAGGTTTCATGGTCGCGCCCATCGCGGGCGCGTGGATTGAAACACGATATTCGATAACACGCTTTACCTTGAGCAATCGTCGCGCCCATCGCGGGCGCGTGGATTGAAACAACATTTTGCTGACCGGTGAAATAAGCGGTCATCGTCGCGCCCATCGCGGGCGCGTGGATTGAAACAACATTAATCATTGTAACGTCATCGCGTAAGCGGTCGCGCCCATCGCGGGCGCGTGGATTGAAACCGGTGCGGGAACAACACGCTTTCAATTTGTAAAGTCGCGCCCATCGCGGGCGCGTGGATTGAAACTTGCGCGGCTAATGCCAGCGTGACTTGCGCGCCAGTGTCGCGCCCATCGCGGGCGCGTGGATTGAAACATCCGAACAAAGAAACGTCCAACGCAGCATCACGCGTCGCGCCCATCGCGGGCGCGTGGATTGAAACTTGATAAAGAAGACGGGGTTTGTAATATCCGACTCGTCGCGCCCATCGCGGGCGCGTGGATTGAAACATGGTGGCGTTGGTGACGCCCGCATAAACCGCGCCGGTCGCGCCCATCGCGGGCGCGTGGATTGAAACGTGAAATGACGGACGAGATTCTTTCGGATCTTGAGTC
>JBQGFJ010000131.1:0-3177 GCA_052040085.1 Pseudoxanthomonas sp.
CACCGGCAAGCGCAGGCTCGACGTCGGCTTGAACGCGACCGATGCCACGACCTGCTGGCCGGTGCTGATGCCGCCGAGGATGCCGCCGGCATGGTTGGACAGGAAACCGGCAGGCGTCATCACGTCGCGGTGCTCCGTGCCCTTCTGCGCGACGGACGAGAAGCCGTCGCCGATCTCGACACCCTTCACCGCGTTGATCGACATCATCGCCGCGGCCAGTTCGCCATCGAGCTTGCCGTAGATCGGTTCGCCCCAGCCGGGCGGAACGCCATCGGCCACCACGGTCACCTTCGCGCCCACGGAATCACCCGATTTGCGCAGTGCATCCATGTAGCTTTCCAGTTCCGGCACCTGTGCCGCATCCGGCCAGAAGAACGGATTGGCTTCCACCGCATCCACGTCATGCGCACGCGGCACGATGTCGCCGATCTGCGACATGTAACCCTGCACGCTCACGCCGAAACGTTCGGCCAACCATTTCTTGGCGATGACCGCCGCGGCCACGCGCATGGTGGTTTCGCGCGCGGAGGAACGCCCGCCGCCGCGCGGATCGCGGATGCCGTATTTCTGCCAGTAGGCATAGTCGGCATGGCCCGGACGGAACTGTGCGGTGATGTTGCTGTAGTCCTTGCTGCGCTGGTCGGTATTGCGGATCAGCAGCGCGATGGGAGTCCCGGTGGTGACGCCTTCGTATACGCCACTGAGGATTTCCACTTCGTCGGCTTCGCGACGGGCGGAGGTGTGCCGGGTCTTGCCGGTGGCACGCCGCGCCAGGTCATGCGCGAAATCCTCCGCGGCAATCGCGATGCCCGGCGGGCACCCGTCGATCACGCAGCCAATGGCCGGCCCATGCGATTCGCCGAAGGTGGTGACGCGGAACAAATGGCCGAAGGTATTCAATCCTGATTCCTGACTTTAGTACTCGTCATTCCCGACTTTAATGCCCGTCATTCCCGCGCATCGGCCAGTTCGCGGATGCGTGCGTTGTGCGCGATCAGCTCGGCGCATTCCACCGCGAAGATGCCCATCTGGCCTACCTTGAACTCGATCCAGGCGAATTCCACGTCCGGCAGCAGCTTCACCAGCGCGCGTTCCGATTCGCCAACTTCGCAGATCAGCAGGCCGTCACGGCTCAGGTGCAAAGGGGCATCGCGCAGGATCTTCAGCACCAGATCCAGGCCGTCATCGCCTGCACGCAGGCCGAGTTCCGGCTCGTGCGAGTACTCCTTCGGCAGCGCATCCGTTTCGTCATTGGTGACGTAAGGCGGGTTGGTGACGATCAGGTCGTAATGGCGGCCGCTGAGTCCGTTGAACAGGTCGGACTTGAGCAGGTTGACGTTGTCCGCGTGCAGGCGCGCCTTGTTCTCGGCAGCCAGCGCCAGCGCATCGTCGCTGATGTCCACGCCATCCACCTGCCAGTCCGGCTGGTAATGGCCCATCGCGATGGCAATGCAGCCGGAACCGGTGCACAGGTCCAGCGCGTGGTTCACTTCACGGCCACCCAGCCATGGCTCGAAGCCGGCTTCGATCAGTTCGGCGATGGGCGAACGCGGCACCAGCGCGCGCGCATCGCTCTTGAAGCTCAGGCCGGCGAACCAGGCCTCGCCGGTCAGGTAGGCAATCGGCTGGCGCTCGTCGATGCGGCGCTGGATCAGCGCCAGTACCTCGGCCTTCTCGCGCGCGGTCACCCGCGCCTGGCCATAGGCCGGGCCGATGTCATGCGGCAGGTGCAGGGTGTGCAGGACCAGGAAGGTCGCCTCGTCCACGGCATTGTCGTAGCTGTGGCCGAAGGTCAGGCCCGCCGCATTGAAACGGCTGGCGCCATAGCGGATCAGGTCGATGATGGTGAGCAGCTCGTCGGCCGTTTCGGCAGTCATGGCAAGGCTTTGGGGCGGATAGTCGGGGGATTATAGGGGCATGGCCGCGGTGACGCCGGTATCATGGCCGCTCGTTGCCAGGAACCTTCGCATGTTCAACCGGAAAATCGGCCTCATCCTGATCATCGCGGTTGCCGCAGGCCTGGGCCTGCTGGCGGCGCAGAAAGTCTTCGGCCCGGCCACGCAGGCGGAGAGCCCCTGGCCCGCCTTGCAGACGGTGACGATGTTCCCGCAATCGCGCGAACTGCCGCCGTTCTCGCTGCAACAGTCCGATGGCACCCAGTTGATCCCGGGCGAGCTCAATGGCCACTGGACGCTGGTGTTCCTGGGCTTCACCTTCTGCCCGGACATCTGCCCCACCACGCTGGCGGAACTGGCCATGGCCCAGAAGACCTGGGACGACCTGCCTGAATCACTGCGTCCGCGCGTGCTGTTCGTTTCGGTGGACCCGGAGCGTGACAGCCCCATCCGCATCGGCGAATACGCCCATGCCTTCCATCCGGAGACGCTGGCCGCCACCGCCGATGAGACCTCGCTGGAGAACTTTGCCAAATCGCTGGGCTTCGTGTTCATGAAGGTGCCCGGCCGTGGCTACGAGGAAAACCCGAACGACTACAGCATGGACCACTCCTCGGCCATTGCCGTGATCGACCCGCAGGGACGCATGGCCGGCCTGATCCGCCCGCCGTTCGACCCCGCTGCGATCGCCGCGGACCTGCGCGCGCTGACCGAAGCCTCCATGCCATGAGCCTGCTCACTTCGCTGACCTACGTACTGCCGCACCGGCTGCTGTCCTCGCTGGCGCGGCGACTGGCGTATTCGCCACGCCCGTGGCTGAAGCAGTGGCTGATCAACACCGTGGTCAGCAAGTTCAACGTGGACCTGTCCGAAGCTGCCGAGCCCGACCCCACCGCCTATCCCACGTTCAATGCCTTCTTCACCCGCGCCTTGAAACCGGGGGCGCGTCAGCCCGATCAGGACCCGCGCGCCTTGCTGATGCCGGCTGATGGCCACATCAGCCAGTGCGGCCCCATCGTCGATGGCCGCATCTTCCAGGCCAAGGGCCAATCGTTCACGGCCGCCGAGCTGCTGGGTGACGGCATCGCCGCACAACCGTTTGCCAACGGCCTGTTCGCCACCGTGTACCTGTCGCCGCGCGACTACCACCGCGTGCACATGCCGTGGCGCGGCACCCTGTTGGAGACGGTGCATGTTCCGGGCCGCTTGTTCAGCGTGGGCACCGACGCCGTAGCCAACGTACCGGGCCTGTTCGCCCGCAACGAAAGACTGGTGTGCCACT
>JBQGFJ010000132.1:0-14476 GCA_052040085.1 Pseudoxanthomonas sp.
GCGTGGTGCAGCGTTGCCCCGCCGTACCCACCGCCGAAAAGACGATGGCGCGCACCGCCATGTCGAGATCCGCCGACGGCGCGACGATCATCGCGTTGTTGCCGCCCAGTTCCAGCAGGCTGCGGCCCATGCGATGGGCGACGCGCTCACCGACACGGCGGCCGACGGCGGTGGAGCCGGTGAAGCTGATCAGCGGGATGCGCTTGTCATCGACGAACTTTTCGGCCAGCTCGATGCCCGCGTCGTTGATCAGGAAGAAGATGTCCGGGAAGCCGCCTTCCTTCAGTGCCTCATTGCAGATCTTCATGCTGGCAATGGCGGTCAGCGGGGTCTTGTTGGACGGCTTCCAGATGCAGATGTCGCCGCAGATGCCGGCCAGGAACGAGTTCCATGCCCACACGGCAACCGGGAAGTTGAAGGCGCTGATGATGCCCACCAGGCCCAGTGGCTGGTACTGCTCGTACATGCGGTGGCCGGGGCGCTCCGAATGCATGGTGTAGCCGTACAGCATGCGGCTCTGGCCCAGTGCGAAATCGGCGATGTCGATCATTTCCTGGACTTCGCCGTCACCCTCGGGCTTGCTCTTGCCCATTTCCAGCGCAACCAGCGAACCCAGTGCGTCCTTGTGCTTGCGCAGGGCTTCGCCACACAGGCGGATGGCTTCGCCGCGCTTCGGTGCCGGGGTGGTGCGCCAGATCTTGAAAGCGGCCTGGGCGCGTTCGACGATCTTCTCGTAGTCCGCCTGGCTGCTGGCATGCACTTCGGCGATCACCTCGTTGGTGGTCGGATTGATCGACTGCAGCAGGCCGGCATCAGTGGTGGTGGACCACTCGCCGTTGCCGAGATAGGTACCGGAGTTGGTGGAAGCGAGGCCAAGGGCTTTCAGCAGATCAGCGGACATCGGGTGCTCCAGAGTGCGTTATCGGGCGCACGGGACGCCCGGGGAAACCGCCATTTTAGCAGAGCGTGCCGTTCAACCGGCTTGCGCGATGAATAGACTCAGGGCAAGGGTGCACCCGGCATCCAGCCTTGTGACTGCATCTGGTCCAGCAACTGGCTGATGCGTCCGCGTACGGCCATTTCGTGGATTGGCAGCACCACCAGATCGCCGTCGTGGGCCTGCTCCAGTGCGGCGCGTGCCGCTTCGGCTTCGTCCAGGCAGACCTGGATGCCGGCTTCGGCAACGCCATCGGCCAGCAATTGCCCGCGCATGATGGCCGGGATTTCCCCGGCCTCGCGGCCACGCTCGTAGCCACCGATGTCCTTGAGCCAGATCCGCTCGGGGCGGTAGCCGGCGGCGGTGCTGGCCACGGCGCGCAGATCGGCATCCTCGCGATTGCCGGCGTGCCCCAGCAGCACGGCCAGCCTGCCGGCACGCTCGCCGGCGCCCACGGCTTCCAGCAGGCCGCGCAGACCATCCGGATTGTGCGCGTAGTCGATGTAGACCCGGAGTCCGCCGAACTGCCACTGCTGCAGGCGGCCGGGGTTGTCGGCATGCGACAGGCCGAACCGGGCCAGCACCTGGGCCACGGTGGTGGGCGTGATGCCCAGGGCATCGGCGGCCAGGGTGGCGGCCGCGATGTTGGCGATGTTGTACGTGGCTTGCCCGGACAGGGTCAGTGGCATGTCCTGTATGCGTCCCAGGTCATGGGTGGAGGCTCCCGTGCTCAACAGCAGTTGCCCGTCGCGGACCCCGCAAGTCGCGCCCCCGTTGGCGCGGTGGGCGGCCAGGCGCGGATGGTCGAAATCCAGGGCGAACCAGGCCAGCGGGCAGGTGAGCTGCGCGGATTTGCCTGTCAGCACGGCGTCGTCCGCATTCAGCACCAGGCGGCCGGTCGGCCCGATGGCACGTGCCACGGTGAGTTTGACGTCGGCCAGGTCGTCCAGCCCGTGGATGCCGTATTCGCCGAAATGATCCGCCGCGATATTGGTCACCACCGCGGCATTGGCATGTTCCACCGCCAGTCCACGCCGCAGCATGCCGCCGCGTGCGGTTTCCAGGATGGCGGCACGGGCACCCGGATGACGCAACGCGGTACGCGCACCGGTGGGGCCGGAGAAATCCCCGGTTTCCAGTGCCTGGCCTTCGAAGAAGACACCATCGGTGCAACTGTGCGCCGTGGGCCAGCCGTGCGCACGGGTCATGGCCGCCAGCAGGCGTACCGTGGTGGTCTTGCCGTTGGAGCCGGTGACCAGCGTGGCGGGGATGTCGTGCAACTCGTTCCAAGGCACGGTGGCGGGCGAGGGCAGCTCGTCGGTGAACCAGGTGCGGCTGCCATCGCCTTCGCCAAGGGAGATCTCGTCATCGTCGGCTAGGAATGCCACGCCGTGCGCGATGGCGGCCTGCTTGAGTGCCACCAGCGCTGGCCGTGCTTCGGCCGCGGCAAGGTGGCGGAGCGTGTGCAATGCCGAATCGGTGTCCCAGACAGCGGCATGGCCGGGGGCATGAAAAAACACGGATTCTTCCCTTCTCCCCCCGGGAGAAGGTGCCCGAAGGGCGGATGAGGGAAAGACCTCTCCAGCATCAGGATGCTCCGCTACCCGAGCCTCTACCTGATGCCAGACGTCTGCGAGCACGTCCTCGGTTCGCTGCAATACGTCATGGTTCCAGTACCGCAGCGTGGTGATCCCTTGGCTGGCAACGAAATCGTCGCGCTTGCCATCATGTGTCGATTGCGCCGGCTCGTTGTGCTGGCTGCCATCCAACTCGATCGCAAGCATGAGTTCATGGCAGTAGAAATCGAGTACGTAGGGTCCAATGGGTTTCTGGCGTCTGAATTTTTGTCCGTGCAGGCGGCGATTGCGGACAAAGGACCAGATCAGGTGTTCCGGCTCACTGGATTCTTTTCTGAGATCGCGAATGAATTGCAGGGTTTCAGCATCCAGCGGCAACTTCTTGCTGGATGGATTGCTGTCGCGGGTGGCTTCCTCCCTCATCCGGCCTTCGGCCACCTTCTCCCGGGGGGAGAAGGGAAAATGAAAAGCACGCCACCAGGCCCATTCATTGATTTCAGTGGCGGCGTAGAGCTGGTCGAAGGGCGCGGTGAAAGCCAGCGAGGCGCCGCTGCGGTGGCGGCGGATGCGGGTTTCGCCTTCGGGCCAGCCGAGTGCGGTGCGTGCAACGGCGACGTTGTCCTGCCAACGTTCCAGCGCGGCTTCGTCGAAGGCCAGCTCACGCAGGGTTTCAAGTGCCGCGCCAGTCGTGGCGAAGTACAGGTTGGCGCCGGTCAGGCGGCGCGAGTCTTCGAAAGGTTCGGGCTGCACGGGATCAGTCGCTGTCTTCGCGCTCGAATACCAGTCCGCGCTCGTCACGGACCACGCCTTCCATGGCAGCGACGGCGGCTTCGTCGGCGGTCATCGTGGACTCCAGCGAGGGCAGTTCCACCTGGGCCGCCGTACGTGGCGCCATCCCTTCCGGGGTGAACTTGGTGATCTGTTTCCAGGTGCGTGCCAGCGCATCGGCGAACACCACCAGCAGGTCGCCGGTCTGGCCCATGTGCAGCGCCGCATCCACGGCTTGCTGTTCATCCGGCACGATGCTGATGGCATCCACTGCAATGCCGGCTGCTTCCAGGGCGCGGGCGATGATGCGGGGCACTTCATCGCCGTCGCGTCCGCGCAGGTTGTCGTCACGCTTGACCACGTAATGATCGAAACGGCCGGCCACGGCGTGCGCAATGGCTTCGATATCCTCGTCGCGGCGGTCGCCCGGTGCGGCCACCACCACGATGCGTCGCCCGGTCACGTCCAACCGTTGTGCCAGGTCGGCCATCATGGTGACGGCATGGGCGTTGTGCGCGTAGTCCATGACCACCTTGAACGGATGCTCGGCATACACGTTCATGCGGCCCGGGGCCTGGAAGAAGGTGGTGTCGAAGGTGCGCAGGCCGTGGCGGATGGCGTCCAGCTTGATGCCCAGCGAATAAGCCAATGCAGCAGCGAACATGGCGTTCTGCACGTTGTGCAGCGCGCGGCCTTCCATCGTGGCCGGAATCAGGTGCGTCCACATCAGCGGGATATGGCTGCCCTTGTCGTACAGGGTGATCATGTGGCCGTTGACGCCGGCCTCCAGTGCGCACGCGCGGCCGCCGGCACGGATGTGTTCGCGGACCAGCGCATGCGAGGGGTTCATGGTCACGTAGCAGATGGTCTTCGCATCCGTGTAGGCGGACATCTTCAAGACGTTGGGATCATCGGCATTGAGTACGGCGCACTCCTTTGCCACTTCCACCACGATGCGCTTGATCTCGGCCAGTTGCTCCAGCGTGTCGATGCCTTTCAGGCCCAGGTGGTCGGCGGCCACGTTGATCACGGCACCCACGTCCACTTCCGGCACGCCCATGCCCGAGCGCAGCAGGCCGCCGCGCGCGGTTTCCAGGATGGCGATGTCGATCTGCGGATCGGACAGCACCATGCGCGCGGAGACCGGGCCGGTCATGTCGCCTTCCACGGTGCGCTGGCCATCGATGTAGACGCCATCGGTGGTGGTGTAGCCGGGAACGTAGCCGGACATCTTGGCGATGTGCGCCAGCATGCGGGTGGTGGTGGTCTTGCCGTTGGTGCCGGTGAGCGCGGCAATCGGCACGCGACTCGGTGTTCCGGGCGGGAACAGCATGTCCACCACCGGGCCGGCGGCATCGCGCGGGGTGCCTTCGCTGGGTGCCACGTGCATGCGGAAGCCGGGCGCGGCGTTGACCTCGCAGATGGCGCCGCCGATGGTCTTGTAGCTCTCGGCGATGTTGGGGGTGATGAAATCCACGCCGCCCACGTCCAGGCCGATGGCACGCACGGCGCGTTCGGCCATGGCGCGGTTGTCCGGATGGATGATGTCGGTGACATCGGTGGCGGTGCCGCCGGTGGGCAGGTTGGCGGTGGAGCGCAGGTAGACGACTTCGCCTTCCTTCGGTACGGAGAAGTGGTTGTAGCCCACGCGCTCCAGCATCAGGTCGGCCTGTGCATCGAGTTCGAGCCGGGTCAGCACTTTTTCGTGGCCCACGCCGCGGCGCGGGTCTTCGTTGACCTTGTCCACCAGCGCGGCGATGTCGCTGCTGCCATCCCCGACGACGTGGCCGGGCGTGCGCTTGGTGGCGGCGATCAGTTCGCCATTGACCACCAGCAGGCGGTGGTCGTCGCCGGGCTGGAAGGTTTCCACGATCACCGAGCGCGAGTGTTCGCGCGCGGCTTCGAAAGCGGTGCGGATTTCGTCGTCGGCGGTGATGTTGATGGTGATGCCGCGGCCATGGTTGCCGTTGTAGGGCTTCAGCACCACCGGCCCACCGAGGCGGCGTGCTGCCTTGAGTGCGTCCACCTGCGTGTTCACCAGTTGCTGCCGTGGCACCGGCAAGCCGAGTGAGGCGAGGATCTTGTTGGTTTCTTCCTTGTCACTGGCCAGTTCCACCGAAATGTACGGTGTGCGTCCGGTAATGGTGGCCTGGATGCGTTGCTGGTACTTGCCATGCCCCAACTGGATCAGGGATTGCGAATTCATGCGCAACCACGGAATGCCGCGATCCACCGCGGCCCGGACCAGCGAGGCCGTGGAGGGACCGAGCGCACGCTTCTGGGCGTAGCGGATGAAATCGTCACGCGCGGTTTCCCAGTCCCAGTCCTCCGGCACGCTGCCCTGCGGACGCAGTTCGGCTGGCAGCAGTGAACTGAGCAGTTTCAGTGCCAGTTCGCCGGCGGCAATGCCTTCCTCGCGCTGGGCGTATTCGTAGACCACGGTGTAGACACCGGGACGGTCATCGGAAACGCTGCGGGTCTTGCCGAAGGTGACATCCTCGCCAGCGACGTTCTGCAGTTCGATGGCCACGTGTTCCAGCACGTGGCCCAGCCAGGTGCCGTCGTCCTCGCGCATGCGGCGGATGAAACCACCGGGCTCGCGATAGGAGCAGCCATGCTCGGCCAGGCCGGGCAGGGCCGCTACCAACCCATCCACGAACGCCGGTCCCAGTTTTCCGGTGGGCCATGCTTCCAGAGCCTCCAGGTCCAGCAACAGCCGGATGACCGGGAAACGTGCGTATTGCGAAGGACCAACGTAGACGGAGCGCTCAAGGATGCGCATGTTTCACCTCATGGGTTCATGATTTCGATCCGGCCAGGGAACCGGCCGATGCCTTGCGGGTGTGCAGGTTGAAGGTAGCGCCGGAGGTGAGGACATGCACGGTCAGGCCCAGCAGGCAGACCGGTTCGTCCTCGCTGACTTGTGCCATGGAAGAGAAGGTCAGGCCGCCGGCATCCACCACGGTGACCGCGCCACTGCCTTCCACTTCCAGGGTGTTGTCCGGACGGATGAAAGCGGCAGTGTCTTCGTCCAGGCCAATGCCGATGGCGAAGGGGTTGTAGGCCAACGCCGCGACCAGCCGGCCAAGGCGATCGCGCTGGCGGAAGTGCTGGTCGATGACGAAGCGGTTGGTCAGGCCCAGGCCGGGCGCAAGGCGCACGCTGTCGGCCTGTGGCGAAGAGCCTTCCTTGCCGAAGCCGATCATGTGTTCGGACAGGATGCTGGCACCCGCGCTGGTGCCGCCCACGGGAATGCCCCAGGCATTGCGCTCGCGGATCAGCTTGGCCACCGGGGTGCCGCCCAGGATGGTGGACAGGCGCAACTGGTTGCCGCCGGTGAAGAAGATGCCACTGGCCTGGGCAAGGCGATCCAGTGCCTCCGGATCATGGCAATCCTCGCGGCTTTCGAGATTCAATACGTCCACGCGGCGCGCGCCGAGTTCACCGAACACGCGGTGGTAACGGGGGCCGGTATCCGCCATCTGGCTGGCGGTGGGGATGACCGCGATCTCGGCCTCGGAACCCCCGCAGATATCAATGAAACGTTTCAGGATGCTCGGACTCTCGTCCTTGTTTTCGGCGCCACCGATGGGAACGATCCAACCCCGTTCTTCGCCTTCGGCGACCTTGCTGGGACACATGCAGTACAACTCCTGGCGGTTTTTGCCCGGACATGGGGTTCATGCCGGCCGTGCTTGGAATCCGTGCCCAGGTTTGCATCCTGCCCGCTGGACGGTAGCCCCCCCTCCCTTTGCCGTTCCCGCTGCGGAGACCGGTCCGGCGAAGGTAGCACGGGAAACGGGAAGCTGGCAGCGAGAGTGGCTGACGCTACAATGTGCGCCACGGCCCCGTAGCTCAGCTGGATAGAGCGCACCCCTCCTAAGGGTGAGGTCACACGTTCGAATCGTGTCGGGGTCGCCATGCTTTCGGTTTCAGCTGCAACTTGTTGCAACGCAACACTTGACAGCACCCGGTCCGATCATGTCCTCTACGTGACCATGTACGCCACGCCCGCCCATCGCCATGCACTGCCGCCGATTCCGGCGTCGAATACGCATGCACGCGCGGGCCTTGGCGGCACCATTACCACCACCTCCATTACCACGACGATTAGTCGGGTGCGGCAGGTTGTGTTCGCGTAATTTCGCAAACCACGGCCCCGCACCCGGATCAGGATGCAGGGCAACCTAACTCCTGACTGTGCGCGAGGCCTCCAACGGAGGTTCCACCGCAATGCCGTCGTCCGCAGTCCAGAACCACCCCGTCCAGGGGGAATCCGCCGCCGCACGTACCGTGGCCCACAAATTCGGTGGCACCTCCGTGGCCGATGCCGAACGCTACCGCCATGTGGCCGACTTGTTGCTGGCCCGCGACGAAGACCTGCAGATCACCGTCGTCTCGGCGATGAAGGGGGTCACCGATGCCCTGATCGAAGTGGCCGAACTGGCGTCGCGGGGGAATCCGGAGTGGAGCGAACGTTGGCACACCTTGCGTGCACGCCATCGCAGTGCGGCCGTGGCCCTGCTGGGTGAGCAGGTCGGCGATACGGTTGAATGGTTCGATGCACAATTCGCGCGCTTGCAGGAAGTGCTGTCCGCGCTGGCGGTGATCGGCGAATTGCCGGGCGAAGTGCTGGACCGGGTACAGGGATTGGGCGAAGTCTTTTCTGCACGGTTGCTGGGAGACCACCTGCGTACGCGGGGTGCACAGGCCGCTGTGCTGGATGCGCGTGATGTGCTGGTGGCCGAACGCGGTGACCTGGGCGTTGAAGTGGATTGGAAGGCCAGTGCCGAACGCCTGGCGGATTGGCGCGCCCAGCACCCCGAGCCGCGTGTGGTGGTGACCGGATTCGTGGCGCGTGATCCGCAGGGACGCGTCACCACGCTGGGCCGCAATGGCAGTGATTTCTCCGGCGCCATCTTCGCTGCGTTGTTCGATGCGGTGGAACTGCACATCTGGACCGACGTGGATGGCGTGCTCTCGGCTGACCCGCGGGTCGTGCCGGAAGCCGTGCAACTGGATTCGCTCAGCTATGACGAGGCCTGCGAACTGGCGTATTTCGGTGCCAAGGTGGTGCACCCGCAGACGATGACGCCGGCGATCGAGCGTGGTTTGCCCATCATCATCCGCAATACCTTCCAGCCGGAGCATCCGGGCACCCGCATCACCGCACAGCGCGATGCCGGCGGGCCGGTCAAGGGCCTGACGCTGAGTCCGAACCTGTCGGTACTGAACCTGGAAGGCACCGGCCTGATCGGCGTGCCGGGTACGGCCGAGCGCGTGTTCGCCGCCTTGCGCGATGCGCGGGTATCGGTGGTGATGATTTCGCAGGGCTCGTCCGAGCATTCGATCTGCTGCGTGATCCGGGAATCCGAAGCGAAGCGTGCGCAGGCGGCGTTGCTGCATGCATTCGCGCATGAATTGAACATCGGCCAGGTGCAACGCGTACAGCTCACCGATGGCGTCAGCGTGCTGGCTGCGGTGGGTGATGGCATGGCGGGGCAGCCGGGCGTGGCGGCGCGTTTGTTCGAATCCCTGGGGCGTGCGCGGGTCAACATCCTGGCCATTGCGCAGGGTTCGTCAGAACGCAATATCTCCGTGGCCATCGACAGTGCGGATGCGACCAAGGCACTGCGTGCCGCGCATGCCGGTTTCTGGTTGTCGCCGCAGACGTTCGCGGTGGGCGTGATTGGCCCCGGCAACGTGGGCGCCACCTTCATCGAACAATTGCAGGCGGAACAGCCGCAATTGCTGGGCAAGGCGAACCTGGACCTGCGCCTGCGTGGCATTGCGTCCAGCCGGAAGATGCTGCTGGACGAACGCGACATCAATGGAGACTGGAAGCAGCGTCTTGAAGCCAGTTCCCAGAGTGCGGACCTGGATCGCTTCACCGCGCACTTGTTGTCCGCACACCTGCCGCACACGGTGATCGTGGATTGCAGCGCCAGTCCGCTGGTGGCCGACCGCTATGCGGGTTGGCTGGCGGCGGGCATCCACGTGGTCACCCCGAACAAGCAGGCCGGTGCGGGTGCCATCGAGCGCTATCGCGCAGTGCGCGAAGCGGCCGCCACCAGCGGCGCGCGCTTTCGCTACGAGGCCACCGTGGGCGCGGGCTTGCCGGTCATCTCCACGCTGCGTGACCTGATCGATACCGGCGACGCATTGCTGTCGGTGGAAGGCATCTTCTCCGGCACGCTGGCGTGGCTGTTCAACAAGTTCGATGGCAGCGTGCCGTTCTCGCAACTGGTGAGCGAGGCACGTGCGATGGGCTACACCGAGCCCGATCCGCGCGATGACCTGTCCGGCACCGACGTCGCCCGCAAGCTGGTGATCCTGGCGCGTGAAGCCGGCCGCGAACTGGCGCTGGAAGACGTGGCGGTGGAAAGCCTGGTGCCGGAAAGCCTCAGGCAATCCAGCGTGGACGATTTCATGGCGCGTTTGCCGGAAGTGGATGCGGTGTTCGCCGAGCGTCTGGCCGCGGCGCGTGCCGCTGGCAACGTGCTGCGTTACGTCGCGCGTCTGGATGAAAACGGCCGGGCCAGCGTGGGCTTGGTGGAGCTGCCGGCTTCGCATGCCTTCGCCAATCTGCGCCTGACCGACAACATCGTGCAGTTCACCACCCGCCGTTACTGCAATAATCCGCTGATCGTGCAGGGACCCGGTGCAGGGCCGGAAGTCACCGCAGCGGGTGTATTCGCCGACCTGCTGAGGGTGGCGGCAGGACAGGGAGCCAAGTTGTGAGTTTGAAGGTCAGTGCGTTTTCACCGGCGTCGGTAGGTAATGCGGGTGTCGGATTCGACATCCTCGGTCACGCCATCGTCGGGGCAGGGGATACCGTCACGGCACGTCGCATCGACGAGCCGGTCGTGCGCATCACCGCCATTCGCGGCACCACCGTGGACTTGCCGTTGGATGCGCCCTCCAATACCGCGGGTGCGGCGCTGATCGCGATGCGTGAAGCGCTGGCATTGCCTTTCGGTTTCGAGATCGAGATCGACAAGGGCATTCCGCTGGGGTCGGGCATGGGTGGATCAGCGGCTTCGTGCGTAGCTGCCCTTGTGGCGGCCAATGCGCTGCTGGATACGCCGTTGTCGCGCGAGGCGTTGTATCCCTTTGCCTTGGTCGGCGAGGCAGTTGCCAGTGGTGGCCGCCATGGCGACAACCTCGGCCCGATGTTGTTGGGTGGGCTGGTGCTGGCTACGGCGGAACATCTGGTCAAGGTGCCGGTGCCGGCCGCGTGGCACAGCTTGCTGGTGCATCCGGATGCCATCCTGGAAACGCGCCGCGCCCGTGCGGCTTTGCAGGGCGATTACCAGCTGAAGGAATTCATTGCACAGAGCGCGAACCTGGCGTTGGTGCTGGCGGGTTGCCATGCCGGTGATGCCGGATTGGTGCGTGCGGGTTTGAATGATGTGCTCATCGAACCACGGCGTGCGCCGCTGATTGTGGGCTTCGCTGATGCGAAGCAGGCCATGCTGGAGGCAGGTGCCATGGGCAGCAGCATTTCCGGCGCTGGTCCCAGCGTATTTGGCTGGTTCGAAACGCGCGCAAAGGCCGAAGCCGCATCGCCCGCCGTGCAGGCCGCATTTGCGCAGGCGGGTTTCGAAAGCCAGGCCTGGGTGTCGCCACTGGATAGTCCCGGAGCCCGTTTGCTTTGATGTTTTTCCTTCTCCCTCCGGGAGAAGGTGCCCGAAGGGCGGATGAGGGAATGGACTTTCCGCTTGCAGTGAGTCCTTTCTCGGTACGTCATTCTCCCTCCCTCATCCGGCGTTACGCGCCACCTTCTCCCGGCGGGAGAAGGGAATGGCGGATTCTCCTGTTTCCATGGATCAACAATGAACTTCATCTCCACCCGCAACGCCGCACCGTCCGCCACGCTGAGCCAGGCCATTGCCGCAGGCCTCGCGCCGGATGGTGGCCTGTATGTTCCCGAAGTCTTGCCGCCCGCGCGTGCCTTGCAGGTCGGTGCCACGCTGGCGGAGACCGCTGCCGTCTTGCTGCAGCCGTTCTTCGCCGGTGATGGCCTGGAGTCTGATCTGCCGGCGATCTGTGCCGAGGCCTTCGATTTCCCAGCACCTCTGAAGTCGCTGGCGACGCCCGATGATCACGTGTTGGAACTCTTCCATGGTCCGACTGCCGCGTTCAAGGATTTCGGTGCGCGCTTCCTGGCAGCCTGCCTGACCCGGTTGCGCAAGGACGATGCACGGCGGTTGACCATCCTGGTGGCAACGTCCGGCGATACCGGCGCGGCCGTCGCGGCGGCATTCCACAAACAACCGGGTCTGCGAGTGGTGGTGCTGTATCCGGATGGCCGGGTATCGCCACGCCAGGCGCACCAGTTGGGTTGCTTCGGCGACAACGTATCGGCATTGCGCGTGGCGGGTTCGTTCGATGACTGCCAGGCGTTGGTCAAGCGCGCCTTGAACGATGCCGACTTGCAGGCGCAAGCGCCGCTGAGTTCGGCCAACAGCATCAGCCTGGGCCGGTTGTTGCCGCAGATGAGTTACTACGCCGATGCGGCGCTCCGCCATCATGCGGCTACCGGCGAAACCTTGAACCTGGTGGTGCCCACCGGTAACCTCGGCAATGCACTTGCGGCGGTATTGGTGCGTGCATTGGGCGTGCCCCTGGGCAGGATCGTGCTGGCGACGAATGCCAACCACGTCTTGCCGGATTACTTCGGCGGAGGCGACTATGCGCCCCAAGCGAGCGTGGCGACCCTGGCCAATGCCATGGACGTGGGCGCCCCCAGCAATTTCGAGCGCCTGCATTGGCTTTACAAGGGCGATGATGCTGCCCTGCGTGCCGCCTTCACTTCGTCCAGCGTGGACGACGCGACCATTCGCGAGGTCATTGCACGCCGTTATCGCGATCATGGCGAGGTGTTCTGCCCGCACACGGCCACGGCGGTGAAGGTGCTGGAGACACTGCGGGCGCAAGGCGAGGGGGGGCATTGGGCGGTGGCCGCCACCGCGCACCCGGCCAAGTTCGAAAGCGTGGTGGAGCCTTTGGTCGGGAAAACGCTGGAGGTTCCGCCAGCCTTGGCCGAACTGCTGGCACGTCCCGCTACGGCCTTGCCGGTACCGCCGGATTACGCTGCCCTTGTTGCGCACGTACTGGCACCATAGGCGCCCCCACACACTCACCGGATCCCGCGCATGCGCTCCATCGGAATGACGTCCTGGCGGATGCTCCAGGCCCTGCTGTTGTGCTCGATGTTGGTGCCGGCTTGGGCGCAATCGCAACCGGAAACGCCACTGCCAGCATCGGCGATTGAGATCGAGCCGGGACGGGCCTCCCTGAAACCGGGCGAATTCCTCTGGCATCCGGAAATCGCGCCGGAGGGTCCCGTGGTACTGGTGATCAGCCTGGATGAGCAGCTTGCGTTCGTGTATCGCAATGGCATTGCCATCGGCGTGTCCACCATCAGTTCCGGCAAGCCGGGCAAGGACACCCCGACCGGCGTGTTCACCATCCTGCAGAAGAAGAAAGAGCACTACTCCAATCTCTACAACAATGCGCCGATGCCCTACATGCAGCGGCTGACCTGGGACGGCATCGCCCTGCATGGCGGTGCCTTGCCCGGTTACCCGGCTTCGCATGGCTGCGTGCGCTTGCCGCAGCCGTTTGCACAGAAGGTCTACGAGGTGACCCGGACCGGCGATACGGTGGTGGTGGCGAATGCGAAGGCGTCGCCGGCCAGCCTGGTGCATCCGGCGGTGTTGGCGCCGATCAATCGCGAAGGCCTGCCCATTGCCTTGAATGAACTGGATGGCCATTTCTGGGATGACAGCCTGTCGCCGGAAGGCCCCCTCAGCGTGCTCGTGAGCCTGGCGGACCAGCGCGTATTCGTGTTGCGCAACGGGGTGACCATTGGCGAGGCCTTGCTCGACGTCGAGCCCGGTTTCGCCATCAATGGCTCGGTGCTGATGGTGATGGGAACCGAGACCGAGCCGTATCCGAGCCCGCTGGATCCGGAGCGTGATCGCCACCGCTGGTCGGCCTATCCCATCTTGGGTGAGCAGGCCGATTCGCTGGCCATGCTGCAATTGCTCTGGCAGAACCAGGTCATGCGGGTGGATGAAACCTTTGCCCGCCAGCTCTACCAGGCGCTGACGCCCGGTGCCACGGTGCTGCTGACGGACCTGCCGGCCGTGCGCGGACAGGCGGACCAGCGGACCGTGCAGCCGGTGCTGGAGTCGGACGACGGTTCAGGCGCCGGTTCGCCGCAGGGCTGATCTCTGCGGCATCATGGGGAATCCCCCGGCATTACCCGTGATGCGCTCCGCATGAAGAAGACACATACCCGCAGGCTTCGCCATGCCTGGTGGCCACTTTTGGCTGGCATGGCGGCGCCTGCTGCGTTCGCCCAGCCTGCGGCCGGTTCACATGGCCACCTCGTTGAAACCCTGTCGCGTGCCGCGCCCAAGCTGGACCGGCAGGTGTTGGAGCTGGCCACGCGTGCGTTGGCATGTTCTATTCGCCATTCCGGCAAGATCAGTCCGGCAGGCAAATTGAGTGTGATCGATTTTTCCCTGCCCTCCACCGAGCGCAGGCTGTGGGTGTTCGACCTGTCCCGGCAGAAGCTGCTCTACGAAGAGTGGGTGTCGCATGGGCGCAACACCGGCGACAACCTGGCCACGCGTTTCTCCAACCGCAATGGCAGCTACATGTCCAGCCTGGGCGGTTTCGAAACCCAGGAAAGCTACGTGGGCCAGAACGGCTACTCGCTGCGTCTGCGCGGGTTGGAGCCGGGATTCAATGACAATGCGCGCGAGCGGGCCATCGTGATCCACGGCGCGCCCTATGTGAGCGATGCGCTGATCAAATCACAAGGCCGATTGGGCCGCAGCCTCGGCTGCCCCGCGATACGCCCGGCCATTGCCCGCGAACTGATCGACACCATCCGCGACGGCTCCTTCGTCTTCGCCTACTACCCGGACAAGGAATGGCTGGCGCAATCCGCCTTGTTGATGGGGGAGTGTGAAGGGCGGGCTACGGCGGCTGTGCCGGAAGGTGGCAAGCCTCGACAGGGTGGGGCTTCGGGTTCCTGGGTAATCCCCCCACTTTTAACTGACACCAAAAGTGGAGCTATGCGGCAAGGGCCAGCTTTTGCATGGGGGTGATGCCGCCGAGCGCCATGTTCGGCCGCTCGTGGTTGTATGTCCATAGCCACCGCGTGGCCTTGTCCTGG
>JBQGFJ010000133.1:0-3130 GCA_052040085.1 Pseudoxanthomonas sp.
CAGGAATTCGTCCTCGTCCCAGGCGAACAGCTGCGCCAGCGTGGCGGTGTCCAGGTCGTTGCGCGCGCGGAAGTCCGGCTCGTCGGTGCGCTTGGCGAACTTGTTCCACGGACATACCAGCTGGCAGTCGTCGCAACCGAAGATGCGGTTGCCAATGGCCGGGCGCAGCGCTTCGGGGATCGCGCCTTCGTGCTCGATGGTCAGGTAGGAGATGCAGCGCCGCGCATCCAGCCGGTAAGGCGCCACGATGGCCTGGGTGGGGCAGATATCGATGCAACGCGTGCAGGTGCCGCAGTGCGCGGTGGCGGGCGTGTCGAGTGGCAAGGGAATGTCGACGTAGATTTCGCCGAGGAAGAACCACGATCCGCCCGCCCGGTCGATCAGGCAGGTGTGCTTGCCGATCCAGCCGAGCCCTGCATTGCGGGCCAGTGCGCGTTCCAGCACAGGTGCAGAATCGACGAATACGCGATGCCCGAAGGGGCCGAACTCCTGTTGCAGGCGATCGGCCAGTTTCTGCAGGCGATTGCGCATCAGCTTGTGGTAATCACGGCCCAGTGCGTAACGCGCCACATAGGCGCGCTTGCCATCTTCCAGCGTGGCCCAGGCCTCTTCGTCATCGTCGCTGCCGTAATCCAGTCCGACCGAAATCACCCGCAGCGTGCCGGGAATCAGTTCGTGCGGACGCGCACGGCGGTCGCCATGGCGAGCCATCCATTCCATCGAACCATACAGGCCATCGGACAGCCATTGGCGCAGATAGGCTTCGTCCTCGCCCAACTCGATCCCGGCGATGCCACAGCGCTGGAATCCCATCTCCCGTGCAAGCACGCGCACCTTCGCCGCAAGCGCGGCGGGGTCGGGTGGTGGGCGGGAGGGAGCCGATGACATGGCGCAAGTATAGAATCGACGGCATGTCCGGCCTTGTCCCGCTGTTCGATACCGCTGCTGCACGCGCACTGGATGCGCGTGCGAGCGAGCGGCTGGGCGGGGATGCCTACGTGCTGATGCAGCGTGCCGGACAGGCCGCCTGGCGGCATGTGCTGCAGGACTGGCCGGATGCACATGGCATCGTGGTGGTGTGCGGCCCCGGCAACAATGGCGGTGATGGCTATGTGCTGGCGACGCTGGCGCGCCGCTCCGGACGCCATGTGCAGGTGGTGCACCTGCCGGACCACGGGCCACGGACGGCGCTGGCACAGCGTGCCTGCACGGAATACGTGGCGCAGGGTGGCCAGGTGGAGATTTTCGACGGCCAACTGCCGGCCACCGTACTGGTGGTGGATGCCTTGTTCGGCATCGGCCTGGACCGGGCGCCTGATCCGTCTGCCGCGCAACTGATCCATGCCATCAATGCACAGCCCGCACCGGTGTTTGCACTGGATGTTCCCAGTGGCGTGGATGCCGGCCGTGGGCATGTCCCGGGTGCCGCCGTGGTGGCCGAAAGCACCTTGCAGTTCATTGCCGAACATGCGGGCCTGCGCACCGGCGCGGCGCTGGAGCATGTCGGCCGCCTGGCCCTGGATGGATTGGGTGTGCCAGAGGAAAGCTTCGATGGCATCGCGCCGATGGCGGAAGGCTTGTCGGAAGCAGCACTGGCGCACTGGTTGCCGCCACGCCGCCGCAATACCCACAAAGGCGAATCCGGCCGGGTGTTGTGCGTGGGCGGTGAGCACGGCAGTGGCGGTGCCATCGCCTTGTGTGCGGAAGCGGCATTGCGCAGTGGTGCCGGATTGTTGCGGGTAGCCACGCGATCCATGCACGTGGCGCCGCTTCTGGCGCGGTGTCCCGAAGCCATGGTGCGTGCCGTCGAATCAGGACATGAATTGCAGCCGATGCTGGCGCAGGCCGACGTGGTTGCGCTGGGTCCCGGACTGGGCCAGGAAGAATGGGGCCGTGCGTTGTTCTCGCTGTCGCTGCATGCACAACGGCCACTGGTGATCGATGCCGATGCATTGAACCTGCTTTGCGCACGGCCCGAACCGCTGCACGACGCCATCCTGACGCCGCATCCGGGCGAGGCAGCGCGACTGCTGGGCGTGAATACGGCGGATGTGCAGGCGGATCGTTTCGCCGCAGCCCAGACCATCGCCCAGCGTTTCACTTCGGTGGTGGTGCTCAAGGGCGCCGGCACCATCATTGCCGCGCCGGGGCGGACACCGCGTGTCATCGATGCAGGCAATCCGGGCATGGCGGTGGGGGGCATGGGCGATGTGCTCACCGGCGTGATCGCTGCCATGCGCGCGCAAGGGATGGATGCTTTCGAAGCCGCCAGCGCCGGTGCATTGCTGCACTCGCTGGCGGGTGACCATGCCGCCGAAATGGGCGAACGCGGGCTGCTGCCTTCGGACTTGATGCCGCATCTGCGTCGACTCGCCAATCCATAGAGAATCGGGAATGCATTTCTTTCTGTCCGATGCCGATGCCACCGAAGCCCTGGGCCGTGTATTGGCACAGTCCCGTCCTGGTTCCGCCGTGGTCCATCTGCAGGGGGACCTTGGCGCCGGCAAATCCACGCTGGCACGCGCGCTGTTGAGGGCGCTGGGAGTGCAGGGCGCCATCCGCAGCCCCACCTACACCCTGGTGGAGCGTTACCCGCTCGATGAGGGCGAGGCCTGGCATCTGGACCTTTACCGGATTGGCGATGCCGCGGAACTGGAATACCTGGGGCTGGATGAGGCGACTGTCAGCCTGTGGCTGATCGAATGGCCGGAGCGCGGGCAAGGGGGATTGCCCGCGCCTGACCTCAGGGTGGAGCTGGAGGTGCAGGGTGCGGGCCGGCAGGTGCGGTTGCAGCCGCTTTCCCCGGTGGGCGAGGCCTGGCTGGAGCGGGCATCCGGGCATTTCGAAGGAATCACGGTCCCATCCTCCGCGGCATGACAAGAAGTTGCGGCAGGTTACGGATTGATAAGGGAAAAATGGTTGCAATTGTGGGCTGATGGTGTTTGAATCCGCCCCATGCGCATGGGGAAGCTCACCAATCGGGTGGTCAGAGGGGCTGCGATTGCAGCCTCGGCGCTTGTTTTTGCATGGTCCACCGCGTGGGCGGGCGAGATCCGTGACGTCAAGCTGGCTGCCGGCTCCGGGGTGACCCCGGTCGAGGTCCAGTTTGAAGGGCGCGGTGATTTAAATA
>JBQGFJ010000134.1:0-3020 GCA_052040085.1 Pseudoxanthomonas sp.
AGAACAAAATTTTTCTGGGATTGGGTGTTCCGGGCGCAAACAAAACACGGCCGGGAAAACCCGGCCGTTTCTGTTTGTTGGAGTAGTGGCGCTGGCTTAGCGCAGGTTGCCAGCCACGAAGTCCCAGTTGACCAAGGCCCAGAAGGATTCCACGTACTTCGGGCGTGCGTTGCGGTAATCGATGTAGTAGGCGTGTTCCCACACGTCGATGGTCAGCAGCGGGGTGTCTTCACCGGTCAGCGGCGTGCCGGCATTGGACGTGCTCACCAGGCCCAGGCTGCCGTCCGGACGCTGCACCAGCCAGCCCCAGCCGGAACCGAAGGTGCCGATGGCCGTTTTGGTGAATTCTTCCTTGAACTTCTCGAAGTCACCGAAGGCGGCGTTGATCAGTTCGGCCAGCTTGCCGGTCGGCTCACCGCCACCATTGGGCTTCAGGCCGTTCCAATAGAAGGTGTGGTTCCAGACCTGTGCGGCGTTGTTGAAGATGCCACCCTGCGACTTGCGTACGATCTCCTCCAGCGACAGGCCGGCCAGGTCGGTGCCATCGATCAGCTTGTTCAGGTTGTCCACATAGGTCTTGTGGTGCTTGCTGTAATGGAAATCGATGGTTTCGCCGGAAATATGCGGTTCCAGGGCGGTGCGATCGTAGGGCAGCGGGGGGAGTTCGATGGCCATGGCGGTTCCTCTGCTAGGGCGGTTTGGGTGGCGGAAAGTTCGGGCAGGCGGCTGCGCTCGTCTGCCGGTGATCGGCGGACCCGGCGCAGGCCTTACAATGGGAGTTTACCCGACGGAGGTTCCCATGCCGTCAATGCAGGAGAACTCATCATGCCGGTGATGGAACGCATTCAGGCCGAAGTGGATGGCCACCCTATCGTGTTGTTCATGAAGGGCACTCCGGAATTCCCCATGTGCGGCTTCTCCAGTCGCACCGTACAAGCCCTGCGGGAAGCGGGGGCCGAGCGCCTGCACACGATCAACGTGCTGGAAGACCCGGAGATCCGCGCAAATCTTCCGCGCTTTTCCAATTGGCCGACGTTCCCGCAGCTTTTCATCCATGGCGAGCTGATTGGTGGTTGCGACATCACCTTGGAATTGCATGAGGCCGGGGAGCTGGCCCGCATCGTGGCCGAGGCATTACCGCAATGACGCTGCTGGATTTGCCTGTGAAGCCCACTCAGCCTTTGGCGGGAAGGGTGATATTGATTACTGGTGCGCATGGCGGGCTGGGTAGCGCCGCGGCATTGGCGGCTGCCCGTGCCGGCGCCACGCTGGTCTTGCTGGGCCGCAAAGTGCCGCGTTTGAACCGTGTCTACGACGCCGTCAGCCAGGTGGGTGCGGAGCCCTTGCTGTATCCGCTGGATCTGGAGGGTGCCAGCCCGGATGATTTCGCCGAAATGGCTGATCGCCTTTTCCGTGAGCTGGGGCGCCTGGACGGCGTGTTGCATTGCGCCGCCGAATTCCGCGGGCTGACGCCGCTGGAGCACACCGATCCGGCCGTCTTCGCGCGTGCCGTGCACGTCAACCTGACGGCACCCTGGTGGTTGTCGCAGGCCTGCTTGCCGTTGCTGAAACAGTCCCACGATGCCTCGCTGGTTTTCGTGCTGGATGATCCTGCCCGGGTGGGGAGTGCTTATTGGGGTGGCTACGGCATAGCCCAGCATGGTTTGTCCGGGCTGGTGGAGATGCTCAGGGCCGAACTGGTCAATACCCCTGTCCGTGTTTCGGCCTTGCAGCCTGGCCCCATGCGGACGCCATTGCGTTCCCGTGCCTATGCCGAGGATCATGAGCCTGGCGTGGTGGATCCCGCCCAGTACGCGGAAGCCTGTGTCACCTTGCTGTCACCGGGCGGACATGAGTCGCGCGGGCACACCTGGGTGCTGCGCGCATGACCATACTTTCCGCCGCCCTGCTGCTGTTCCTGATCCTGGACCCGCTGGGCAACGTCCCGGTGTTCATGAGCATCCTCAAGCCGCTGACACCACGGCGGCAGCGCATCGTGGTGGCCCGGGAACTGTTGATCGCCTTGGTGGTGTTGATGGGCTTCCTGTGGGGCGGCAAGTACCTGCTGGCGATGATGAACCTGCGGCAGGAGTCGGTCGCCATTGCCGGCGGCATCGTGTTGTTCCTGATCGGCATCCGCATGGTCTTCCCGCGTCCGGAGGGCATCCTGGGCGAATTGCCCGGGGGGGAGCCTTTCATCGTGCCCCTGGCCATCCCACTGATTGCCGGTCCGTCCGGCATGGCGGCAGTCATGTTGATGGGCAGCAATGATCCGGGCCGCCTGCTGGACTGGAGCCTGGCCCTGACCATTGCCTGGGCAGCCACGGCGGCCATCCTGCTCTCGGCCACCTTCCTCTACAAATACATGGGCAGGAGCCTGCTGACTGCCATGGAGCGGCTGATGGGCATGCTGCTGGTGGTGATTTCGGTACAGATGCTGCTTGATGGAATAGGTACTTACCTGAAACTCTGAAGAATCCGCTTTCAGGGCTGCAAAACGGCATGGTGCGGCGCGGAATAATTGTCATGCAACGGTCACAAAACAGGCCTATCGTGTTAACCTGTTATTAACCTGTCGCGGCGCTTCCGCATGGGCCAAGGGAATCTCCAGATCGACCCAGCCTGCTGCCAGTCATGCGCAGCACACGCGATTGTTTAGCCAGCCTTTTCCGCCATCGCCACTCCCGTTTATCGAGGCTCACCCATGAACCAATCCCGTTGTTTCCGGATGTCAAAACTCACCCTTGGCCTGGTTGTCGCGCTTGCCGCGGCTCCCTCCTTCGCCCAGAGCACCTCCGCCGGTGTCGGTGGCCAGGTGACCGGCAGCAGTGGCCAGCCCGTCACCGGTGCTGAAGTCACCATCCTGCACGTCGAATCCGGCACGGTCAGCCGCGCCATCACCGATGCCAGCGGTCGCTACAACGCACGTGGCCTGCGCGTGGGTGGCCCGTACACCATCACCATCACCAAGGCGGGCGAGGGCACCCGCAGCGAAGACAATGTGTTCCTGAACCTGAACC
>JBQGFJ010000135.1:0-2773 GCA_052040085.1 Pseudoxanthomonas sp.
GCGGCAAGTACCTGGGCTTCACCCATCCGGAGTCGGACGGCATGCGTCATTTACGCGCCCTGTCCGAAGCCGGCATGACCGATGTCCATCTGCTCCCCGTATTCGACATCGCCACCATTCCGGAGGTCGGTTGCGTCACGCCCGTGGTTCCCGGCGCCGCACCGGACAGCACGCTGCAGCAGGCCACGGTGATGGCGAGCGCTGCCAAGGACTGCTTCAACTGGGGCTACGACCCATTCCACTTCAACGCTGCCGAAGGCAGTTATTCCAGCAATGCCAACGATGCCGCCGCACGCATCGTGGAGTTCCGCCGGATGGTGATGGCCTTGCATGATGCCGGCCTGCGCGTGGGCATGGACGTGGTTTACAACCACACCTCGGCCTCCGGACAGGATGGGAAGTCGGTACTCGACCGCATCGTCCCCGGCTATTACCACCGGCTCGATGTCGATGGCCGTGTCACGCAATCGACTTGCTGCGAGAACACGGCGACCGAGCACCGGATGATGGAAAAACTCATGGTCGACTCGACCGTGCTGTGGACGCGTCACTACAAGATCGATTCGTTCCGGTTCGACCTGATGGGCCACCAGCCACGCGCTGCCATGGAACGACTGCAGGCAGCGGTGGATGCCGTTGCAGGGCGTCGCGTGAACCTGATCGGCGAAGGCTGGAACTTCGGCGAGGTCGCCGATGGCGCACGCTTCGTGCAGGCTTCGCAACTGTCGCTCAACGGTTCTGGCATCGGCACGTTCAGCGACCGCGCCCGTGATGCCCTGCGAGGAGGAGGTCCCGCCGACCATGGCGAAACGTTGCACCGCGAACAGGGCTGGCTCAATGGCCTTGTGCATGCGCCCAACCGGCATGCGGACGGCAATCGTCCGCGCAGTGACTTGATGCAGGCCGCTGATCTGGCACGGATCGGGCTTGCAGGCACCCTGAGCGATTACGAATTGGTCACGCACGACGGGCATCGGGTACGGCTCGACCAGATCGACTACAAGGGCCAACCCGCCGGCTACGCCAGCCAGCCGGACGAGGTAGTGAACTACGTGGAGAACCACGACAACCAGACCTTGTTCGACATCAACACCTTCAAACTTCACCAGGACACCTCGCGCGAAGACCGCGCACGCGTACAGGTGCTGGGCATCGCCAATACCGCCTTCAGCCAGGGCATCGCCTATTTCCATGCGGGCATCGAAACACTGCGCTCCAAATCACTGGACCGAAACAGTTTCGATTCGGGTGACTGGTTCAACCGCATCGATTGGACGCTGGAAGACAATTTCTTCGGGACCGGCCTGCCCCCGGAGCAGGACAACGGGAACGACTGGCCATTGATGCGGCCGCTGCTCGCCGATACCGGAATCAAACCCTTGCCCGAGCACATCGCCTTCACCCGCAACGCCCTGGTGGATTTGCTCCGCATACGCGCCAGCACGCCATTGTTCCGCCTGCGCAGCACGGACGAGGTGAAGCAACGGCTGACATTCCCGAACAGTGGCCCCGCGCAGAACCCCATGGTGCTGGTCGGCCACATCGATGGGCGCGGCATGGACGATGCGGTCTTCGGTGAGGTGCTGTATTTCATCAATGCCAGTCCGGAACCCCAACTGCTCCAACTTCCCGAGCTCGCCGGCAAGACGTATGCACTGCATCCGGTCCATATGACCAACGGCACAGCGGACCCACGGCCGCGCGAGTTGGCACGTCACGATGCCGCGAATGGCAGCTTCCTGATCCCGGCGCGGACGGCGATGGTCTATGTGGCCGATTGAACACCTGCTGCGATTACTTCAACGCAGGAATAAGCCCGCGAATTTGCGCGTGCCGACACCATCATGACGAACGTGTCCATTGAGCATGGACACGCATGAAAGCAGCAGTAATCACACAGAATATTTTGCTGCGACGCAACACCCCTCCTCATCAACATGCAGCGCATGAGTGAAAATCGCATGCGCCGTCCATGCATGCATTCGCGCGTGCTCCAAACATCCTCAATGAATACGTATGCAACACAATTTGTGCAGGCATTGCCGCGACTACTATTGCGCTGCGTTACAGGAACGGACCACGTTCCGGGCGCACCATGGCGGCACTGACGTGCAATGGCACAGCCCCGCCAACGGCAACGATCATTACTCAGGAGTGGAGGGGAGATGTTGAAACTCAAGCGCAATATGCTGAGCGTGGCGCTGGCATCGGCAACGGTGTTGATTGCGGCCGGCGCACAGGCACAATCAACGGAAGAATCCACAAGCACGGCTAACAAGAGCGAGAACGAAAGCCGGAATGACCAAGCGGTTGACCTGGATCGCGTGAAAGTCACGGGCATTCGCCGCGGCATCGAAGATGCAATCTCCGTGAAGCGCGACTCCACCTCGATCGTGGATGCAATTTCCGCCGAGGACATCGGCAAGCTGCCCGACGTCACCATCGGTGAATCCATCTCGCGCTTGCCAGGCGTGTCTGGAGGTTGGAAGAGGTCACTGGCGGCGGGCGGGCTCGTTGGAGAGGTGCTTGGTGTTGGCGTTGGCGCAAGCGGAGACTGGAGGGCTCGCAGGGCTTGACGATGCTATATCGCGTGTCACGGCTGCCGGCGAGCGGTGACGGGGCGCAGATTGTGCGATTGATGGTGTTTCTGGCGGAAGTGTCTAGGCAGGCGGTCTGGTATGGTTCACGGCAGAGTGTTGGGTGTGCGGGTGTGCTCCAGGTGGGCGGAGGCCAGGGCTGGCGGTCGGTCGGTCGGGGCGGGCGAGGAGCTCGG
>JBQGFJ010000136.1:0-4906 GCA_052040085.1 Pseudoxanthomonas sp.
CCACCACGCATAGAGGGCCGCCCATCTCTTTTCACCCGCCGGAGCCCCCGCGACTCCCGCCGGCGCGGGCGTGACGGAATTCGAGAAAACCGCCTGGATGAAGGCTCCTCCTCACTCCTCACTCCTCACTCCTCACTCCTCACTCCTCACTCCTCACTCCTCACTCCTCACTCCTCACTCCTCTCCCTTCACTCCTCCCCTGCAAATGCGGACGGTTAGAATGAAAGGATGACCGCATCCGCCCACCGCCTGGCTGCACTGATCCGTGATGCGTTCGAGGATTACCACGCGCGCTTTGCCGCCATCACGCAGCGGGCGAAATCACGTTTCGAAACCATGGACTGGGCCGGCACCCGTGCCGATGCGGTGGAACGCATCGAGCTGTATGACCAATGCATTGCCGAGTGCCGGCTGCGCCTGCAAGGCGTCCTGCTGGGACAGGCGCATGACCATGCATTGTGGTCCCGGATACGCGATGGCTTCGACCAGCTGATTGCCGGCGAGCTGGATCGCGAGCTGTACAAGACTTTCTACAACACGCTGACGCGCCGCTTCTTCAAGACCCGTGGCGTGGATGCCGGCATCGAATTCGTTGCCCTGGACATCGAACCCACCGATGCCATCACCCACCCCGTGGCACGACACAGTTATCCGGTTTCGGAATTGTTGCCTACCGATGCCTTCGCCCGGGTGTTGCGCGACTACCCTTTCGACGTGCCCTACGCGCACCTGACCCGCTGCGCGGCCGCCATCGCCGTGCGCCTGCAGGACGACCTGGCGCACTGGGGCGAAGACCCGGTGCGCTCCATCGAACTGCTGGACACGGTGTTCTACCGCGAACGCCGCGCCTACCTGGTGGGCCGCGTGTTCGGCGAACACCGCTTCTCGCCCTGCGTCATAGCGCTGGTCAATGACAACGGCCAGTTGCGCGCGGAAGCGGTGATCACGCGGCGCGGCGACGTGGCCCATCTGTTTGGCACCTCGCGCAGCTATTTCCATGCCGACCTGCCTACCGTGGGCGATGCGGTGGTGTTCCTGCGCACGCTGTTGCCACACAAGCCCATCGACGAGATCTACACCGTGCTGGGCCGCGCCAAGCAGGGCAAGACCGAGCGTTTCCGCACCTTCTTTCGCCACTTCGATGCACATCCCAACGAGCAGTTGGTCAAGGCGGAAGGCACGCCGGGCATGGTCATGGCGGTATTCACCCTGCCCAGCTATCCCCTGGTGTTCAAGGTCATCCGCGACCACTTCGCCTATCCGAAACAGATGAGCCGCCGGGACGTGGAAGGCAAGTACTCCATGGTCTTCCAGATGGACCGCGTGGGACGGTTGCTGGATACCCAGTCCTACCAGTTCCTGCGCTTCCCGCGCTCACGTTTCTCGCCGGAACTGCTGGAGGAATTGACCACCGGCTGCGCGGACAGCATCACCGAGGAGGGCGACGATATCGTGGTCCACCTCTGCTACGTGCAACGAAGGCTGCGCCCACTGAACCTGTACTTGCGCGAGCAGAAAACCGACGCGGCGCGCACGGCCGCCATCGATTACGGCCAGGCCATCAAGGACATGGCCCGCAACAACATTTTTCCCGGCGACATGTTGCTGAAGAATTTCGGTGTATCACGGCATGGGCGCGCGGTGTTCTACGACTACGATGAACTGTGCCTGGTCACCGACTGCCATTTCCGCGATTGGCCCAAACCCACTTGCTACGAAGAGGAGATCGCGGATGGGCCGTGGTTCCATGTGGCCCCGAAGGATGTGTTCCCGGAGCGCTTCCCGATGTTCCTGGGCCTGCCTGCTGCCTTGGCAAAGTCATTGCACGCCGTGCATGGGGACCTGTTCAGTGCCCAGTGGTGGCGTGATCTGCAAGCACGGCTGAGAGCGGGCGACTATCCGGATACGCCGCCCTATCCGGATGCTCTGAGACTGGCATGAATCCGTAACTCCTCCGCTCCCGCAAAATGACCAAAAGTCCGCCGGTACCACGTTGACCTCGTTCATTGCCAGCGATCCCGTCATGTTCCTTGCGCCTGCAACCCTGTAACGTGGACCCTCATGATTGGCCGCCCCCACTCCGACCAATGAGTACCTACCGGCTCAAGTCCGTTTTCCAGCCCCGCTCCGTTGCCGTTGTCGGCAGCAGTTCACGGCCACGCTCGGTGGGCTTGGCCATCATCCGCAATTTGACGGAAGCCGGGTTCCCCGGTCCCGTGGCACTGGTCAACCTGCACCAGCCTCGGGTCGAGGGCATCACCTGCGTCCGTCATTTGCGCGACCTGTCGTGGACCCCGGACCTGGTGGTGATTGCCACCCCGCCCGACAGCGTGCCCAGGATTGCGCTGGAAGCCGCGCAGAAAGGCGCAGGTGCCGTGGCCATACTGACCGCGGCCATGGGCCAAGGGCCGGGCTCTCCCGCCGCCCGCCTGGAAGCCATCGCGCGTGAGCATGGCCTGCGCGTACTGGGACCGAATTGCCTGGGCGTCATCGCCCCGCATGCGCGCCTCAATGCCAGCATCGCGGGACGTTTTCCCAAGGCGGGCGACCTGGCGCTGATCTCGCAATCCGGCGCCATTTCCGGCGGTCTGGTGGAATGGAGCATGGGCCGCTCCATCGGTTTCTCCGCGGTAGTCTCGCTGGGCGATGCACTGGACGTGGATTTCGGCGACTTGCTGGACTACTTCGCCACCGACCATCGCACCCGCGCGATCCTGCTGTACGTGGAAACCATCCGCGATGCACGCAAATTCATGTCCGCCGCACGTGCCGCGGCACGCACCAAGCCGGTGGTGGTGGTGAAGTCCGGTTACCACGCCCGCACCATTCCAGTGCCCGAAGGCAGCACCCACACCCAGAAACTGGCCAATGCCGATGCCGTCTACGGCGCCGCCTTCCGGCGTGCCGGCCTGTTGCGCGTGGGTTCGCTGGACGAGTTGTTCGCCGCTGCCGAAACCCTGGGCCGCCTGCATGGTTTCCCGGGCCGCCGCCTGGCCATCCTGACCAATGGTGGTGGCGTGGGCGCGCTGTCGGTGGATCGCCTGCATGCCCTCGGCGGCTCATTGGCCGGACTGTCCGACGACACCCGGAAAAAGCTGGACGGCATGCTTCCGGTGGGCTGGTCGCGCACCAACCCGGTCGACCTGCTCACCGATATCGACGCCACGCGCTACGCCGCCACCATCCAGGCGTTGCTGGACGATCCGGAGAATGACGCGCTGCTGGCCGTCAACGTGCCGACTGTCCTGTCATCGTCAGTGGAAACCGCCGAGGCCATGACCCGCATGCTGCGCGAACGTCCGCGGCATGCCCATCGCAAACCCGTGTTCGCCGTGTGGCTGGGCAACGACCCGCAGGCGATCGAGCTGCTCAATGCAGCACACGTTCCCAACTACCCCAGCGAATCCGATGCGGTCAACGGCTTCATGCATTTGATCCGTCACCGCGAGGCACAAGCCGCGCTGATGGAAACCCCGCCCAGCCTGCCGGAGGATTTCGCGGTGGATGTCGGCGCTGCGCGCGCCATCGTGGACGAGGCGCTGGCCAACGGCCAGCATTGGCTGGACCCGCTGGCCGTCACCCGCTTGTTGCAGGCCTACGATATTCCCAGTGCTCCCGTCACGCTGGCCCGCAACGCCGATGAAGCCGAACGAGTCGCTGTGGAACTGTTGCAGGAAGGCTCGGCGGTGGCCGTGAAGATCCTGTCGCCGGATATTCCGCACAAATCCGACGTGGACGGCGTGCGCCTGAACCTGGTCAGCGCAGCCGCGGTACGCGAAGCCACCGAAACCATCCTGACGCGGGCCCATGCGCTTCGCCCCGATGCACGCATCGAGGGCGTGGTGATCCAGCCGACCATCCTGCGGCCGAAGGCACGCGAACTGATTGCCGGCATCGCCGACGATCCCACCTTCGGCCCGGTGGTCGTGTTCGGGCGCGGCGGCACTGCGGTGGAAGTCATCAATGACAAGGCACTTGCCCTGCCCCCGCTGGACCTGCGCCTGGCGCACGAACTGATTGGACGCACCCGCGTCTCGCGCATCCTCAAGGCTTATCGCGACGTGCCCGCCGCCGATGAGCGCGCCGTGGCCCTGGTACTGGTCAAGCTGGCGCAACTGGCCGCCGACATACCCGAAATCCGCGAACTGGACATCAATCCGCTGCTGGCCGACCGGGATGGCGTGATTGCCGTGGATGCACGTGTGGCAGTGGCTCCCTCGCGCAGCCTGCACAAGGGACGCGGCCATCCGCGCTTCGCCATCCTGCCGTATCCGAAGGAGTGGGAACGCACGGTGCCGCTCAACGATGGCGCCAGCATGTTCGTGCGACCCGTGCGGCCCGAGGATGACCATCTGTTCCGCGAATTCTTCACCCATGTCAGCGACGAGGACCTGCGCCTGCGTTTCTTCCAGGCCGTGCGGCACTTCAGTCACGAATTCATCGCCCGCCTGACCCAGCTCGACTACGCACGCTCCATTGCGCTGGTGGCCTTGGACCCGGCCACCGGCCACATGCTGGGCGCGGTGCGCCTGCACGCCGATGCCAACTACGAGCATGGCGAATACAGCATCCTGGTCCGCTCCGACCTGAAGGGCCACGGCCTGGGCTGGAAGCTGATGCAGATCATGATCGAGTACGCCCAATGGCTGGGCCTGAAGACCGTGGATGGCCAGGTGCTGCGCGAAAACCACACCATGCTGTCCATGTGCCGCCACCTGGGCTTCAAGGTGGTGGTGGACCCGGATGATGCCACCCTGACCAATGTCAGTTTGCCGCTGGGGTGAGAAGCGAGGAGTGAGCGGAGAGAAGTGAGGAGTGAGGAAGAGCCTTCATCCAGGTGTTTTTCTCGAATACCGTCACTCCCGCGCAGGCGGGAGTCGCTCTTGCTACTGCTGTTGAAAAGAAG
>JBQGFJ010000137.1:0-8472 GCA_052040085.1 Pseudoxanthomonas sp.
CGCCCTGGATGGGGGCATCCAGCAAGTCGAACATCTCGAACGAGCGCTCCGAGTTGAAGGCACCCAGGCTGAGTCCATGCAAGTACAACTTCGGCCGCTGCGCTTCCGGCAGCGTCCGCCAGTAGCCATAGACCTCGCGGAACAGCGCGCGCGCCGTGGTCCGGCCCGTCTCCGGATCCATCAGCAGCGTCATCGGGCTGGACAGGTACGAATACTGGACCGACACACTGGCCACGTCGCCGCGGTACAGATATTCGATGCCGTCGATACCGGACGGATCCACCCAGCCGGAACCGGTCGGAGTGATGATCACCAGCGCCTTGCGCGAAAACCCGTCCACGCGCTTGAGTTCTTCCAGTGCCAGCTTCGCGCGCTCCTCCGGCGAATCGGCCGCAGGCAAGCCTGCATACACGCGCAACGGTGCCATGGCCGATTCACCGGCAAAAACGGCGATGTCCGCAGCCGTCGGCGTGGCGGCGATATAACGGCGACCCTGCCGGCCCAGTTCGTTCCATGCCACCAGCGAGGCCGGGCTGCCCGTATGCAGGGGATTGGTGGGCGCTTCCATCTCCGGCGGAATCAGGGCATCCGCACGCCGGTAGGACTCATCCAGCATGTTGATGACCGATTCGACGATCACGCCGTTGACCAGTCCGGTCAACAGCAGGACCGCGACGATCACGCCCAATACATTGGCAATGCGGCGCGGCAGGTGACGTGCGACGAATCGCATCACCGCACGCACGTACATGCCCACTGCCCGGCCCAGCACCACCAGCACCAGCGCGATGACCAGCGCCACCAGCCCGATCACGAAAATCCGCCCGGCACCCACCGACGGCACTTCCATCAGGCTGCGGATCACGTTGTCCCAACGCTGGCCCATCCACAGCCCCCACACCGCCAGGACCACGAAGAAGCCGATGATGAATTTCCGCAAGCGGACCGATGTCGTCTCCCGCAATACCGGCAGTTGCAGGTAGGTCCACAACCAGTGCAGGAACACGCCCAGCCCGTAACCCGCGGCCAGGCATAGTCCCGACAACCCCGCCTGGGCCAGGCTGGGCCGGGGAATCATGCTGGGCGTCAGCGAGGTGAAGAAGAACAGCGCTGCGAAGAACAGTCCCGTATTGGAGAAGGGCGCCAGAAGGTGGTCTCGCAAGCCGCGAAGACCACCCGGCTTGCGTGGCTCGGCCGTATCCGCCTCGATTCCGTTTTCACTCATGGGGTAGTTGATCCATGGACAGGGGCCACGCGCGTGGCATCCCATTCATATAACCACGCCGAACACCCCGGGTCATCAACAACCGCATGCCAACCACCATGAACGCACTTCGCCCCGCCGGCCGGCGTCCGGTGGCAGTCTGCGATAATCACCGCCATGCCGGCCTACCTCGTGTTCTGCACCTGTCCCGACCCCGCCAGCGCCCGTCGCATTGCCGACGCGGTGGTGGGCGAGCGGCTGGCCGCCTGCGTGAACCTGATCCCGGGCCTGGTTTCGGTCTACCGCTGGCAGGGAAAGGTCGAACAGGCCGACGAAACCCTGCTGCTGATCAAGACCACCCAGGATCGCCTTTCAGCACTCACCGCCCGACTGACCGAACTGCATCCGCATGAACTGCCGGAAGTGCTGGCGGTCGAAGCCGATGCCGGCCTGCCCGCCTACCGGCAATGGGTGGCCGAACAGACCACCGACGAGGAAGCCTGACCCGATGTCCATGCTGCGCCGACTGCTCGTCCTGCTCCCGCTGCTCTTGTGCATGCCGATGGCCTGGGCCATCGACGAAGACGACCTGCTGCCGGTAGAGCAAGCCTTCGTGCTCAGTGCCAGTGCACCCAGCCGCGATCGCATCGAGATCGAATGGAAGATCGCCGACGGCTACTACCTGTACCGGCATCGCACCGCGGTCAGCGTGGCCAACGGCGGCTTCGATGCCGGCGAACTGAAGTTGCCTGCCGGCAAGGCCTACCACGACGAATTCTTCGGTGACGTGGAAACCTACCGCAACCGATTGGTCGCCGTGCTGCCCGGACAAGCAGAACCCGGTGCCGACCGCATCACCCTGAACGTGAAATACCAGGGCTGCGCGGATGTCGGCATCTGTTATCCGCCACAAACACGGCAAGTCACGGTCAAGCTTCCGCCGGAATCCGCGGGGAACGCATCCGCCAATCCCCTGCGCGCACCCGCGGGACAGTCCGGCAAGCCGCTGTTCGGCGGGCTGCCGGCGAGCGGCATCGGCAACGCGCCGCTGCCCGAGGAGCAAGCCTTCGGCTTCGAGGCCATCGCCTACGACGGCGATACCGTGTTGCTGCGCTTCACCCCGGCACCGGGCTACTACCTGTACCGCGATCGCACCTCGATGAAGCTCACCGGTGCCGAAGGCATCTCCCTGCAGGCGCCCCGCTGGCCTGCGGGCAAGCCCTACAAGGACGAATACTTCGGCGACGTGGTGGTGTATTTCGACCAGGTCGAAGTCGCGGTACCGCTCAGGCGTACAAACGCGCAAGCGGCCAAGGCCACCCTGGAAGTCACCTTCCAGGGCTGCCAGACCGATGGCATCTGCTACCCGCCGATGACCCGCAAAGTGGCGCTGGATATTCCCAAGGGCACCATCACACCTGCCGCGGCGCTGGACACTCCGGCTGCCGATGAAACCGGCGCCATTGAAGACCCTGCATCAAACGACGCCGCCACGCCTCCAACGCAGGACGCCACGGACGCCAACCCCGCTCTGGACGTACCGCGTACCCTGCCCCCGGACGATGTCCTGCGCGACGCACGCGGATCCGGCACCACCCTCTGGCTCGCCCTGCTGCTGGCGCTGGGTGGCGGCCTGATCCTCAACCTGATGCCCTGCGTGTTGCCGGTGCTCTCGCTGAAAGCACTCTCGCTGGCCGACAGCGGCCACCGCGCGCGCAGCCATGCGCTCTGGTACACCGCCGGGGTGCTGGCCAGCTTCCTGCTGATCGGCGCCATTGCACTGGGCCTGCGCGCCGCCGGGCAGGCACTGGGGTGGGGCTTCCAGTTGCAGCAACCGCTGGTGGTGGGCCTGCTGGCCTATGTGATGTTCGCCGTGGGCTTGAGCCTGTCGGGCGTGTTCTCGGTAGGACTTGGATTGGCCGGTACCGGTGCCAACCTCAGCCGGCAATCCGGGCCGGCGGGCGACTTCTTCACCGGCGTGCTGGCGGTGGTGATCGCCAGCCCCTGCACCGCGCCGTTCATGGGTGCCGCACTGGCCTTCGCCTTCACCGCATCGCCGTGGACGGCGATGCTGGTATTCGCGGCCCTGGGACTGGGGCTTGCGCTGCCGTTCCTGCTGATCGGCTTCGTTCCCGCACTGGCCAACCGCCTGCCCCGCCCCGGTGCGTGGATGGTGACGCTGAAGCAATTCCTCGCCTTCCCCATGTACCTGACCGCGATCTGGCTGCTGTGGGTGCTGGGCAACCAGCGCGGCGTGGATGCACTCGGACTGGCACTGGTGGGCATGGTGTTGCTGGCACTGGGCCTGTGGTGGTTCGAACGCCTGCGCCTGCGCGAGGCCCCCATCAAGCGCACCCTGGCCGTATTGATCATCGCCCTCTCGTTGGTGCCGCTGGTCATGGCGCATCGCCTGCCGCAGAAATCGCCGGCTACCGTGGCGCACACCGGCAACAGCGTGCCCTATTCGGCCGAAGCGCTGGCCGCGTTGCGTGCGGAAGGGCGGGTGGTCTTCGTCGACATGACCGCCGACTGGTGCGTGACCTGCAAGGCCAATGAAAGCACCGTGCTGGATCGCGAACCCTTCCGCGCCGCCATGGCGCTGGCCGACGCCACCCTGATGCGTGGCGACTGGACCAACGTGGATCCAGCCATCACGGCCTTCCTGGAAGAGCACCGCGCCGTGGGCGTGCCGCTTTACGTGGTGTACCCCAACGACGGCGGTGAAGGCGAAGTCCTGCCCACCGTGCTGACCCAATCCATCGTGGAAGACGCCTTGCGGCGCGCCGTCCGATGAAAGTCACCACCCCGCGCATCCTGCTGGTGGCCGTGGTGGCCGGCATCCTGGGCGTACTGGCCAGCCTCTGGTTCGGCGGCAGCCCGCTGCTGCGAAGCGAACCGGGCCAGCGCGCGCTGCAGGCGGCCCTCGACGCCACCGCCCCTGCCCCGCCCCCCGGCGTGATCCCTGCAGGACGCGGCGACCCGATGCCATCGATCACCCTGCCCGACCTGCACGGGGAAACCCTCCACCTGCCGGACGCCTTCGCAGGCCGCCCCCTGCTGATCAATGTCTGGGCGAGCTGGTGCGGACCCTGCATCGAGGAAATGCCGGAGCTCGAGCGCTTTGCCGCCACCCAGGGCCAGGACGGCGTACAGGTGATCGGGTTGGCACTGGATACCGCGGCGAACGTCGGCGATTTCCTCACCCGCATCCCGGTGACTTACCCCATCGTGCTGGACATGCCCGGACCCGCCGACGCCAGTGTCTGGCTGGGCAATACCCGTGGCGTGCTGCCCTACACCGTGCTGGTGGACCGTGAAGGCCGCATCGCCAAGCAGAAAATCGGCCCCTTCGCCCATGGCGAAATCGATGGCTGGGCGCGGATCGACTGATCCGGCAGGGCTTGCGGCCAAACATCGCGCGAATTCAAACAAACAATTAAAACGACGTTAACTTCGGCGAACTGGACAGCAACGCCTGCTTCGCGCAGACTGCCGCCCTTCACGCCGGAGTCCCGATGGCAAAGCTGCTGGTCCTGCATGGTCCCAATCTCAACCTGCTCGGCACCCGCGAGCCGGGCATCTACGGCCACGCCACCCTGGCCGACATCGATGACGACCTGAAAGCCCGCGCATTGCAGGCCGGGCACGAACTGGAAAGCTTCCAGTCCAATGCCGAGCACGTGCTGGTCGAACGCATCCAGGCCACCCGGGACGACAACACCGCTTTCATCCTGATCAATCCGGCCGCCTTCACCCACACCTCGGTGACCCTGCGCGACGCCCTGGCCGCGGTCGCCATCCCGTTCATCGAAGTGCACCTGTCCAACCCGCACGCACGCGAACCATTCCGCCATACCAGTTACTTCAGCGACAAGGCGGTGGGCGTGGTCTGCGGCTTCGGTCCGCTGAGCTACGGATTGGCGCTGGCAGCCGCTTTGCGGCACCTGGACACCGCACACCCCTGATTCCACCTTGGACCCGCGCCCCGGCGCGACCCTTCAACCACCAAGAGGCCCTCATGGATCTCCGCAAAATCAAGAAACTGATCGACCTGCTGGAAGAGTCGAATCTCTCCGAAATCGAAATCAAGGAAGGCGAAGAGTCCGTCCGCCTGTCGCGCGCTCAGACCGGCGCCTATGCGCAAGTCGCACCGCCGCAATACATTGCCGCGCCCGCTGCCCCGGCACCCGCCCCCACCATGCCCATGAAGTCCCCGGTGGAAGCCGCCACCGGCGGCAGCGCCAAGGCCGGCTCCGATTTGCCGGACGGGCACGTGGTCCGCGCGCCGATGGTGGGTACCTTCTACACCTCGCCCGCACCGGACAAGCCCGCCTTCGTCACCGTCGGCCAGAGCGTGAAGGTCGGCGAGACCCTGGCCATCATCGAAGCCATGAAGATGTTCAACCCCATCGAAGCCGATGTCTCGGGCACCGTGCTGGCCATCATCGGCGAAAGCGGCCAGCCGGTTGAATTCGACCAACCGCTGTTCGTGATCGGCTGAGGTGAGCGGGGATTTCGAGTGCCGCAGGCACGAGCACGCGAACGCCCGCTGGCATGCAAGCCGGCGGGCCGTGTGGTGAACGACTTGAGAAACGAACATGCTCGATAAAATAGTGATCGCCAATCGCGGCGAAATCGCCCTGCGCATCCTGCGTGCCTGCCATACGCTGGGCATCCGCACGGTGGCCGTGCACTCCACCGTGGACCGCAACCTGAAGCACGTGGCCATGGCCGACGAATCGGTTTGCATCGGTCCGGCGGCTTCCAGCGAGAGCTACCTCAACATGCCGGCATTGATTTCCGCCGCCGAGGTCACCGACGCGCAGGCCATCCACCCCGGCTATGGCTTCCTCAGCGAGAACGCCGACTTTGCCGAACGCGTGGAGCAATCCGGCTTCATCTTCATTGGTCCCAAGCCGGACACCATCCGCCTGATGGGCGACAAGGTGGAAGCCATCCGCGCCATGAAGGCCGCAGGCGTGCCCTGCGTGCCGGGCTCCGGCGGTCCGCTGGGCGATGATGCGGCCACCAACGTCAAGGTCGCACGCGAAATCGGCTATCCGGTGATCGTGAAGGCGGCTGGCGGCGGCGGCGGGCGCGGCATGCGCGTGGTCCACGCCGAAGCCGCCCTGGTCAACGCCATTGCCACCACCAAGCAGGAGGCCAAGGCGGCCTTCGGCAATGACCAGGTGTACATGGAAAAATTCCTGGAAAATCCGCGCCACGTGGAAATCCAGGTACTGGCCGATGGCCAAGGCAATGCCATCCACCTGGGCGAACGCGACTGCTCCATGCAACGCCGCCACCAGAAGGTGGTGGAAGAAGCACCAGCGCCCGGCATCACCCCCGAACTGCGCGCGGAGATCGGCAAGGTCTGCGTGGAAGCCTGCATCCGCATCGGCTATCGCGGCGCGGGCACCTTCGAATTCCTGTTCGAGGACGGCCGCTTCTACTTCATCGAAATGAACACCCGCATCCAGGTGGAACACCCGGTGACCGAAATGGTGACCGGCATCGACCTGGTAGCCGAGCAACTGCGCATCGCCGCTGGCCACAAGCTGGGCATCAAGCAGTCCGACATCGTGCTCAACGGCCATGCGATCGAGTGCCGCATCAACGCCGAAGATCCGGAAACCTTCATGCCGCATCCGGGCCTGATCCAGCACTTCCATGCCCCCGGCGGTCCCGGCGTGCGCGTGGATACGCACATCTACGAAGGCTATCGCGTGCCGCCGAACTACGATTCGATGATCGGCAAGCTGATCGTGCATGGCCCGGACCGCGAAACCGCCATCGAACGCATGCGCGTGGCACTGAGCGAAATGGTGGTGGACGGCATCAAGACCAACATCCCGTTGCAGCAACGCATCATGCGCGACAAGGGCTTCCAGGCCGGTGGACAGAACATCCACTACCTGGAGAAGCGATTGGCCGAACGCAAGAACAAGACCATCGCGCTGGGCTGATTACGCATGCCCTACCTCGAGTTATCACTCCGCAGCAGCGAGGCAGAACAACCTCGCTACGAACGCGCACTGGAAGATGTCGGCGCACTGTCGGTCACCCTGCTGGATGCAGAGGCCGACACCTCCAACGAACGCGCCATCCTGGAACCGGGCGTGGGCGAAACCCCGCTGTGGCATTCCCTGGTGTTGACCGCACTGTTCGATGCCGATGCCGATGCATTGGCGCTGCTGGCCGCACTGGAATCGTTTGACCCGGAATTGGACTGGTCGCAAGCCACGTTCCGTACCGTCGAAGACCAGGACTGGGAACGCGCCTGGCTGGACCAGTTCAAGCCACTGCATTTCGGCGCACGCACTTTCATCGTGCCGTGGAACCACGAACTGCCGGAGGAAGCGACTGCCACTGACGCCGCCGTCGTCAGGCTGGACCCCGGATTGGCCTTCGGTTCCGGCACACATCCCACGACCTCGCTGTGCCTGCAATGGCTGGATGCACTGGCCTCGGAAGGCACGTTGCAGGGCAGGACCGTACTCGATTTCGGCTGCGGCTCCGGCATCCTCGCGCTGGCCGCACTGAAACTGGGCGCGGCGCATGCCGTGGGCGTGGACAACGATCCGCAGGCCCTGATCGCCACCGCCGACAATGCCGAGCGCAACGAAGTGGGCGACCGCCTGCAGGCGTTCCTGCCGCAGGATGAGCCGGTGACCACATACCCCGTGGTCGTCGCCAACATCCTGGCGTCAGCACTGGATGCCTTGGCCGAAACACTGGCGGCACGCGTCGCCAGCGGCGGTCGCATTGCCCTGTCCGGCATCCTTCGCGGGCAAGAAGCAGACCTGCTGCAACGCTACGCCACCTGGTTCGATGCCCTCACCGCGACCGGCGAAGACGACTGGATGCGGATCGACGGCGTGCGGCGCTGAACAATCCCGGCGCAACCTGCCATCCACGCACGGCACGCCAGTCGCTTCACCTCATCCGCCACGCATGGTTGAATGCAGCCCATGCCTGTTTCCTGTCCTTACTGCCACGGCCCGCTGGCCGACGACACCGCCACCCAAGCGCGTCCAGCACGCTGCCCGCATTGCGGCAATGCCTTGCCGTCGGCTCCCGCAAATTTCACCCGCGGGGAAGAAGCCGATAACAAACCCAGCCTGGCTACTTTCCTGAAAGCAGGAGAGTCCGCCACGGAAGCGAAATTGCCGGAATCGGATGCGAACGACCATGCGGACGCATCCGGGACGGAAGCCATCGCCGCTGCGCCGGATACGGACTCAAACCCTGACATCGAAATACCGCAA
>JBQGFJ010000138.1:0-7589 GCA_052040085.1 Pseudoxanthomonas sp.
TTTGCTGGTTGCGGCCGGGCGTAGGCAGCACGCTGGGTGTTGAGTTGCGTGCGGGTGGCGCACTGGGCCACAGGTCATTCACGGCAAGGCCGAGCACATGGTGGTCTGAATTCATGAAGGTGAATTCAAACCCCTGCAGCAGATCCACGCGAGGGGAGCCCTGCCAATTCGCCGGCATGGCAGTGTCGCGGTCGGTGCCTGCCAGCGCGCCGAACGACTGCACCGCGCTGCGCGGGATCCAGGCGTAACGCACGCGCACCTGATAGCCGCGCTTGCCGTCGTAGTGCTGCTGGATGGCCCTGCGGCCAATGATGCCGCCAGTGATGGGGGCGGCGACGCCCGCGATGGGTCCTGCCCATTCCATCACGCCCGGCAACACGACGGCGCCGATGCTGGCACCAATCGCAGCTTCCAGTCCGCGCATGTCCAGGCCCTGGTCGTCGATCATCGACACGCGTACCACGCCGCGTTCGTTGTCCAGCCATAGACCTATGTTGCGGAGATTTGCATCAGTGCCGTCGGCGCGACGGAACTCGAAGCCGGAGAGCACGGGCACGTGGTTGGCGGGACCGGCAGGCAACGGGATTTCGAACTTGCCACCGCCGATGCCGGCCACTTCGCCCATTTGCCCGGCGGAAAGATTGACGAATTCGGCGTGTCCCAGGAAGGGATCGTCGCCGTTGTTGTCGGCCAAGGCGAAGGTGACGAAGCGGTCCTCGGCAGCAACACCCAGCCGCCGCAGTTTGTGGTCGCCATTCTGGAACTGCAGCTTGAATCCGCGCAATCCATGGACAGGGGCGACGGCGGGTTGCGGCGCGGCGCGTCCGGCATCACGCATGCCGTTGGTTTCCGCGCGCGCGACGCGCCATTCCAGCGGCGCCGTCTCAAGCGCTGGACGCAATGGCAGGCGGCGCAACTGTTCCTGCGTGGCAGGCCGGAGCGTTACCGGCACCTTGCTGCCGGACGGATCGGCGGGTGATGGGGATTGTGCCGCCAGCGACAGGGGAAGCGCGGCAAGCAACAGGCAGGCGCCGGCCAAGCGGCACGGCAAAGAGGGGGAACGGCGCATCTCATCCTCCAGACGAGCGGGCCGGAATGGCCTGCATCACTCCCTATTCGGCAAATGCGGGCGTGGAGTGACAGCGTCGCTGGCGAGCGTTCAGTTGCGCCGTGGCGGGCGGAGTACCTGCGTCCGGGCGCGTGCCATCGCCGGTGTGTCGTATCCGGGTGAAAGCAGGGACAGCCCGCGCCTCGCCTCGTCCCGGCGGCCCAGCCCTGCCAACGCCTCCACGCGGTGATGGCGGGCGAGCCAGAGGGCATGGTCGGCCGTCGAGTCGGGGGTGCCAGCCAAGGGTTCGAGCAAGGTGATGGCGCGGTCGGCAGCCTCCAGCGCGGGTTGCCATTCGCCCAGCAGGCAATGCGCATCGGCCAGGTATTGCTGTCCTTCGCCAATCAGGGCGGCATCGGACGGGGTGAATGTCCTGTCGAGCTCCACGCCGCGCTGGCAGTGGTGGATGGCCTCGGGTTTGCCCTGCTCGGCGAGTGCCATGCACAGGTTGAATTCGGCCATCGCAATCTTGTCCAGCCGTTCCGGCGCATGCGTGTCCAGGAATCCAACGGCACGCCGGGCGAAGTCCTCCGCTTCGCCATGGGCACCGCGCGCCATGGTCGAGTGGGCGAGGTTGCTGAGCGTGGTGCCGACTTCGAGCTGGGCATGCAGGCCGGCGTCATCGAAAGCGGTGAGTGCTCGCCGCCAGTAAGCCTCGGCTTCCTCCGGCTGTTCGCGGATGTGGGCGTTCACGCCCAGGTCGAGCAGTACGCGTGCATGCAGCGGACGGTTCTGGATGCGTCCGTCCCGTTCGATCAGTTCAAGCGCACGTTGCAGGAGCGCTTGTGCGTCTTCGGTGCGACCCAGGCGATTGAGTGATCCGGCATGCACCTGCAAGGGGGAGGCGAGGAAGACATTGTCGCTGCCGATGGCCGCTTCAGTCTGCTGGATGGCGGCAGTCATCACTTGTTCCGCTTCCGTGTAGCGGCGCAGGAATTGCAGTCCTTTCGCGCGCTCGGCCGCCAGTCGCAAGCGCTCCATCCGGATTTCCGGCGTGAGCGTGGGCAGTGTGGCCAGCGAGGCTTCCTCGCGTTCGGCCAGCTCCAGGGCTGCGGCATGATCGCCATCCAGCCGCCGGGCGTTGGACAGGCCGGTCACCACGCCGGTGCGTGCCGGCGTGCCGACGGGCAGGGTGAGGCAGGCGCCGTGCACACGTTCCAGCCGTTCGCGCCCGGCAGCAATATTGTCGTCCAGTCGCGATAGTTCGCTGTGCCCGCGGCAATGCAGGATGCCAGTGGCGTGTTCGCCCGTATCCTGCGCCAGCCAATCGCCCAGCAAGGCCTTGGCGTCCGCAGGCTTGCCGATGGCAGACAGGCTGGCGGCAAGTGACAACACTGCGCGGCGCCTGTTGTCGTCCCAATCGAGGTGGGCACCGGATTGCAGCGCCCAGGCTTTCGACAAGGTGTCGGCCGCACCGGTGTTGTCGCCATTGAGCCGTTGCAATTCACCCACCAGTTGCAGGGTTTCGGTCTGCAGGTCGGGACGGTCGGCGAAGCGCAAGGGCGCCTGTGCAGCGGCCTGGCGCAGTACCGTTTCGATGTCGGCGCCCCGGTTGCCGCGATGCAGCGGATTGGCTTCCGCGAATATTTCGCGCAGGAAGTCGCGTGTCAGCTCGGCGCGTTCGGCTTGCAGTTTGGCTTGCTGGCCTTGCCAGGCGATGCCGATGACACCGGCGATCACGGCGAGCACGACCGATGCTGCGGCAAAGACGCCCCAGCGATGGCGTTGCAGGTAACGATGCGCGCGATAGCCAAGGCTTGGGGAGCGGGCCAGGATGGGCCGGGTTGCGCGCCAGCGTTTGAGGTCTTCGGCCAGGGCATCGACGCTGGCATAGCGCTGTTCCGGGTCATGCGCCATGGCCTTCATGACGATGGTGTCCAGATCGCCGCGCAACTGTCGCGACCATTGCATGCGGCCCGATGCATCACCCCCATGGCCTTGCAGGTGAGCGCGCGAGGGAGGGAGTGTGCGCGTGTGTGCCTCGGGCGATGCCGCCACGCAGGGCGCAACACCGGCCAGCAGCCGGTACAGCAGTGCGCCCAATCCATACACGTCCATCGCGGTACTGGCGGGTGCCGCGGTGAATTGCTCCGGTGCTGCGTACTCTGGCGTCAGCATCCGCAGGGCCGTGGCGGTCTGCTCGCTTTCGATGTCCTCGGCCAGTCGCGCGATGCCGAAGTCCAGCAGGATTGCATGGCCATCCGCGTCGACCAATACATTCGATGGTTTGATGTCGCGATGGATCACCAGGTTGCGGTGCGTGTAAGCGATGGCCTCGCAGACCTGAAGGACCAGCGCCACGCGATCGGTGATTCCCTTGTCGCGCGCATCGCACCAGTGGTCGATGCGTTCACCCTCGACCAGTTCCATGGCGAACCAGGGCGTGCCGTCTTCGGCCACGCCGGCATCGAACAGGCTGGCGATGCCGGGATGGCGCATGCGCGAGAGCGTGCGCTGCTCCTGCAGGAAGCGCTCGCTACCCTGTTGTGCCAGCACGCCAAGCGACATCACTTTCACGGCGGCTTGCTGGCCGATGGGCGGCGTGACTGAACTGGCACGATGCACGGTAGCCATGCCGCCGTGGCCGATCCGGCTCTCCAGTTGCCAGCGGCCGAGTTGGCGTCTGGCAACGGCCATCTGCGGATCGTTGATGCTTTGCACGTCGACGTCGAGTGGCCCGGATTTGCGTTCGTTGTTGCGCAGCCATCTTTCCAGCAGGCTGCGGAGATGTTCGTCGGGTTCGGAGGACAAAGCCGCGGCGCGCTGGTCCGGCGGCAGATCCAGCAGGTGCTCGAGTTTCCCGAAGGCTTCGGGCCAGGAGGCTTGCGGGTCGGTGTCGTCCGGTTGCATGCCCGTCATTCCATCAGCGAGTACAGCACGGCGCGTGTACTGGCCCACTCACGCTTGATGGTGCGGCTGGATTTTCCGGTCAGTTCCGCCAGTTCCTCGAATTCCAGCCCGGCGAAATAACGCAGTTCCACCAGTTGCCGGCGCGAGGGGTCGATCTTGCCCAGCGCCTCGAGCGCACCATCCAGCGAAAGCAGTTCTTCCGAACGCATCTCGACGGCAAGGCCGTCATCCAGCTCCAGTTTCACCACGGCACCACCACGGCGCTCGGCCAGTTGGCGGCGCGCATGGTCCACCACGATCCAGCGCATGGCCTGTGCTGCCGAGGCAAAGAAGTGCCGGCGGCTGGCAAGGCTCATGGGCTGCCCGCCAGCACACAGGCGCAGCCAGGTTTCATTGACCAGTGCAGTGGGCGTCAGGGTCTGGTCCATGCCTTGCAGTCGCGACCTGGCCAGGATCCGGAGTTCGTCGTAGAGGCGGGCAAAGACCTGCGACAGCACCCCGGGGTCGGCGCCGTCTGCCTGTTGCAGCAATACCGTGATGTCGGTGGTCACGTGTTCCCCGTGATGCTCCCCAGCCCATGGTTCGCAATGTGCCACAGTCCTTGCATCCGGCGCATCCACTCCACCGTTTGCTGGTGCCGGACTTTGCCCGCGCCTGAACAGGATTCCGCCTGCGTCAACAGTCCCGGTTTCCTTGCGTTCGCATTCATGTCCGGACAGTAGATTCCGGTATGCGTCCATGAGGAGATCGCCATGAACATCAAGTACGGATTGCGTGGTCTGTTTGCCGCGGCGGTGCTGGCGGGCAGTGGTTGCGTGGCTTATGGCTATCCCGCACCCCCGGGATATCCCGCCGGTGGGCCGTCATACGGCCGACCATCACCGGGCCAGGGGGGCATGCAGACGTTCCGTTGTGAATCACACAAGGGCCGCACCCAGTATTGCAATGCCAACACGCGTGATGGCGTGCGTTTGGTGCGGCAGCTTTCCAGTGCTCCCTGCGTGGAGGGGCGTAGCTGGGGACGGGAACGCAATGCGGTCTGGGTGTCGCAGGGTTGCCGGGCGGAGTTCGCGACGGGCAGGGGGCAGGGAGGCTACCCGGGCTATCCGGGACAGTCCGGCGTGCATACCTTGCGCTGCGAGTCCGATGACCATCGCACCCAGCACTGCCGCGTGGATACGCGTGGTGGCGTACGCCTGGGCCGGCAGCTTTCCAAGGCTGCCTGCGTGCAAGGCCGGAGTTGGGGCCATGACCGTAATGGCATTTGGGTATCGCAAGGTTGCCGCGCGGAATTCGTGATCGGTGCCGGCGGCGGTTCGAGCGGTGGGCAATGGCCTGGCCAAGGTGGCGGACAAGTGCTGCGCTGCGAATCGGAGCGGGACCGTTATCGCCGTTGTGACGTGCGCATCAATCGCGGGGTGGAATTGAGCCGCCAGCTTTCCAAGACCCAATGCGTGCAGGGCAACAACTGGGGCTGGGACCGCAACGGCATCTGGGTGGATCGCGGCTGTCGCGCGGAGTTCCGCGTGCGTTGATTCCTGGCTGGCGAACGGCTGGCCCTGAAACCAGCCGTTCGCATTGGCAAGGTAAACTTCACGCCATGGACGACACCTTCGATTACGCCCGCTACGACCGCATCCGCCCGATCCGCTGGACGGGCGATGCGCTGGAACTGCTGGACCAGCGCAAGCTGCCCTTTACCGTGGAATACCTGCGCTGCTCGACCAGCGACGACGTGGCGGCGGCCATCCATGCGCTGGCGGTACGTGGTGCGCCGGCGATCGGCATTTCCGCAGGCTGGGGCGTGGTGCTGGCGGCGCGGGATATTGATGCCGAGGACGGTGCCGAGGCCGTGCGCAAGCTGGAACCGGCCATGCAGCGGCTCAATGCCGCGCGCCCCACTGCGGTCAACCTGGCGTGGGCCTTGGCGCGGATGCGCAGTGCACTGGCCGTGGCGGGCAATGATTGGCGCGTGCTGGCCGAGCGGGAAGCGCAGGCCATTGCCGATGAGGATCTCGCTGCCAACCGTCGCATGGGCGAACTGGGTGCCGCCTTGATTGCGAGTGGCAGCGGCGTGCTGACCCACTGCAATACCGGTTCGCTGGCAACGGCGGGCTTCGGCACTGCATTGGGCGTGATCCGGGCGGGCGTGGCACAGGGTCGCATCGCACAGGTCTATGCCGGTGAAACCCGGCCCTGGCAACAAGGGGCACGGCTGACTGCCTGGGACCTGCAGCAGGATGGCATCGGTGCGGTGTTGATTGCCGATTCGGCCGCCGCCCACCTGATGAAGACCGGGGCCGTGCAATGGGTGATCGTGGGTGCCGACCGCATCTGCGCCAATGGCGATGCCGCCAACAAGATCGGTACCTACGCACTGGCCATTGCCGCCCGCCACCACGGCGTGAAATTCATGGTGGTGGCGCCGTCCTCCACGGTGGACATGCAGACGGCCTCAGGCGGCCTGATCGATATCGAGGAACGCGACCCGGCCGAGCTGCTGGGCATTGGCGGGACCCGCACCGTGGCCGAGGGCGTGCAAGCCTGGAACCCGGTATTCGACGTGACCCCGGGGTCCCTGATCGACGCCATCGTGACCGAGCGCGGGGTAATCGAGTCCCCCGATACGGGACGCATGCGGGCCGCATTCCCGGAGTGATCCCGCGGGGCGGGTGCGGAAAGCCTGCAAGTCCCTGTTTTCCGTCTGTTTCCGGCCTTCCCGGGGAGGCGCGGAAGGGCCATTCGTGCTAGAATCCGCAGGTTGAAAACCCTGCCTGAAACCCCTGTTCCCATGAACGTTGCCGGTCTGTTCCCGGCAGCCCGGTTTCGGCCCGAAAAAGCACATCACATACGGACCGCGAATGGCTGATCTCGCCAAGGAAATCATCCCCGTCAACCTCGAAGACGAGATGCGCAAGAGCTACCTCGATTACGCCATGAGCGTGATCGTGGGCCGCGCCCTCCCGGACGTCCGGGACGGCCTGAAGCCGGTGCACCGCCGCGTGTTGTACGCGATGCACGAACTGGGCGCGCACAGCAACAAGCCGTACTACAAGTCGGCACGTATCGTCGGTGACGTGATCGGTAAATACCATCCGCACGGCGACCAGTCGGTATACGACACCCTGGTACGCATGGCGCAGCCGTTCTCGCTGCGCTACCTGCTGGTGGACGGACAAGGCAACTTCGGTTCGGTGGACGGCGACAGTGCCGCAGCCATGCGTTACACCGAAGCGCGCATGTCGGCGCTGACCCACGAATTGATGGCGGACATCGACAAGGAGACCGTCGATTTCCAGCCCAACTACGATGAAAAGGAACTGGAGCCGACGGTCATGCCGACCCGGTTCCCGAACCTGCTGGTCAACGGTTCCGCCGGTATTGCCGTCGGCATGGCCACCAACATCCCGCCGCACAACCTGGGTGAAGTGATCGATGGCCTGCTGGCATTGATCGATGATCCGGAAATCGATGTCGATGGCCTGATGCAGTACATCCCGGGCCCGGAGTTCCCCACCGCGGGCATCATCAACGGCACCGCCGGCATCGTCGCCGGGTACCGCACGGGCCGCGGCCGCGTGCGCATGCGCGCCAAGGCGGACGTGGAAGTGGCCGACAATGGCCGCGAGTC
>JBQGFJ010000139.1:0-6124 GCA_052040085.1 Pseudoxanthomonas sp.
CTCTTCCACGTAAACGCTGCCGCCCCAGACATGGTCGAGCAGGTGGCTGCGGCTGTAGACGCGCTCGGCGTGGGTCATGAAGAAGTGCAGCAGCCGGTATTCGGTGGGTCCGATCGGGACCGGGGCATCGCCCACGAACACACGGTGGGCGGCGCCATCGATGCGGATGTTGCCCACGTTCACGCTGCCATCCTCGTCATCGTCGCGTGCGCGCCGCATGACGGCGCGGATCCGGGCCAGCAGCTCACGGGCGGAGAAGGGCTTGACCACGTAATCGTCGACGCCGGCTTCCAGCCCGCCGACGCGGTCGTTTTCCTCGCCGCGTGCGGTCAGCATGATGATGGGGACGTCGCGGGTCATGGCGTCCTTGCGCCAACGTCTGGCCAGCTCCAGGCCACTGCTGCCGGGCAGCATCCAGTCCAGCAGGATCAGGTCGGGCACGCGGTCGGCGATGGCGTTCTGCGCCTCGCGGGCATCACCGGCGTGGACCGGTTCGAATTCGCCCTTGCGCAGGGCAAAGGCGACCATGTCGCGGATGGCGGGTTCGTCGTCGACGATCAGGATGCGCTTGTGCACGCGGATACCGTCTATAGGGGGACGGGGAAAGTAGACGACAATTTTATGACCGAAACATGACAGTCATGCCGGGATGGACCATCACCGCTCTTTGCGTTCAGCGGCGTCCCTTGCCTGAAATGTCCGGGTCGTGGATGCCCTGCCGGCGCAGTTCCAGCACCTGGGGGGTAATGGCGCTGATCCGGGCATCGATCCGGGCACGGGCGTAGTAGTCCAGGTCTTCGCGCTTTTTCAGGGTCTGGAGCTGCACCAGCGCCTGTTCGGCACGGCCATTCAGGTAGGTGGCTTCGGCATGGGCCTCACCGGCGCGCACGGTGTCGCCGGCCAGCTCGCTGGCACGGGCGAACTGCAACTGGAAGAGGGGATCGTTGGCGGACGTGGCCATCAGCGGCCTGAGCAGGGCCTGGGCCTGTCGGCCGGCCTCGCGCGTGCCCTGTTCGTTCAGGATCTTGGCGAAGGTCAGGGCGACGGCGCGGTTGTTGGGCATCCGCTGCAGCAGGGAGGAGAAGCGCTGGTTGGCGGCGGCGGTCTTGCCGGTCCGGGATTCGGCTTCACCCATGGCCAATGCCAGCCACAGGTTGTCCGGATATTGGGCAAGCAGCGGCTTCAGTTCGGCAAGGGCCTGTGCGTTGTTGCCGCCCTGCAAATGGGCAAGCGCCAGCCCGTAACGCTGCGCGTCGGTCAATTCCCGGCCGCTTTCGCGTCGCATGTTTTCATACTCGCGGACCGCGCCGATATGGGTGTCGGCGGTGAGCACGCGCAAGCGTTCCTTGGCCCAGTCGAACTGGCCGGTGGTGCCACGTCCCAGGGTTTCGGCAGGCAGGGTCACCTGGATCGGAAGCAGCGGGTTGTCACTGACGGTGCTGGGCAGCGTGATCAGGTTGGGATTGAAGCTTTCTATGCGTTCGCCACCGCCCGGGACACGGGTGATCAGGTCCACATGTTCCTTGCGCAATTGTTCCGCACGCTGGCGGGCTTCGCTGATGCGGGTGGTGGTGACCGGGTGGGTGCGCAGGTAATCCGGCAGGCGGCTGCGCTCGTCGCCCATGTTGCTGCGGGTGGCATGGGCCATGCGTTCGAAGAAGTCCGCCATGCCAGTCACGTCGTATCCCGCGCGGTCCAGCGTTCGGATGCCGACCCGATCGGCTTCGGACTCGTTGGAGCGGGTGTAATTGATCTGGTTTTGTTGCATCAGGCCCATGGCGCTGGCTACCGCGGCTTGAGTTGCCTCGCCACTGGAGCTGCCTCCCGCAGCCTGCGCCAGTGCGATGGCGCCCAGCATGCCGAGCAGGATCGGGATCTGGTCGCGCTGGGCGCGTTCCACGCCCCGCAATACATGTTGCTGGGTGACATGGGCGATTTCGTGGGAGAGCACGCCGGCCACTTCGTCTTCGCGGTTCGCGGTGAGCACCAGACCGGCATTCATGCCGATGTAGCCGCCCAAGGTGGCGAAGGCATTGATCTGCCGGTCCTTGAGCATGAAGAAGGTATACGGCTGTCCGGTCTGGTCGCTCTGCGCACCCAGGCGAGTGCCGACGGTCTGCAGCCAGTTGTCCAGCAGCGGGTCTTCCAGCAGGTAGCCGTAGTTGCGCAGCTCGCGCAGCATCATGCCGCCGTATTCGGCCTGTCGCGCGGGGGTCAGCAGTTCGCCGGCGGAGGAGCCGATATCGGGGAGCTTGGCCTCGTGCGAAGTTTGTGCCGTAGTGGCGGCAGGAAGGGCCAGGGCCAGTGCAGTGACGAGCAAGAGCGGGCGCAAACGTGACTCCGGGAATCCGGGTGACCGGGGTGCGGTGAGAATGACGCCTAAGCCGGCCGATGGAGTGAATAACGGGTTAATCCAGCGGACGCCATTCATTTGCCTTGGCCAAGGCAGTGACCATATCGCCTATTCTTTCCGGATATTCCAAGGGATTTGCCATGAGCGAGAGTGCCAACGGTGCGTCGGGCCAGCCGCGCATCACGATCTACACCACCGCAGTCTGTCCGTATTGCGTGGCTGCCAAGAATTTCCTGCAGAGCCGAGGCCAGGCCTGGGATGAAGTCCGCGTGGACCTGGATCCCGCCGAGCGTGAAAAGCTGGTGGCCCGTACCCGCCGCACCAGCGTCCCGCAGATTTTCATCGGTGACGTGCACGTGGGCGGTTACGACGACATGATTGCGCTGCACCGTGCAGGGGGCCTGGAGCCATTGCTGGCCGGGTCGTCCGAATGAGCCAGAGTGACGGTGATGGAAATGACCGGCTGAAGGAGTTCACGGAATTTCGCCAGCGCATGAACCAGCGCATCCTGGCCGAACCCAACCAGGTGGTCCGCCGCTTCTTTGCCCTGGACACGCAGACCTACCAGGCCGGCGCGCTGGACGTGAAAACCAAGGAATTGCTTGGCCTGGTGGCTTCGCTGGTGCTGCGCTGTGATGACTGCATCAGCTACCACGTGGCGCAATGCAAGGACGCTGGAGTTACCCGCGAGGAGTTTTTCGAGACCTTTTCGGTTGGCTTGGTAGTGGGGGGCTCCATCGTGATCCCGCACCTGCGTCGCGCCGTGGATTTCCTTGACCGCCTGGAGCAGGGCGCCGCCTTGGCCCCCGATGCGCACGATCATGCCTGATCGCGGACTGCGCACCCCGGAACCTGTTCACGATCTGTCGCGAGCGCGGGCGGATGGCGTGTGGTGGAGCGCAGAAAGCGCAATGTACGGGGGTACATGAGCATTTGCTGCCGCCCTCCCTGGCGGCAGCCCTGCGGGCCAGCGCTGCACGCACGTCATCCGGCAAGCGCAGCAAGATCGTGGGCAGGTTCTCAGACCAAGGTCGATTTGGGGCCATAGACGGCGTTCGGGCATAATTGGCACACAAACATCCCCCCTTGCGCATCGGGCCTGTTGCCCTCGTGCGCCTCTGTTCGGAATCCCAATCAAATGACCCAGACGATTACGGTCATCCGTGGCGACGGCATCGGCCCGGAGATCATGGACGCTACCTTGTACGTGCTTGATGCACTCAAGACCGGCCTCAGCTACGAAGAGGCCGACGCTGGCCTGGTTGCGTTGGAAAAGCACGGTGAACTGCTGCCGCAGGCCACGCTGGATTCCATCCGCAAGAACGGCGTGGCGCTGAAGAGCCCGCTGACCACGCCAGTGGGCGAAGGCTTCAGTTCGATCAACGTGGCCCTGCGCCGCTATTTCGACCTGTATGCCAATGTGCGCCCGGCCAAGTCGTTCCCGAACACCAAGTCGCGTTTCGCTTCGGGCGTGGACCTGATCACGGTGCGCGAAAACACTGAGGGCGCCTACATCGGTGAAGGCCAGTCCCTCTCCGAGGATGGCGAAACCGCGCTGCTGACCCAGAAGATCACCCGCAAGGGTTCCGAGCGCATCGTGCGCTACGCCTTCGACCTGGCCCGCAAGACCGGCCGCAAGAAGGTCACGGTGGTGCACAAGGCCAACATCCTGAAGAGCACCTCGGGCCTGTTCCTGAAGGTGGCGCGGGAGGTGGCGGCGCAGTATCCGGACATCGAATGCAACGAGATGATCGTGGACAACACCTGCATGCAGCTGGTGATGCGTCCGGAGCAGTTCGACATCATCGTGACCACCAACCTGTTCGGCGACATCATCTCCGACCTGTGTGCCGGTCTGGTCGGCGGACTGGGTCTGGCCCCGGGCGCCAACATCGGTGCCGATGCGGCGATTTTCGAGGCAGTGCACGGCTCCGCGCCGGATATTGCCGGCAAGGGGGTCGCCAATCCATGCGCGCTGTTGCTGGGTGCGGCACAAATGCTTGACCACCTCGGCCAGCCGGACAAGGCAGAGCGCCTGCGTGCCGCCATCATCGCTACGCTGGAAGCAAAGGACTCGCTGACCCCGGACCTGGGCGGCGAGGGCAATACCCTGTCGTTCGCCAAGGCCATCGCCAGCCGCCTCTAAGCCGGTCGGCACAGCGCGCAGATACAAAAACGGGACGCTCAAGGGCGTCCCGTTTTGTTTTGTCCTGCGCCTTCGGTGGCGCAGGACAAGGTGATGCAGTGCAGGTGTGTCGCGGCTTATTCGCGCAGCTTCGACAGCAGGCGCAGGAACTCGATGTACAGCCACACCAGGGTCACCATCAGGCCGAAGGCGGCATACCACTCCATGTACTTCGGTGCAGCACGTTCGACACCGGTTTCGATGAAGTCGAAGTCCAGTACCAGGTTCAGCGCCGCGATCACCACGACGAACAGGCTGAAGCCGATGCCGATGATGCCGGATTCGTGGATCAGCGGGATCTGGATATTGAAGAAGCCCAGGATCAGGGTGGCCAGGTAGACCAAGGCAATGCCACCAGTGGCAGCCACCACGCCCATCTTGAACTTTTCGGTGGCCTTGATCAGGCCGCTGCGGTACGCCATCAACATGGCGAACAGGGTGCCGAAGGTCAGCAGCACCGCCTGCATCACGATGCCCTCGTACAGGTGCGCGAACATGGCCGAGATGGCGCCCAGGAAGAAGCCTTCCACCAGCGCATACAGTGGCGCGGTGACGGGAGCCCAGGTCTTCTTGAAGATGGTCACCATGGCCAGGATGAAGCCGCCGATCAGACCGCCCCACATGTAAATGCCGGCGCCTGGAGCGAGCTCCCCGGTCGGCGTGATGGTCTGGCTCCACGCAAATGCGGCGGTAAGCACGGTCAACAACAGCAGGATGCCGGTCTTGTTGACGGTGCCGTTGACGGTCATGACCTCGCCTTCGCGCGAGACCACGCTGCCGCTGGCCAGATCAAGGAAAGTGGACTCTTGGAGTGCTGGATTGCCGCTTCTCATGAATGTGTTGCTCCGTGTGAATGGCCGCATGCAGGGCGTTGGTGGGAGGATAACCCATGCGGTTGAATGAATGATGGCGTTTGACAGCAGGCCTGCAGCTTCCGACAATACGCGGCCTTGCAGGTTCTATCGTGCCTTCCGGGACCCTCGTCGGGGTATAGCGCAGTCTGGTAGCGCATCTGCTTTGGGAGCAGAGGGTCGGGGGTTCGAATCCCTCTACCCCGACCAATACAGGTGCCCAGAGCGGCGCATGATGCGACAATCCGGTCAGGGCGCCCGTAGCTCAACCGGATAGAGCACCAGCCTTCTAAGCTGGGGGTTACAGGTTCGATTCCTGTCGGGCGCGCCACCTTGGTGGCGTGGGTTTGTTTTACATGGTGGCTGTAGCTCAGTTGGTTAGAGTACTGGATTGTGATTCCAGATGTCGGGGGTTCGAGTCCCCTCAGCCACCCCATCTTCAAGCGGGAAGCTTCAAACAGGCAATTGCGCGGCTGACTTGTGCAATTGCCGCAATTTGCTAGAATCCCGTTCCCGATTTTCGGGCCGTTAGCTCAGTTGGTAGAGCAGTTGACTCTTAATCAATAGGTCCAAGGTTCGAATCCTTGACGGCCCACCATCCAAGGAAACGCCCGGCATCGCCGGGCGTTTTTCTTTTGCGCGCTTGGTGGTTCAGGCCTGGGGCCGTGGTTAGAATGGCGCGTTGTCAGCGAAAGTGGCGGAATTGGTAGACGCCCTGGTTTTAGGTACCAGTGC
>JBQGFJ010000140.1:0-10248 GCA_052040085.1 Pseudoxanthomonas sp.
CAGCATCACCAGCCCACCCATGCACGCTACACCGAGGCGCTTCGCCTCATCGGTGCCGTGGGCGGGGACTTTCAATACCTTCTTTGAGGGTTGCGGCCGACCAAGGATGCGTGCCGTACTTTGGTTCGTGGCCGCGATAACTTGTTCGCAGTATTCACGGAACAGGTATGCATATGGATTGTGCTTGTTGTGCTCGACGACGATGTTGCAGCCTTGTGGTTGACGATAAGACAAGTCGCCGTGACGTGGCGCCTGTGCTGAAACGGGCAACGACAGCATTAATGCGAGGAAGGTTGTGATGCAGCGCACAGAGAGCCACATAAATTTTCACGACTACTTTCAGGCTGCATGGGCTGCTGTGGGACAGAAGCAATCATTCAAAGCCGAAATTAAGCCGTGCCGCGAAGGGGCGTCGACTTGAATGAATTGTTAGGCGGCGCTAGCAGGCCACTGTCAGAAACCTCTTGATCAATAAAAAAGAAGAATACATTCAGGAGCTTCAATAGCTCTAGCTTGTTGTCCGTAAGTCGCTTGACCCATGTTTGCTTAACATCCGCGTACTCCGCACGTGCGTAGCGCGACCAATTTGGGTCATCAGGGCGCTGGACAGCCAGAAAAGAGTAAGCGCCGAGCATTCGCATTTCATCGTCGGTAAAGGGTCGATCGTGCACATGAGAACCGCGCGCTGAAACTATTGGAGATAGCGATTTCTCAACCATGTCTATGGCTATTTTGTATGCATTGCGATCGATCGACTGGCCTAGCTTCTTTCTTAGCCGCATGATCTTTGTTGCATATTTCTTCAGGCGCTCCTTCAGGATGTAAACTTCCTGAAGGTAGAACGAGATGTGGTAGTTGAGGTATGCGTCGAGCTTTAAATCCTTCCGTCGAGGCGCCCTTCCCCTGATAAAGCCGACACAAAGGTCTAGGTTGTCCATAGTCTCGGATATTTCGGCAAAGCGACGAAATACCTCATTGAACAACTCAAGTTCTTCTTCGGAGAAGTCAGTCGCATCAGGAATCGGCTTTCCTTTCGAGCTCATTGTTTCGGAAGCCCAATCAGCCATGCGAGCTTGGTATTTCTCGAAGCTCCCTTGATTCGTCATGTGCCGCCTAACACCCGAGTTTCGCTGTGCCGCGAAACGGAGTCGGCTTGGCCGAATTGTTAGCGCCCGCCTCATAGCGTGTCGCAACGAAAATCAGAACAGCGACAGCGAGAGCTGTTATGAAGATACCTCCCACAATACTCTGCAGAGCTCTTCTCCGGATGTGGCGATATCCTGGCTCACCGTTCTTTACCAAGTCCCACGTAGATTTAAGTAGAGGCGCAGCGGCAAGTCGAATCTCTTCACAGCTCTGAAAAGCTTTATCGTAGTTTCCCGCATTGAAGTTCGCGCGAGCATCTCGGATCTGAGTCATCAGTTTCGACTCTGGACCCTCGGGGCTTTCCTCGATGTGTTTCGGATTGAGACGAAGCTGGATACGCGTGAGACTTTCTACCACGTTCCGATATGGCTCTCTAGTCTCGCGAAGCCAAGTTCGTTCTCTCTCCTCGTTCGAGATCTCTTCTTGGTCTTCTATATCCAAATCATCCCGGAGCCGCTCGATTCGGCTTAGTTCCTGAATTGCTGCTGTAAATATGGCGATCTCATCACGAAGGCCGTTTATCCATGCTAGGCGGAACTCGGAAACCTTGTTTTCCTTCGCGCTTACCAAATTGGAGAACGAAAAAAAACCGGCCACAAGTGCAGCAAGAAGCGCGCCCAAGGCCGCGTAAGCTGTGGGTGGGATAACTGATGGCTCCATGGTCTCTCCCGTAAGGGCGTTAACGCTTGAGTTAAACCACACCACGAAGTGGCGTCGGCTTGAATGAAATTGTTAGGCACTACCGCCAGCCACAACAGCGCCGCCATGAATGTTGGTTATGCCACCAATAGTCTTGATTTGACCATTTACCATGCCATATACCTCAAGCTCGCCCCCCTGATTGAGAATGCTGCCGTTAACAGTCCCATAGACAATCATCCGACCGCCCTCTTTGATCGTTACGTTGCGAGCGCACATACCGATGAGACGGAGTTCACCGCCGGCCTCAACGAAAGTGCGACCCATTATAATTGCTCGCATCTCAAGCTCATCATCAAGCGAAAGGTCATCCTCGATGTTTTTCTCTTCAACTCGCATGGATCTCTCCTGTAGTACCTAACTCTAAACAAACCAAAATTGTTGGGTGCCAATAGATGTTCGCTTGCCGGGTGCACAGCGTAAATCTCAGAAATATCTTCTAAAATTAAAAGGTTGCGCGGTTCAGTATTGGGATGTGCTCTGGGACGCTCAAAAAAACAAATGCCGCACTTTTGGGTTGCTATGTTTTACCGCCCCCAAACGAGGTGCTATCGCCCGAATTAAGCCGCGCCGCGAAGCGGCGTCGGCTTGAATGAATTGTTAGATTGCACCAGTTGGTCAGTCGTCAAACCCACAATCACAGAAATGGCAGATTTCATCTGTGTCCGTGACCTGTTCAGTACCGCCAGAGACTAGTTGATTGTCCTCCCCACTCTGTTCTTGCGCCTTGATGCAATCTTCGCAAACAGCGACGGTTGGATACTGATCTGCTGTGCGATCAGCAGACATGTCTCCCCACACCTCGTAGTAATACATCTTCATGCCAGTCTCCTTGTCGGTTGGAAGGTGCAATCTAACTACCCATTGAACGACGTCGGTATGGCTAGGCCGCTTGTTGTCCCGGGTGGATTAGGAGCATCCATAGGCCATTTTCGCTTTAGCGTCGCACTCCGATCCTCTGACGAACTGAGCCCCTACGTCCACTTTGGGTCGGAAGCAGACGCCATAGAAAGATGGTTGCTCCAGCCATTCCTAATAACCACTCATCTCATAGACATCAAATCGACTCCACCTCCACTACCGCACCCCTCTACATTTCGGATATACCGAACACACCCAGAACACACTCCCACTCTGGCGATTCTTCCGCTCAACCATCTGCGCCCCGCAACGCGGACACTCCGGCACTGACGAAGTCGCCACCTCTGCTTTACTGCTAACGGACTCAACAGGCTGATGCCGCAACGGCACATCGCCCGCCTGCACACCCCGAATCATCCCCAGCAACGCCGCTCCATCGATCAACGCAATCGGCTTGCCCTCGGCAAATTTCGCCGCATCCGGTGTGAATCCTCCCACCGTAGCGATACGCACTTCATCCGCGCCGTGATGGGCGAGCAGGCCATACATTTCGCGCACGACGTTGACTGGCACTTTCTGCCGTTGCCATTGCTTGCACTGCACCAGCGTGCGCTTGCCGTTGCGGCGCAGGATCAGATCGATGCCGCCATCCGCACCGCCCAAACCGGTTTCTTCCACGACATATCCCTGCCGCCGGAACGCCTCGCCCACCAGTCGCTCGAAATCACGCCAGCCCAATGCCGCAATGCTTTCCAGGCCAGTGCGTGTATCCAGCAACTGTCGGTTGCGCCGCGCACGCAGGAAAGACGCCAGCGACGCCATTGCGCACAGGGCAAGGAAAATCCACGCCAATGGCGTGAATGGATTGGTTTGTGCGAATGCCTGAGTAAGAGGCCCGCCCTGTGCGGAGAGCCCGGCCGGAATCAAATACCGGAAAAGGAGAAACGCGAACACGCCAGCCGCAAGTCCCACCGGCCATGGCAGCGACGCAAGATTATCCAGCAATCCTTTTCTTCCGCGTCCCATGCGGATTCCCCAAAACGATTTCCCCAAGGCCCGACCATAGCGCGATCCACGCGCCATGGCAAAAACGCCACGCCCATGGCCTGGCTGGCGCAAGGCATGCGGTGGCGAACTGATCCGGCATGGGCCGGAGGCGTATCGGCAAACCCGGCAACGGCTGGATCACCAATGCGCCCCCTGCCTGCAACAACACCTCTCAGGCCTGATGCGTTGCCAAGGCCAGTGCATCCGCACCTGCGGCAAACTGCAAACGGCCGGACGTATCGTTGGCCGCCTGCCACACGGCTTCGGCCACATCCTCCGGTTGCGTCATCGCCGTGAGTTGCCCGAAGCCTGCGAAAACCCGTGCAGCGAAGGATGCATAAGGTTCGGTGATCAAACCATGCATGCGTTCCGCACCGTTCTCCGCAAAGCGCGTGCCGGGGCAGTAACCGGGCTCGACCAGCTTCACCCGGATACCGAACTCGGCCAGTTCCAGCGCCAGTGATCCGGTGAAACCTTCCACGGCAGTCTTGCTGGCCGTGTAGGCGGCCACCAGCGGGAAGGGTGCCAGCGTCGCACTGGATGTGACATTGACGATGGTGCCCGCGCCGCGTTCGCGGAACCGCGGGATGGCCGCCCGGCACATCGCCATCGTGCCGAAGGTATTGGTCTCGAAGATCTCGCGCACGGTGTCCAAGGGCGTTGCTTCGAATGCGCCGAACAAGCCCAGCCCGGCGTTGTTGACCAGGACGTCGATGGGGCCTGCGGCCTCCAGCGCATGGGCCACGCTGTCGGCATCGGTCACATCCAGCGGCAGCGCGCGGATGCCGGGGGTGTCCGCGAACAGTTCCGGGCGAGGCCGGCGCATGGTGGCAATGACGTGCCAGCCCTGTGCATGGAAGTAGCGGACGGTGGCCAGGCCGTAGCCGGACGAGCAGCCGGTGATCAGTACGGTTTTCATTGCATGACTCCTGCGGGGTGTTTGACGGGGGATACCAGCTTCCGCCACGATCACAGGATGATCGATAGTCGTTCATCCATTTTTATTTAGCCAAAGTCCTGAAATGGCCGATCCCCTTTCCCAGATCGTCAGCTTGCTCGGCCCCCGCGCGGTGTTCGCCAACGTCATCAGCGGCAAGGGCGACTGGGCCGTGCGCTATGCCGAATACGGGAAGCCCAGCTTCTGCATCGTGTTGGAAGGCGGTTGCCGTCTGGCCGTCGATGGCCATGCACCCTTCGCCATCCATGCAGGCGATTTCATCCTGCTGCCCACCACCCCGTCTTTCACCCTGTCCAGCGGTGAGGACGTCCGGCTGCCCGTCCCTTTCGATCCGGATGCCTTGCCCAGCGACGGCAGCGAAGTGCGCTACGGCGACAAAGACGGCACGCCGGACATGCGTTCACTCGGTGGTGCGTTCGTGTTCGACGGCACCGATCCGGCATTGCTGGTATCGCTGCTGCCCGCCGTGGTGCATGTGCGCGGGTCGACCCGGCTGGCACAACTGGTCGCCATGGTCGCGGAGGAAACCGTCACCCCGCAGCCGGGCAGCGAGTTCGCCCTGACCCGGCTGGTCGAATTGCTGCTGATCGAAGCCATGCGTGCAACCGCGACCGGCGACGCACCGCCGGGACTATTGCGTGGGCTGGGCGATGACCGTCTCGCGATGGCGCTGAAACGGATGCATGCCCACATCGACCACCCGTGGAGCATCGGCGAACTCGCACAGACTGCCTCGCTGTCACGCTCCGCATTCTTCGAACGCTTCACCCGCACCGTAGGCGTCGCACCGATGGAATACCTGCTCGCCTGGCGCATGGAGATCGCCAAGGACTTGTTGCGCCGGGGCGGACTCACCGCATCGCAGATAGCGGAACGCGTGGGCTACGGATCGGGCAGCGCCTTCAGCGTGGCGTTTTCGCGGCATGTGGGCGTCACGCCAAGCCGGTATGTGCGTACTGATTAGCAAATTGGCACGAAGCAAGCCGCATTGGCTGATATCCGCTATTGTCCAGGCTGATATGGCAAATCCAGGAAGGAAGGCTGATGACACAACTGATTCTTTTGGCTGCAATGCTTGTTCCCGCATTGTTGGTCCTGGGTGGCTTGCTGGTCTGGCGACTGGTTCGATCCTTCGATAAACGTCGATCCCCCCTGACTGTCCAACTTTTGAATCTGCCAGGCGAAGGGCTTCGCAAGCGAATTGCAAAGCATGACGACAAGTTCAATGAAGCCTCCGCCATGTTGGTGGCCACTGGTCCAATACTGCTTGCAAGTTGGTTGTTGGTCCGTCTTAAAAAGGCGGGGATTGACTGGTCAACGTTCAAGCTCGGAACCGGTGATTTCTTCTTCGTTGCCGCTATGACTTTGATTCTGGGATGGACCTTGTGGAAATTGATCCATCACGCGCGACGTCGACGGCTTGCAATCGATGGGCTGCATGCAGAGTTGTCCGTAGCCCAGTGCCTGACGCCATTGATTGCCGAGGGAGCCATGGTCTTCCATGACTTTCCAACGGATCGAGGCAACATAGACCACATCGTCATTGCCAGGAACGCGGTATTCGCGATCGAAACCAAGTCCCGCCGCAAGCCGGCCGAAAATGGCAAAGCCTCTGCACGCGTCCAATATGACGGACAGCAATTGTCCTTCCCACGTCACACGGAAGTGAAACCCATCGAACAAGCGGCATACCAAGCGAAGTGGTTGGAGAATTTCCTGCACGGCGCAGGCGTCAAAGAAGTGCGCGTCATTCCGGTATTGGCGCTTCCCGGCTGGTACGTGGAACAAACCAACCGCAACATCCGGCCGCCGGTTCTGGTCAACAACTGCACGAACACGCGCTTCATGCTGCACGAAAACTTTGGACCTCCATTGCAGGATTCGCAGCGTCAACACATTGCGCACGTGCTTACCCAGCACTACCCCAAACCGGATGAACTAGGGTCCTGATCCACGGGAGAGTGGTCTCGATATTCGTTCTTCGTGACCGTTTCACCTGTCACCGCACTCCCAGTCGCCACCCCAACCCCGACCACCGGCTGGCATGCCGCGCCAAGGCCTCGCGGATCACGGCTTCATTGCCAGCCACGTGCAGTGCACGACGTGCGCGGGTGATGCCGGTGTAGACCAGCTCACGCGAGAGCACGCGGTTGGGACGTGCGGGCAACAGCAGCCAGACCGTATCGAACTCACTGCCCTGGGCCTTGTGCACGGTCATGGCGAAGGCGCTTTCGTGCCGCGGCAACGCGGCGAGGTGCAGGGCGCGCGGGTGTTGCGGGTCTTCGCCGGGGAACCACGCCATCAGCGTGCCATTGGCATCACGATGGCAGATGCCGATATCGCCATTGAACAAGCGCTGCGGGTAATGGTTCTCGGTGATGAGGATGGGCTGACCATGGAAATGCCGCTCGCGGCGATGCGCGCCCGCCAGCAAGTCTTCGATGCGGGCATTCAGCGAAATCGCGCCCTGCGCTCCTTCGCGCAAAGCCGTGAGCAGGCGAAGACGGCTTGCCAGCGCCAAGGCTTCTGCGGGCGTGGCGGCCTCCGCCAATGCATGCCAATGCGCCAGCAACGCATCGCGGGCAATCTGCAAAGGATCGGTGGCGTCTTCATGGAAATGCACGCCGGACAGCGTGCCGCTACGCAACAGTGACAACGCCAGGTCACGCTGGGCAGGTACGCCGCCCTGGCGCACGGCATCGGCCAACGGTGCGAGGTGCAGGGCTTCGCTCTGGCGCCAGCCGCGTTGCAGGTGCACGCGCACGCCCGGGAACTCCGGCGATGCAGAAGACGTTTCGACCGAAACCGGCAGCAGCGGACGCAACGCCTGTGCATCCTCCGCTGATAGCGATTCACCATCCCTCGCCGCCGCGAGGATGCCGCCCAGCACATCGCCCGCCTCCACCGACGGCAACTGGTCGGGATCACCCAACAACACCAACCGGGTGCCGGTGGCAATGGCATCCACCAGCTTGGCCATCAGCGGCAGATCAATCATCGACGCCTCGTCCACCACCACCACATCGGCCTGCAACGGCTCATCGGCGTGGTGGCGGAAGCGCGGCGAGCCGGGCAGGGTGCCGAGCAGGCGATGCAGGGTTTCACCAGCCACGGGCAACGTGTCCAGCAAGGTCGAATCGACGCCGGCCTCCGCCAATGCACGTACCGCATGACGCACGCTTTCGGCCATGCGCTCGGCGGCGCGGCCGGTGGGCGCGGCCAGTTTGATGACCGGCGCTTTACGTCCGTTCTGGTGTGCCTGCGCAGCCAGCAACACCAGCAAACGTGCCGTGGTGGTGGTCTTGCCGGTGCCGGGACCGCCGGTGACAAGCAACAAGGGGTGGCGCAACGCCAACGCCGCCGCACGCGCCTGGCGGTCATCGCCTGCATGCGCGTCAGGGAACAGTTGGCCGAACAGCGGCGCGAGCGGTTCCAGCGCCAGTTCCGGCAATGCATGTCCGCCAATGCGATGCAGACCCGCGACCAGTTGGCGTTCGTATTCGCGATAGCGGCGCAGGTACAGCAGCCCGTCTTCCAACACCAAGGGCGTGGCGGTATCCGCGATGGCGGCGGGATAGTCCGGCGTGGCGACCCAGCGCGAGGCCGCAAGTGTCGCTTGCCACGCATCCACCGCTGGCCAATCAATCACCACATCGCCATCGACCAGATCACGCGCTGATGCAAGCTTCAGACCCGCATGCCCGCGCGATACCGCCAGCGATGCCAACGCGGCGGCAGCCAACACCACATCCGGCGTAGTCGAATCCAGGCGGCGCAGGCTGTGCGCCAAGGCATGGTCCAGGGTGCGCAAGACGCGGGCTTCGGTCAGCGCGCGGAACAGGCTCATGCCGCTGCTCCTTCCGCACGACCGGCGAACAAGGCATCCAGCGCCTGCACCAGCGCGGGCGCGAAGCGGTGTGCGAACACGCCCGGGGAGGCCGGGGCATCGGGATCCAATCCGCGGCAGAACAGATAACGGATGCCGCCGAAATCGCGCGCATAGTCGTAGCCCTCGCCCAAGCGGAAACGCAGCCAGCGATGCAAGGCCACGGTGTAGATGAGCGCCTGCAAATCGTATTCGCTGTGCACCATGGCGGCGGCGAGCTGGGCCGCGTCATAGCCGGGCAGGCGATTGGACTTGTAGTCCAGCACGTACCAGCGCCCACCCTGCGTGTAGGTAAGGTCGATCTTGCCGGTCATCAGGCCTTCCAGGCGGCGGCGCAAACCGAAGCCGCGACGCTCGCGTGCCACACCATGTGCGTGCAGCAGATCGATCAAGGCCGAGACCGTGGTCGGACGCATGGCGAAATGGAATTCGATTTCGGCACGGCGATCCTGCGCGGGCACGGCGTGCAATGCGCCACCTTCCGGCAAGGGCACGGTCAGCGTGCGACCCACCAGTGACGCGAGCAAGGCGATGCCGTCATCGAGGGCGTCATCGGCATAGCCTTCACGACCCAGCGCCGTGCGCAGCACATCGTCCTGGCCTTCCGGGGCTGCCTGACCAGCGCGCCAGTCTGCCCAGGCGGCGAAGTCTGTCTTTTCCAGCGCATCATGCAGGACGTTGCCGAAGCGGCTGCCGGAAAAACGCGGATCGAACACGTCGATATTGCCATCGCCGACAAGTCCGTCGATTGCCTCCGCCCCCGGCTCCACTTGCGCGGGTTCGTCGCGCGCCGCGCCACTGTCATCAAGGGCGGCGGCATCGGCGGGCTGTCCCGCATCGGCGTGCGCCAACTGGGTGAAGCTGTAGACCCACCAGTCCGGTGAGAGATGGCGCGTGGCGATGCGTGCGGGTGTGACGCCAGCATTGCCTTCCGGCCGCAACCACGGCAACGATACGGGCGCGAGCGTGTCGTCGAGGAGGATGTTTGCGGGTGCGTTTTCCAGCGCAGCGATATCACCCAGCAAGGGCGCGAGCGGCGAGCCCGTGTGTCCATGGAGCGGACCGGTGGCGATCCACAGCGCATGTTCGGCGCGGGTCAGGCCGACATACAGCAGGCGTGCATCCTCGGCTTTCTGTGCGCGGCTCCATGTCTCGCGTGCCTCGGCCCAGCCCGAGGTGTCGGCCTGCAATTTCCAATGCAAGCGGCGGCCCTCGGCGCTCGCCACCACCACGCGCGAACCCGGATCACGCGGCTTGCTGCCGATCCCGGCAAACGGCAGGAACACCAGCGGATATTCCAGGCCCTTGCTCTTGTGCAGGGTGACGATTTGCACGCGACGTGCGTCGGATTCCAGACGCAGCAGTTGCGCATCGTCATCGGCACCACGATCAGCACCGGCAATAGCCTCTGCCAGCCAATCCACCAAGCCAGACAGGCCCAGCGAACGCATCCACTGTTCCTGCAACATTTCCGCCAGTTGCAGATAGTTGGTCAGCCGCCGTTCGCCATCCAGCAAGCCGAGCAGGCGCGCGGCATGTTCGGCACACAGGTCGTTGATCAGTGCCAGCGGCCCGCCCAGCTGCAAGCGTTCGCGCCAATCCTGCGCGTGTTGCTGGCGGTCCTGCATGCCGATGCCCTCGCTATCCAATG
>JBQGFJ010000141.1:0-10351 GCA_052040085.1 Pseudoxanthomonas sp.
ACAGCGCACCCACCAGCACGAACAACAGGATGCCCCACGTGCTTCGCCACCATGGCGGCAGCACACGGAAAGCCACTCTCTGTTCCTGCGACAGGTTGCCCGCCGGATCGATGCCTTGCATCCGCAAGGTATATCGCCCCGGCGGCAGTGATGAGAACACACGCTCGCCACTGGCTCCCTGGTCCACCCACTCATGGTCGAAACCTTCCAGCCAGGAGCGGTAGCGATTGGCATTCGGATTCTGGAAAGACAACAGGCGGGCACTGATCTGCAGCTCATGATCGTCGTATCGCAGGTTGAAACCGCCTTCCACCGGCAATGAAATCAATTGGTCTTGCCTGCCGACCTTGATGCCATCCAGCATCAACACCGGCGACTGCGGCGGAGGATCGGCCAACATCGTGTCCAGCACCACCACGGACCCATCCGCCGCACTTCCCACCAGCACGCCATCGGGTGCCAGCACCAAGGCGCGGTCGTTGAATTCCTGGCTGAGCAAACCATCGCGCAAGCCGAAATGCCGGACAGCACCGGAATCGATATCGATGCGGAACAGGCCACGACGCGTCGACAACCATAGCTGGCGCTGCGCATCCATCAGCAAGCCCGTCGATTCCACGGTGGGTACGCCATCGGCCATCGACAGGTGCCGTTGTTGCTCCCAATGGCCACCCTCTTGGCGGCGCCACAGTTCGAGACCAGAAAGCCGATGCAACCACACATTGTCCGCATCTTCGAACACGAAATTCAGCACACGCTCTCCGGTCATGCCCACCACTGGCACGAACTCACGGCTCCCGGCCTGCCAACGCAGCAGGCCGCCCTTGCCCGCCACCCACAAGACCCCTTCAGGATCAATCTCGAACTTTTCCACTTCGGAAAGCGTGGACCCGTACAGGGCGGTGGAATCGAAGCGATCGAGCACTTTTCCGCTTTCGCCATCGCGCCGCTGTACGCCTCCTCCTTGCGCATACACCCAGATACTGCCGTCAGGCGTTTCCATCAGCCATTCGATGGCTCCACCCGCAGGCGGCGCATCGGCACCCGAATCATGCTGCCAAACCTGCAACTCGCCGGTTTCCAGATTGATTCGCATGATGCCGTTGCGGTGCCCGGCCCAGAGCTGGCCACGCCGGTCTTCCAGCAATGCGGATATCCGATGCTTCCTGATGGCTTCCGCATGCCATTCCAAGGGCACGACTTCACCAGTCCGGTGGTCCAGGTGTTCGATCATGCCGAGGCTGCTGCCCAGCCAGGTGCCGTCCTTGCTTGAAGGCGCAAGCGCGCGGTAGAGCCCACCGCCCAGCCCCTGTGCCGGAGTGTATCCGGCGACACGGCGCCAGTCCGAGTGCAGGTAACCCAGCCCGAGTGTCGGGAATGGCACCCATAGCCCGCCGTCCGGTTGCAACAACAGGGCCTGCAGCACCCGGCCCACGTCCTGGTTTTCGTTGCCCGGACGTACCGGCGAAGGTGCTCCATCACCTTCGGTGCGCCACAGCCCGCCTTGCGACCCGATCCAATATTCCCCGTCCCCACTGTTGACCACTGTCATCACGGCATTGGGGCGCGCGAACATCTCCGACCATGCCGGCACCTCCCACTGGCCATCGGCCAATTTGCGATACACGCCTGCCGCTGTGCCTATCCACAGCGTGTCGCCGTCAGGTGTCACCGAATACACGATGGGCGCGCCACCATCCGGCGTTGGAACACGCCGCATCGCCGTACCGTCATAGCGTGCCAGCCCGGCCAGTGTGCCGATCCACAGATCGCCCTGCGCATCGAAGGCCAAGGACAGCACGGTGTCGGACGGCAATCCGTCCGTATCCATCCCACCGGATCGGAACCGTTGTATTTCCCCATCGGCCGACATCCGGTACAAACCACTACCAAACGTGCCGAACCACAGGTCATCATCCTTGCTCGCTATGGCAAAAACATCATCGCTTTCCATCCCGGGATACATGCCCTGGCGGAAATGGCGGAATCCCTTGCGATCGGTATCCATCATGCTGAGGCCACTGCTTTCGGTGGCTACCCAGATGCGGTCATGGCGATCGATGTGCAGGGCCTGCACCACATTGCCCGGCAGTGAAGCAGGGTCATCCGGATCATGACGCCACGTGCGAAAACCCACGCCGTCATACCGGGCGAGCCCATCCCAGGTGGCCACCCACAGATAACCGTGGCGATCCCGCGCAAGGGCAGGAATGGTGGTGGAAGGCAGGCCGTCCGCAGCATCCAGCAAGCGGAAACGCGGGATTTCAGGTGCCCCTGCCTGCACGGCAAGCGGCATCAGCGCCAACATCCAGACCAACAGAAGCGTCCGCAACATCATCCTTCCCGGGGAACACGTATCCTTCACCACGGCATCCTCGCAACGCGCCGTTCCATGCGCAAGCCAAGTATTCCTGCCCATGTCACCTAGAATCCCGTGGATGGACTCCCCAGGCACCTTCATTCTCCGCCTGGCTTGCCTGGCGGCAGTATTCGCCGGCAGCCTCGCATGCGCCGCACACGCACAGCCGGCCAGCTACCGGCTCGACCCGGTGCACACGCGGGTTGCCTTTGCGGTGGAACATGCCGGCTTCTCCAAGGCCATCGGCACAGTATCCGGCAGCACCGGTACCCTGCTGTTCGATCCGGATGATTTGTCCAGCGCAAGCCTGCAGGTGGAAGTCCCCATGCAGCGCGTGGACCTGGGTGATGAAGCCTGGAACCGCTCCACGCTGGGCAGGAACCTGCTGGATGCCGAACGATTCCCGGTGGCGACATTCGTGTCCACCCGCATCGAACCCGTCGATGCAACACACGCCACCGTCTCCGGCATCCTGACACTGCGCGGTGTTTCCCGTGAAGTCGAAATGGACGTGGTCGTCAATGCGGTCAAACGTCACCCGCTACCGCCTTTCCGCCGTACCGCCGGTTTCTCCGCCACGCTGGCACTGGATCGCTCCGCCTTCGGCATCGACGCCTGGCCTACCATGATCGGCAATGGCGTGGAATTGCGCATCGAGGCCGAAGCAACCCGCAGCCAGAACATCGAGGAAACGGATACCGTGGATGCCTCCGGCGAAACCCGGGAAACCACAACACCAGCCCCCCTTCCAACACCGGAGCCAGCCCAATGACATTGAAGAACACCACTGACCAATGGGGAAGCGTCAGCAAACTGCTGCACTGGCTGATCGTGGTCCTGATCCTGGGGCTGGGCGTAGTGGGCCTGACCATGGGCGAACTGCCGCGTACCCCGAAATACTTCTGGGTCTACACCGCACACAAGTCACTTGGCATCACCGTGCTCGCACTGATGCTGTTCCGCTTGGTCTGGCGCCTGTATGCGGGTGCACCACGGCCTGTCGAAGGCACATCCGGCTGGCAGCACGGCCTGGCCACGGTGACCCACTGGCTGCTGTACGGCCTGGCCTTGCTGATCCCGCTTTCCGGCTGGCTCTACGATTCGGCCAGCGGCCTGCGCCCGTTCAAACTGTTCGGCCTGTTCGAGATGCCCAAGCTGGTAGCGCCCAACGACAGCCTGCGTGACCTGGCCCATGGCGCCCACGAATGGGGCTTCTGGCTGCTGATCGCACTGGTGGCACTGCATGCAGGCGCCGCCTTCTACCATCACCTGTTCCTGCGCGATGCCACCCTGGCCCGCATGCTTCCGGGCAAGCGCCACGTTGCGGCAAATCCCTCCAATCAAGAACCCAGCCGAGAGACCCCATGAAGACACTGTTCACTTCCCCCGCCCTGACCGCCGCCGCACTGGTGGCGATGCTGGCTGCTGCGCCGGCCCATGCTGCCGACTACGTGCAGGCACCCGGCTCCACCCTGGTGTTCGCGACCCAGTACGACGGCGAAACCTTCACCGGCCGCTTCGGCGGTTTCGATACCAAGGTGCACTTCGATCCGGCCGACCTGTCCAGCGCCAAACTCGATGTCACCATCCAACTGGCCGGCACCAACACCGGCAACAATGATCGCGACTCCACCCTGCTGGGCAATGACTTCTTCAACATCGGCAAGTTCGCACAGGCTCGCTACACCGCCGAAAGCTTCCGCGCACTCGGCGATGGCCAGTACGCTGCCGACGGCACCCTGACCCTGCGCGGCGTCAGCAAGCCCGTGACGTTCACCTTTACCTGGACCCCGGGCGCACAGCCCAAGCTGATCGGCAAAGCCCTGGTCAAACGGCTGGACTTCGGCGTGGGCGGCGGCGACTGGTCCGATACCCGCACGATCCCCAACGAAGTCGCCATCAGCACCCGGGTAAACCTGAAACCTGCACCATAAAGCCTTCATGCAAGGCGGCCATGGCCGCGATGCCTTCCGCGCAAAGCCCATGACTGGCAGCATCGGCCCCTACCGGAATGCCTGCAATCGCGCAGCATCGAAGGGCCAGTCCAGCTCCATGCCGGTTGCTGTGTTATGCAGCACCGGCACGCGGATTCCGTAACGCGCCTCCAATGCATCGTCCCCGTCGATGAATACGCTCTCGAAGTCGGGTACCCGGGCAACCGCCAGCACCTCCAGCGCCATGTCGCACAGATGGCAGTCATCACGCTGGTAGAGGATCAACGGCATCGCATCGTTTCCTTGGAGTGTTGCGGCGCGGGAGGGTTCGTCCTCATCGGCGGCATAGAATACGCCGCATGTCCGTCAGTCTCTTCGACCTGTTCAAGATCGGCATTGGCCCGAGCTCCTCGCACACGGTAGGCCCGATGCGCGCGGCCGCACGCTTCGTGGCCCGCTGGCTGGACGAGCCCGGGCGGCTGGATGAGGTGATCCGCATCCGCGCCGAGGTGTTCGGCTCGCTGGCCCTCACCGGCCGCGGCCACGGCACCGACAAGGCCGTGCTGATGGGCCTGGAAGGCCACTACCCCAACCAGATCGACCCGGACATCATCCCCCCGGCCCTGGAACGCATCCGCTCGGAAAAGAAACTCCGGCTGCACGGCAGTCACGCCAGCGCCTTCGACGAGAAGCGCGACCTGGTCATGAACAAGCGCCAGAAGCTGCCGTACCACACCAACGGCATGCGCTTCACTGCCTATGGTGCCGATGATGTGGTCCTTGCCACCCGCGATTACTACTCGGTCGGCGGCGGCTTCGTGGTAAATGCCGACGAAGCGGCCGAAGACCGCATCGTCGCCGACGAGACCCCGCTGCCCTATCCCTTCCACAGCGGCGACGAGCTGCTGGCACAGGCCCGCGAACACGGGCTGGGCATTGCCCGGCTGATGTTCGAGAACGAGAAGGCCTGGCGCAGCGAGGACGAGATCCGCAGCGGCCTGCGCGAGATCTGGGGGGCGATGCAATCCTGCGTGGCCCGTGGCATTGGCCAGGAAGGCACCCTGCCTGGCGGTCTGCATGTCTCGCGCCGGGCCCCGGCCCTGCACCGCGAGCTGTCTTCACGCCCGGAAGCGGCGATGCGCGATCCCCTGACCGTGCTGGACTGGGTCAATCTGTACGCGTTGGCGGTGAACGAGGAGAACGCGGCCGGTGGTCGTGTGGTCACCGCCCCCACCAATGGCGCGGCCGGGATCATCCCGGCGGTACTGCATTACTACGACCGCTTCTGCCCCGGGGCCAACGAGCAGGGGGTGTTCGACTTCCTGCTCACTGCCGCGGCCATTGGCATCCTCTACAAGGAGAACGCCAGCATCTCCGGGGCCGAGGTGGGCTGCCAGGGCGAGGTGGGGGTGGCCTGTTCGATGGCCGCCGGCGGGCTGGTGGCCGCATTGGGGGGCACCCCCAGCCAGATCGAGAATGCCGCCGAAATCGGCATGGAGCACAACCTGGGGCTGACCTGCGACCCGATTGGCGGGCTGGTGCAGATCCCGTGCATCGAGCGCAACGCAATGGGCGCGGTGAAGGCGATCAATGCCAGCCGCATGGCCCAACGTGGCGATGGCAAGCACAAGGTCAGCCTGGACAAGGTCATCAAGACCATGCGCGACACTGGCCGCGACATGCAGGACAAGTACAAGGAGACCAGCCGTGGTGGGCTGGCCGTCAACGTCATCGAGTGTTGAGGCGCCCAGGCACCGGCAGCAGGCATCCGGTTTCTCCCGTACACCCAATGCTCACGCCATGGGTTGCCCGGCGGCACGCAATCTCTTTCTTGCCATCGCCACGGCTGGCTCTATTCCACCCACGCCCTGTGTTGCGCCGAGCCGCTGCCAGAGCGGGACCATGTCGGATTGCGATGCCCCCAGTTGCAGTGCGGACTCGGAACAGGAGCTCGCTCGAGCATAGTCATGACAAGCCAGCGCATGACGCGCAGCCAGCACCCATGTCTGCGCATCTTCGGGAGCAATTTCGACCAACCGTTTGATCGGCGCCTCGTCCCTGTCGCCATCCTCGAGCATCAATAACGCCTGCAGGTGGCATTGCAAGGCTTCGGCTTCGATATCCGGCAATGCGAAGAGAGGCCCGGTCAGCGCCACCGCCCGCCTTGCCGCCAGTCCTGCGGCAGGCTGGCGCAGCAAGCCAGCCTGCTCCAGCGCCACCAGTGCTGCTTCCAATTGCAGTGGTGCGGCCTCGGGGCTATCCAGATAAGGCAACAACGCTTTTTCTGCCTCGGACAGCAACATCAAGCGCGCAGTCGTTGCTTCATCGTGCCCACGCTGCCGCGCGACATGTGCAGTGAGCCATGCAAGTTCCACTTCACCCCGGCGATCATCCGGCGTAGCCGCCAGTACCAGCACGCTTCGCGCTTCATCGTATTTGGCACGACGCGCACTGCCAACCAATTCGCTGGCTTCCTCGCAAAGCAGCTTGACCCACGCATGCACGACCGGAACCGACACGCCCTCCACGATGAGAGAGCGGTAAGCAGCCTGGATTTCCTTCAACTGCATGCGCTTGGCCGCGCCAGTCCACTTGCCTGCCTTGATCTCTTCCAGCGCCAGCTGGATGGCACTCGCTTGCCATTGCGCCTTGCGACCGGTGTCCCTGCCATTTTCCAGAGCATGAGTGATGACGGCACGTGCGCGTGTACGACAGGAATGGGAAGCCTCTCCTTCCAGGAAGCCTGCTTGCTGGCGCAGCACCCATTGCAATGACCAGGCGGCATCCGAGTCCACCTGGGCACCCATGTCCAATGCGCGTCGGAAAGCCGATTCGGCCATGGCATGATCATCACCTGCAGCTTGCCTTGAACGCTTGGCGCGCAGGATCAACGCATTGCCCCACTCCATGAGGATGCGCGGATCTGCACCATCCTCCGCTGCCACGGCCAGGCCCAGGTATTCAATCGCCTGATCCAGCGCGTGCGCCTGTTCCGCACCCGGCAAGCACTGCGCCTGTTCCAACCGGCAGCGGCCGATGCCATGCAAAAGCCCCTTGCCGCCGGGTTCGTGTGCGAACACTTCAACAAGTGCTTCCGCGGCCTTTCCATGCCAACGCCCATCACCCGTTGCATGGCCCATTCGTCGCCAGAGCGTGGCCGACAGCAGCAACGCCTCCAGCGGAGCATCAGGCAGATCACGGTACGGCGCCAACACATCCAACGCCTGTTGCAACTCATTCGCCGCAAGCCTGGCCCTGGCAATGCCCAGCGCCTCATTCAATGGCATGGGCTCCACGGATGGCACGACTTGAATCTCCGGCGCCACTTCCGCCTGTTGCTGCGATGGCTCCATTGCTTCGGCGGGATCACGCATGTCTTCTGACTCCTCTTGTTCCGGCATGGGCAACTCCACGATCTGCGCGGAGACCTCCATTCCTGGCTCAGCCTCATGGGCTGCTGGACGATCACGCCTGCGCCACCACTCGCGCAGGCCCACCATCGACAACAACAAAGCAATCAGCCACCACCATGTCCTGCCTGTCGGCAGCCATGAGGGAACCTTGCCTATGTCGTGCCGCGCAAAAAACGGGCCAGCAGTTCCGGAAAGCACTTTCACACAACCGGGAACAACCGCATCGGCACAGCCGGACACGCTTTCATGCACCAAGACCGGGAGCACTGACGCATCGAAAACATCCGTGTGCAGCATATGCGACATCTCGATTGCCGGCGCGGAATCCACGGCATCGACATCGTCGACAGAACCGATATCCGCCGCCCGGTGAACCGCCCCGCTGCGCCCTTCGGACACTCGACCAACCAGCGCACGAACATTGCCCGGATCGTGCCTTGCAAGCTCGACCTCCTGCTCCTCCGGCAATCCATCCGAAGACACTTCCTGGTTATTCGCAGCCGATTCGGATGACCGCGCGGAAACAAGTCCCTCGACGACAGGCTGCCGTTCTTCGCGCGCCTGCGGATGCCGGAACTGGGCGCACGCCGCCACGCCACAGACAAAGGCCACCAGCATGGCGCAACGCCTGCCGTTTCCCGTCAAATTTCCCTCAGGTGGGCAAAGTCCGCATCCACGCCGGACTCCAATGGCGCCGCGATGACATTCTGGTGTGCCCAGCCCGGGAACAGGCTTGCATCACTGCTAGTATCGCCGGACATTGCTTGCCAATACGCGATATGCGACCAGCAGCGGTAGCCCAGCGCCTTGATGGCAGCGACTTCTTCGCGCGCCTGCACGGGTGAATTCAGCCGGAAATAGACATAGGGCTTGTGCTGGCGAACGAGCTCCCTGGCATCAGCAAGGAAATCAACCAGAGTCCCGGCTGCATTCACCTTCACGCAATGCAGCGCTGTCAGGTCCAGATTGCGGACATCCGGATACGTCCGCTTTCCTTTCACCGGAAGATGCGCATGGACATTGCGGACACCATTGAGTGCAATGTTGGCGCACAACTGCAAGTGCACCAGTCGATCGGATTCAAGCACATGCACTTCGCCGGCATCCCCGACGACCCGGGAGAGACACAGCGCATGGGCACCATACTCGCTACCCACTTCGACCACGGTAGCGCCTTCCTGCAAAAGGCCACTGAGCAGATCAAGTTCCGATTCCACCCATTGCCCATGTTGTTCCAGCGAAGACGTGATCACGTTGTCGTCGGATACGGCGTTCATCACGCCATATGTCGTTTTCCAGAATTTCGGATCAGCCTGTACCACGCCACCCGTCGTTTGCATGCGAACCCCTTTCGATGATGACAGTCCTGCGAATCGGACTGTGCGTTTCAATGTGCTCGCAATTCTAGTGAAAAGGTGTTTATTGCAGCAAAGAAAACCTCGAAATAACCGCAAAAAACAGGCTTAATGTGACTTCTGTTTCTTGAAAAAGACCAACTAAAATAATTTATTCACATTCAGAAATTTGATAGTGATATCCAGAGCATTTCTGGTTGGCTGATAAAACTCCACTTGCCACGCACGGCACCGACTGGAATATGCACAACCTGCAAACGCAAGAACGCCAGTCACGGTGGACTGGCGTCAAGCATCATCCGATGTTCAAGCACGCTAGGAGGCTCGGGGGCTCCCGGATGAGCTTTGACTAGCGGCGGCAGGATTCGGATTCCGGATTCGCCGCACATCGCGCATTTTCCCCGTTGTCCCGTTGGACCGCATCCTTTCCCATCTGACAGCCGAAGATGATCTGGAACATCACCACCGCCAGTACGAGGCTCACTATCCAGAGCGCCATCTTCGTGCGATCCGGCGGACTCATTGGTCTTGGAAGAGGTCGGACCCGTCGCCTCAGACACCGTCGTGGCAATAGCCAACCGCATCGGCCCCACGCCCAGTGCCGAGGCCACGGCCATCCGGGATTCGCCCGATGCTCGCCCATCGGTTTCCATCCTCTGGAAGGTGCGGGGACTCAACCCGGAGGTCGGAAGACCCACCGTTCAAAGGATGCGCCCCATGGCCTCGACACAAAATCCGGGGGATTCAATCGCGGTTGGCGACCCGCTCCCAGGACCCGGCAATCGCCAGCACGTCGTCCAGCAATGCCGCGGCGGTGACCTCGGCACCCGCGCCCGGGCCCTGGATCACCAGGGGCTGCACGTTGTATCGGTCACTGAAGATGGCCACCTTGTTGTCGGTACCGCCGCCGCCACACAAGGGGTGATCGGGAGCCAGTGCCTGCAATCCGACCTTGGCACCGTTCTCATCGAACCGGCCAATGAAACGGAGCTTGCTGCCCTCGCGTTCGGCAGCAAGAAAACGTTCCGCCACGGGTGCATCCAGTTGCTCCAGCGCACCTTCCAGTTCATCAAGTGATTTGGCCGCGAGCGCCGGCGGCACCAGCGATTCCACCTGCACGTCTTCGGACTGGAGATCACGCCCCGAAGTCCGCGCCAGGATCAGCAACTTGCGCCGCACGTCTTCACCGGACAGATCAATGCGCGGATCAGGCTCGGTGTAACCGGCATGGCTTGCCTCGCGGACGAATCCGGAAAACGGACGACTGCCATCGTAATGATTGAACAGCCA
>JBQGFJ010000142.1:0-9822 GCA_052040085.1 Pseudoxanthomonas sp.
GCACGGCGCCCGGTCACGGTGACGCCTTCCAGATCCGTGGTTTCGGGCTGCGAGCCCGTATTCGGGGGCGGCGCATCCTGCGCGACAGCCAGGTTCATTGCCAATGCGCACTGTCCTAGGAACAGTGCCTTGAAAAGCGCATTACGACGCAGAGTCCGCATGGTCCAGTCCCTCCCGAGGACAGTTCCGCCGTGGTTGAAAGTCGATGCGACAGGGCGGCGGCTGGGGGGAGATTACGAACAAACTTTCCAAAATTCAACACAAATAGAATTTTTCTTGCAAAAGGGCATGTGCTTGGTCTAGGGTGCGCCAGAACGGGAGCGGCCTCCGCGTGGCATGGCCGCACGAAACCAACGGGAGTGTGGAAAATGAACGTGATGAGGCGCTGGCTGGCACTGGCCGGCTTCGTGGCGGTTCTGGCCGCCTGTTCGAAACCGGGCGCGGACGTGGCCCCGGTCAAGGGACAGGCGGGCAAACCGGCCACGCTCCAGGCGGTCCGGGCGACCGAGGCCGTGGTGGCTGGCGGGGTGGAAGACGCGGCCTGGATCATCAATGCATCCGATCCCTCGGCCAGCCGCATTGTCGGCGCTGCAGGCCCGGGTGGGTTGGAGATCTATGGGTTGGACGGCAAGCGCCTGGGCGCGGTACCCGCCGGGGAAACGGCATCCGTCGATGTCTTGCAGGACGTGCAACTGGCCGGGGCCACCACCACGCTGTTGGCAGCCATCGATAGCCAGGGACACAAGCTGCGCCTGTTCCGTCCCGATGGCGACACACTGGCTGAAGTAGGCGCGCGCGAATTGCCGCTCGGTTTCGCCGCAGAAGGCGTCTGCCTGCTCAAGAGCCGCCTGGATGGCTCGCTGCATGCGTTCGTGGTCGGCGATGGTGGCGAGATCGACCATCACCTCCTGTTCGCCACGGAGAATGGCAAGGTGGATGCGCGCCAGGTGCGCAGGTTCGGCGTGCCATCGACGCTCAAGCGCTGCGTGGCCGATCCGGTGAACACGACGGTCTATGCCTCGGAGGAGGCCGTGGGCATCTGGCGTTTCAGTGCCGACCCGGAAGCGGATCTGGCGGCGCAACTGGTGGATTCGCCACGCAACGGGATACTTGAGGAAGTCGGTGGTTTGGCCATCCATGATGGTGGTCCCGGTGCACGCTGGTTGCTGGCTTCGGATGAATCGAGCGGTCATGTCAACGTGTATGACATCGAGCGGGACGAGGCTTTCGTTGGCAGTCTGGTGGTGGCGTCCCCCGGTGGTGAGGCAATCGAGGAGCCCGGTTCGATTTCCGTGGCCAGTGTTGCGCTGGGAAGCGACTTCCCGTCAGGGGCCTTGTTGGTGACCGATGAGAGTGGCCCCGATTTCAAGCTGGCATCGATTGCGCAACTGGCGACCGCCCTGGGCCTGTCTCCGGGTGTGCCGCAGTCGGCGGAAGCCGCGCCCAAGCCAACCGTCGCCACGGTGGTTGCCAGCGTGGAAACCGTGCCGGTGGGCAGTTTTGGCGATGCCGCCGATGATCCCGCGATATGGGCGCATCCCGGTCAGCCGGAGAAGAGCCTGATCATCGCCACCGACAAGAAGGCCGGCCTCTACGTCCATGACATGCAAGGACGGGTCAAGCATTTCGCGGCGGATGGCAAGATGAACAACGTGGACCTGCGCGAAGGCTTCCGCCTGGATGGCAAGGACATCGTGCTGGTGGCCGCCAGCGACCGCACGCACCAAGCGATCGCCCTGTATCAATTGGATACCGCCAGCGGCGCGTTGACGTCGGTTGCTGACGGACTGCAATCGACCGGCATGCATGATCCCTATGGCCTGTGCATGTACCGCAATGCGCACAGTGGCGAGGTGTACGTCTTCATCAATGGCGACGACACCCTGATGCGCCAATGGCGCCTGGTGGATGCGGGCAACGGTCGCGTGAAGGCGGAACCGGTGCGTGATCTGGCGTTCGACTCGCAGACCGAAGGCTGCGTGGCCGATGACGAAACCGGCTTTGTCTACGTAGGCGAGGAAGACCTGGCGTTGTGGAAGTTGCGCGCCGCGCCGGATGGTGGCGACGAGAAAGTGGCCGTTGACCGCGTGGATGCCAATCCCGCCATCAAGGATGATCTGGAAGGCATGGGTCTGTACGACCTGGGTGACGGCCGTGGTTACCTGGTGGTGTCCAGCCAAGGCAACGACACCTATGCGGTCTACAGGCGCGAGGGCAAGCAGGAGTACCTGGGTTCGTTCGCGGTGGTGGCTGATCCGGTACGCGGCATCGATGGCATTTCCGAAACCGATGGTCTCGAGGTTACCAGCCGCAATCTCGGGCCTGGGTTCGAGCATGGTGCGATGGTCGCGCAGGATGGTCGCAACGTCCTGCCCGCCGAGAACCAGAACTTCAAGATGGTGCCGTGGAAATCGATTGCCGAGGCACTGGGACTGGAAATGCGCCAGCCCTGAAAGAGCTTTATCGCCCCCGCACTGTCCATGTCAGTGCGGGGGGGGTGGCTGTATCCGGTCAGGCAGCCGCGTTCTGGCTGATGCGCGGGCCTTCACGCAGGGCACGGCCCACCAGGCCGACCAGCAGGTCGATTTCGGCGGAGGTCATGGCGAAGTGGGGGGTGAAGCGCAGTGAGTTGGCACCGCCATGGATCACGTTCAGGCCCTGGCAACGCAGCCATTCCTCGATGGAGCCGGAACCGTAGCACTTGAACTCCGGTGACAGTTCGCAGGAGAACAACAGGCCGGTGCCCTGGACCTTGGTGATCGCGCCGCCCAGCGTGCCCTTGAGGGCTTCCAGCTTTTCGATGGCTTCGCGTCCGCGGGCACGGATGTTGTCACGCACCTGCGGGGTCAACATGGACAGGGTGGCGCAGGCCACGTCCAACGCGCGCGGGTTGGTGGTCATGGTGTTGCCGTAGATGCCCTTGCGGTACAGGCCGGCGGCGTGTTCGTTCACTGCCAGCACCGACAGCGGGTACTGCGCGGCGTTCAATGCCTTGGAGTAGGTTTCCATGTCCGGCGGGTCCATCCCTTCGAAGCCGGGGTAGTCCACGATGGACAGCACGCCATGCACGCGCAGGCCGGCCTGGATGGAGTCCACCAGCAGCAGGCTGCCGTGCGCGCGGGTCAGTTCGCGGGCGGCGGCGTAGAACGCCGGGGGAACGGAGCGGCCCGGGTCGCCTTCGCCCATCACCGGCTCCAGGAAGATGGCTTCGATGAACCAGCCCTGGGTTTCGGCGTCGGCGAAGGCACGCTTCAGTGCGTCGGCGTCGTAGGGCTCGATGGCGATCAGGGAGTCTTCGCCCCGGTAGCTGGCCAGGTGTTGCAGGTAGGTCTTGCGGGTGGAATCGGAATACAGCGCGGGGCGCTCGGTGCGGCCATGGAAGCTCCCCTTGACCACCACGCGCTTGATGGTGCGGCCGGCGTGGCGGGCACCCGGGTCGGTCATCAGCTTGCTGTTGACGTCGGCGATGCGAGCCGCCAGGCCCACGGATTCGGAACCGGAATTCAGGCACATGAAGCGTGCGTAGGGGCAGCCGCCACGGTTGCGGCCGATTTCCTTGCGCAGGGCGCGGTCGAAGCGCAACTGCGACACGCTGGGCGTCATGATGTTGGCCATTACCTGCGGACGCTGCATGGCTTCCAGGACCGGTCCCGGCGTGTGGCCGAAGCCGAGCATGCCGTAGCCGCCGGCGTCATACAGCACGGCGCCGTTGAGGGTCACCACCCAGGGGCCACGGGCAGCCAACGCGATGTAAGGGTTGACGGCATCGTCGGCGTAGAAGTTGACGAAACCGGCCTGCACGGCCTTGATCTGGTCGGCTTCGTCCAGCTCCAGCAGGTCCGGGAACTCCGCCTTCAGGCGGGCATGCTCGGCAACCGCGGCCTCGATCACGGCCGCCAGGTCCGGCTGCGATCCCAGCAGGCGCTCCAGCGTGGCGTCGTCCAGACCTTGGGTCAGGCGCTGGCCCTTGTGGGCGCGCAGGGGGGCAAGTGAATGGACGTTGGCCATGGGATTCTCCGACTGCGAATGGCAAAGCATTAATTATGTGGATAATTTCGTCGTTTCATAGCTATGATCTGTGCGGAATATCAAAAATATTCGTCGTAACGACGAAATCGGTGACCAAATGAAGCTCAATGCCACTGACGAACTCCTGCTTTCGCTCCTGCGCGAGAACGCGCGTGCTTCCACGGCGCTGATTGCGCGCCGCCTGAACCTGTCGCGCACCACCGTGCAAAGCCGCATCGAGCGGCTGGAACGTGAAGGCGTGATCAGTGGTTACACCGTCCGTGTCCATGATGATTACGAGCGCGGCTACATCCGTGCGCACATCATGATCACGGTGCATCCCAAGCAGATGACCTCGGTGGTGGCGGCATTGCGTGGCATGCCTGAGTTGCGGATGCTGCATTCGGTGAGTGGCGCGTATGACCTGATTGCCATCGGTGCCTCGCCTTCGGTGGGCGAGATGGACATGCTGACGGATCGTATCGGGGCGATCGAGGGCGTCGAGCGCACGACTTCTTCGATCATCCTGTCCACCAAGTTCGAACGTTGAGCGAATACGCCGGCCCTGCTTGCGGAACTGTGCGGGCAGGGCTGCAAACGTTGGCAGGACAGGCTCGCCGCTACAATGCGCACCCCGACCGGTGCAATGCGTGATGAAGAAATCCGACTTCCACTACGATCTTCCCGAAGCGCTGATCGCACAGGCGCCTTTGGCCGAGCGTTCGGCCAGCCGATTGCTGGTGGTGCCGCAAGGCGACGGGGCATTCGTGGACAGGCAAGTGCGTGATTTGCCGGATCTGCTGCAAGCGGGCGACCTGCTGGTGTTCAACGATACGCGGGTGATTCCCGCGCGCCTGTTCGGGCAGAAGGAGAGTGGCGGGCGGGTCGAGATATTGATCGAGCGCCTGTTGCCGGACAATCGCGTGCGTGCACAGGTGGGTGCCAGCAAGTCGCCGAAGCCGGGCAGCCATATCGTGCTGGATGGGGGTGGCAGTGCCGAAGTGCTGGAGCGTGACGGTGGCTTTTACCTGCTGCGTTTCGATGTGCCGGATGCATTGGAAAGCTGGTTGCAGCAGGCCGGCCGTTTGCCGTTGCCGCCCTATATCAAGCGCGATCCCGGCGCGAATGATGACGAGCGTTACCAGACGGTGTTCGCACGCGAGGTAGGCGCGGTGGCGGCACCCACGGCAGGCTTGCACTTCGACGATGCCCTGCTCGATGCCTTGCGTGCCCGCGGCGTGGAATTCGGCCATGTGACCTTGCATGTGGGTGCAGGCACCTTCCTGCCGATGCGCGTTGATGATGTGCGGGACCATCGCATGCACAGCGAGTGGCTGAACGTGGGGGCGGCCCTGGTGGAGCAGGTTCGTGCCGCGCGCGCACGCGGTGGTCGCGTGATCGCGGTGGGTACCACCGTGGTGCGTGCGCTGGAGTCCGCGATGCGTGACGGAGAGTTGCTGCCCTTCGCAGGGGAAACCAATATTTTCATTTTCCCCGGTTACCGCATCCGCAGCGTGGATGCGCTGGTGACCAATTTCCACCTTCCCGAAAGCACGTTGTTGATGTTGGTATCGGCCTTTGCGGGCAAGGAACGCGTGTTTTCCGCTTATGCCCATGCCGTGCGCGAGCAGTACCGGTTCTTCTCCTATGGGGATGCCATGTTGCTGTTCCCGCGCGTGGACTGAAAACCTGTCCACGATCTTGCTGCGCTCGCGACAGAGCGTGAACAGGTTCTGAGACAGATGAGGGCCGGTGCCGATTTGGAGTGCCACGCGAGGATGGTTATCATCCCGATTTGCAGCTCCAGCCGCCTGTTGACGGCATTGCCAGAGCACGCGTCCGTCAATTCATGCAGGAGCCTCTGATGTCATTCATTCCGAAAATCCGATCCTCGTTCCCCGCGCTGCCTGCGGTGGCGTGCCTTGCCCTGGCATTGGCAGCGTGCGGCAAGTCACCGACGGCAACCGATACTGTTGCTGCGCCTGCCGTTGCCGAAGCGAGCGGCGAGGTCAATATCTACACCACGCGCGAGCCGGGCCTCATCCAGCCCTTGCTGGATGCGTTCACCACCGAAACCGGCGTGAAGGTCAATACCGTGTTCGTGCGTGATGGCCTGCCGGAGCGGCTGCGCGCCGAGGGTGAGCGTTCCCCGGCGGACGTGCTGATGACCGTGGATTCGGGCAATTTGCTGGACCTGGTGGAAGGCGGTTTCAGCCAGCCGGTGCAGTCCGAGGCATTGCAGTCCGCCATCCCCGCGCATTTGCGCGGTGCGGACGGCGAGTGGTTCGCGTTGTCACTGCGTGACCGCGTGCTGTACGCAGACAAGGACCTGGAACTGGTCGACTTTTCCTATGAAGACCTGGCCGACCCGAAGTGGAAGGGCAGGGTCTGCATCCGTTCCGGCCAGCATCCGTACAACACCAGCCTGATTGCCGCGATGATCGCGCACAACGGCGTGGAAGCCACCGAACAATGGTTGCGTGGCGTCAAAGCCAATCTGGCGCGCAAGGCGGCCGGTGGCGACCGCGAAGTGGCGCGTGACATCCTGGGTGGCATCTGTGACATCGGGATTGCCAACGCGTATTACGTGGGACGCATGAAGAACGCGCCGGAAGGTGACGAGCAGCGGGCCTGGGGCGATGCCATCCAGGTAGTGCGTCCGGTGTTCGCCGGTGCTGCCGAGGGCGGCACGCACGTCAACATCAGCGGTGCGGCGGTGGCCAAGCATGCGCCGAACCGCGATAACGCAGTCAAGTTGCTGGAGTACCTGGTCTCCGACCAGGCGCAAAGCCTGTATGCGCGTGCCAACTACGAATATCCAGTGAAAGCCGGCGTGGAACTGGACCCGGTGGTCGCCAGCTTCGGTGAAATGAAGATCGATGCGCTGCCGCTGACCAAGGTGGCTGAATTCCGCAAGCAGGCCAGCGAGCTGGTCGACCGGGTCGGTTTCGACAACTGATGCACGCATGATGGCTGCAATCGCGCGCCAGGATCGTGCCTGGCAAGGGGCGGCCATCATGATTGCGCTGGCCATGCTGGCGCCCTTGCTGGCGCTGGCGTGGTCGGCGTTGCAGGGCAGCAATGGCCTGTGGTCGCATTTGCTGGCGCATGTACTGCCGCAGGCAACAGGCAATACCTTGCTGTTGCTGGCAGGCGTGGGCGTGCTGGTGGCGTTGCTGGGTACTGGCAGCGCGTGGCTGGTGACGGCGTACGATTTTCCGGGGCGGCGCCTGTTGTCGTGGGCGCTGTTGCTGCCGCTGGCCGTGCCGACCTACATCGTGGCCTATGCCTATCTGGATCTGTTGCATCCATTGGGGCCGATCCAGACCGGGCTGCGCGGGCTTCTTGGCATCGATAGTCCGCGTGATTTCCGTTTGCCCGATGTGCGTTCGCTGGCGGGCTGCATCGTGTTGCTGGGGTTCGTGCTGTATCCCTATGTCTATCTAAGCACGCGAGCCATGTTCCTGACCCAGACGGCTGCGGTAATGGAGGCAGCGCGTTCGCTGGGGGTTCGCCGTGCAGCGCTGTTTCATCGTGTGGCGCTGCCCTTGGCTCGGCCTGCCATTGCGGTGGGCATGGCGCTGGCGTTGCTTGAAACGTTGAACGACATCGGTGCTTCCGAATTCCTCGGCGTGCAGACGCTGACGGTCTCGGTTTACACCACCTGGGTGACACGCGGTGATTTGCCCGGTGCTGCTCAGATTGCACTGGCGATGCTGGCCATTGTGGTGGCACTGATCGTGCTGGAACGCCATGGGCGCCGCCGCCAGCGCTACAACACCCTGCAGCAATCGCGTCCCATGCAACCACAACGCTTGCGGGGTGGACGTGCATTTTTCGCATTGTTGCTTGGCCTGGTCCCGGTGCTGGTGGGGTTCGTGATCCCGGCGTCCTATCTGTGCTGGGAAAGCTGGAAACGGCTGCAATCCGCCGGCGGTGTGTCCATGCAATTGACGTCCAGTGCATGGAATACCTTGCAAGTGGCCTTGCTGGCGACCGTGACCACGGTGTTGGCCGGATTGGTGGTGGCGTGGGCGCTGCGTCTTGCGCAGATGCGGCGGCGTCCACGCCTGGCGGCGGCGTGCCTGCGTGTTTCAAGTTTGGGATACGCGATTCCGGGCACGGTGCTGGCCATCGGCCTGCTGGTGCCCTTGGGGTGGTTCGATGCAGCGGCGAATGAAGTCATCAAATATTTCGGTGGTGCGCCGCGCATGTTGCTGATGGGATCCACCACGGCACTGGTGGTTGCCTACACCCTGCGTTTCCTGGCGATTCCCGCTGGCAGCACCGAAGCCGGGCTTGCCCGCATCCCGCATTCGCTTGACCAGGCCGCGCGCAATCTCGGCGAAACTCCGGCCGGGGCTTTGCGCAGGGTGCATTTGCCCCTGCTGCGCCCGGCGTTGGCAGCAGGTGCCCTGCTGGTGTTCGTGGATACCATGAAGGAACTGCCTGCCACGTTGATGCTGCGACCAATGAATTTCGAAACCCTGGCCACCTGGTTGTATGCCGATGCCGCACGCGGTGCCTACGAAGAAGGCGCGGTGGCCGCCTTGCTCATCGTGCTGGTGGGGTTGTTGCCGGTGATCCTGCTGGCACGCACCGGCGAGCGCTTCGGGCGCGGGGAGAGTGCATGAGTGCGCCGTTGCTGGTACTCGAGGACATCCGTGCCGGCTATCCGGCCAAGGCTGGCTTGCAGGTGGTGGTGGATGGTTTGTCACTCTCGTTGCAGGCCGGCGAGATAGGCTGCCTGCTGGGCGCTTCGGGTTGCGGAAAGACCACCGTGTTGCGCACCGTGGCCGGTTTCGAACCGATCCATGCCGGACGGATCATGCTGGATGGCGAAACCCTTGCGTCTGCAGGTGTGATGGTGCCCCCGGAGCAGCGCCGGGTGGGGATGATGTTCCAGGACTACGCGCTGTTCCCGCACCTGGACGTGGCGGGCAACGTGGGGTTCGGGCTTTCGCGGCAATCCCGCGCAGAGCGGAATCGGCGCGTGGCCGAGGTGTTGGCCCTGGTGGGATTGGGAGACTGTGCCGCGCGCTTTCCGCATGAACTTTCCGGTGGACAGCAGCAGCGCGTGGCGCTGGCGCGCGCATTGGCACCGGCTCCGGCCCTGTTGTTGCTGGACGAACCTTTTTCCAATCTCGATGTGGGTACCCGCGAACACTTGGCCGTGGAGTTGCGGGACATCCTGAAGCGGACTGGCACCACGGTCTTGCTGGTCACCCATGACCAGGCCGAGGCCTTCGCCATGGCGGACCGGATCGGCGTGATGCGGTCGGGGCGTCTGCTGCAATGGGACACGGCGCAGTCGCTGTACCAACAGCCAGCGGATCGCCATGTCGCGGATTTCATCGGGCGCGGCACGCTGGTGCCTGCGGCCGCGCTGGGCCTGACGGGCGGGCGCGATGTGCTGTTGCGTCCGGACCAATTGCTCCCGGATCCGGACGGCCCGATCCGTGGGCGCGTGCGTGAATGCATTTTCCGGGGGCCGGGTTTCGTGTGCGTGGTGGAGTTGCCGGAAGGCTCGCGGGTGGAGGTTGATTTCGGCACCGGTGCCGCGCCCGCAATAGGCGATGAATTGGGTCTGCGGCTGGTTTCGAAGGACCTGCCGGCTTTCGATCGTTGAGGTTCCGGGGGCGATGAGTCCCCATGCAGCCCGGTGCCATGGTCGCCGGCAATGCAGGAAATGCGGCTGTGATCGGCGACAATGGGCAGTCTTCCTGCTACCGCTGTTTCGCGCCCCGCCCATGTCCCGACTGCAATTCCAGCTTCATTCGACCGATGGCGACGCGCGGCGCGGCCGCCTGGCAT
>JBQGFJ010000143.1:0-1500 GCA_052040085.1 Pseudoxanthomonas sp.
GCCCTGCGCGCACAGGCCCGCATACAGTCGCTGGAAAAGTCCAAACGCTTGCAACAAGCGCTGTATGAAATCGCCGACCTGGCCAGTGCCGACATGGAAATGCCGGAAATGCTGCGCCGTGTCCACACGGTGCTGGGCAGCCTGATGTACGCGGAGAACTGCTACATCGTGCTGTACGACGAGCAGAAACGCAGCGTGCGGTTCCTGTATTTCGCCGACCAGAAGGACCCCTATGTCGCCGAGCCGGACCGTGAATTCACCGAAGAGGAAATGCCCAACAGCCTGACCTTTGCCTTGTTGCGGCATGGGCAGCCCTTGCGGGGGCCATCCTCGATGATCCGGCAGAAACTGGGCGTGGTGCTCGACCCGGCCCATGGCCCGGACAGCCAGGACTGGCTGGGCGTGCCGATGCGCCGTGACGACCGGATATGTGGTGCCATCGTGGTGCAGTGCTATGACACGCCGGGCAGCTATGCCGATGAAGACAGGGCGCTGCTTGGCTACGTGGCCCAGCACATCCTCACTGCACTGGACCGCAAGTATGCCCATGCCGGGCTGGAACGGCGCGTGGAAGAGCGCACGCAGGAATTGCAGCGTGCCAACCGCGAATTGCAGGCGGAGGTGATGGAGCGCAAGCGTGCCGAGAAGTTGCAGGGTGCGCTGTTCCGCATTGCTGAACTCTCGATCACCTCCGAAAGCCTGGAGCGTTTCTACGCCGACGTTCATGCCGTGGTGGATGAGTTGATCCACGCGCGCAACTTCTACATCGCATTGTTGTCGGATGACCGCCAGATGATCGAATTCCCGTATTCGATCGACGAACTGGATCCCGTCAGGAAATCGCGGCGGCTGACCAATGGCCTGACCGAATACATCATCAATTCCGGGAAGCCGCTGCTGGCCGATTTGACCTTGCTGGAAGAGTTGCAGGAACAGGGCAAGGTGAATTCGATAGGCCCACAGTCCTTCAGTTGGCTGGGGGCGCCGCTGTACAGGAACGAGGAAGTGGTGGGTGCCGTGGTGGTGCAGAGCTACTCCCCGGATATCGCATTCACGCCCCATGACCAGAACCTGCTGATGTTCGTGGCCCACAATCTTGGCAACGGCCTTGCAAGGCAGAGGTCGCAACAGCATTTCCGTGATGTGCACCTGGAGCTGGAAAGACGGGTGGAGGAACGCACCTCGGAACTGGCGGAGGCCAATGCCAAGCTGCTTTCGCAGATGGGCGAGCGCATGCGTGCGGAACAGAGGCTGATCCACCAGGCCACCCATGACGCCCTGACCGGGCTGCCCAACCGCATGCACCTGCTGGACCGTTTGGCCGCCGCCATCCTGCGCGCCCGCCATGGAGACGGGCAGACCTTCGTGGTGCTGTTCCTGGACCTGGACCGTTTCAAGCTGGTCAACGACAGCATCGGGCATGCGGCGGGCGATGAGCTGCTGATCGAGGTTGCACACCGCATCGTGTCCACCAGGCGCAGCAATGACGTGGTATCGCGC
>JBQGFJ010000144.1:0-2888 GCA_052040085.1 Pseudoxanthomonas sp.
ATCAGGCGCAGCGTGAACGGATAGCGATAGGCTTCGCCATTGCTGGCCTTGATCGTGGCCATGATCGTCAGAATCAGCCACGCGATACCCACCACGAACAGCAGGAACAGCCCGATCACGATGAATATCAGGAACGCACTGATGATCGCGGCGATCAACACCGTGATGTTGAAATTGACCGCTTCCTTGCCCTGGTCATTCAGGAACGGAAGCGTGTCCTTCTTGATCAGCCAGATCACCAACGGCCCCAGGATGTTGCCAAACGGGATGATGATTCCAGCCAGGGCCGAAAGGTGTGCAAACAGTGCCCATTGCTTCTCTTCCGCACTTGGCGCGCCCGAAGGCGGTGGCGGTGCGGCAGTGACGTTCTCGAACTCGCTCATGTGAATCCCCTTGCAAGGTGGGTGGAGTAGGCCGCCATTGCGGCTGCGGACAACACTCTTAACTCCCTCCACCTCCCTGTCAAGGCACGGTGTCAATCACCACCGGCCACCATCATCCGCCCCAGCAGCACCGAACCGATGCGTATGTGCGAACGCGGGTCCACGTCGGCCCCCACCGCCTCGATGCCTGTAAACATGCGTTTCAGGTTGCCCGCTATGGTGATGCCGTCCACCGGCCAGGCGATTTCGCCGTTTTCCACCCAGAACCCTGCCGCGCCACGCGAATAATCGCCTGTCACGCCATTGACACCTTGCCCCATCAACTCGGTCACCAGCAGGCCCGTGCCCATGCCCGCAAGCAGCTCAGGCAGTCCAGCGGCATTGGCCGTCACATCAAGGTTGTGCACGCCGCCCGCATTGGCGGTGCTCTGCAATCCAAGCTTGCGCGCCGAATAGCTGCCCAGCACATAACGAAGCAGAATGCCTTCATGCACCAACGGCGATTCGCGCGTGGCCACGCCTTCGGCATCAAAGGCCGCCGAGCGCAGTCCGCGCCGCAGCAATGGGGTTTCGCGGATGCCGAACCACTCCGGGAAGATCCGCTGCCCGGCATGGTCCAGCAGGAAACTGGCGCGCCGGTACAGCGCGCCACCAGAGACGGCACCGATCAGGTGGCCGACCAGCGAGCGCGCCACTTCCGCCGCGAATACCACCGGGAACTCGCCCGTAGGCGCACTGCGTGGCTGCAATCGTGCCAGCGTACGCTCCGCGGCACGGCGACCGATGGAAACAGGTGCTTCCAGATCCTGTTCGGCCAACGCCACGCTGTACCAGCCATCGCGCTGCATGCCATCGCCTTGTCCTGCGATCAACGCACACCCGATGGAGTGATGCGTGCCGCGCTCGGCACCGACGAAACCATGCGAGTTGGCATACACGGAAAGACTTTCCCCGCTACTGACGGAGGCACCATCCGAATTAGTGATGCGCGAGTCCGACTCCCGCCCGGCCGCTTCACATGCCAGCGCCAGATCCACGGCCCGGTCCGCTTCCAGCGCCCACGGATGCCAGTCATCCAGATCAGGGAATTCCGTCGCCATCAGCGCGGCATCGGCCAATCCTGCCGCATCGTCCTCTTCCGTATGGCGAGCGATGGCACAGGCCTGCTCCACCGTGGCATGCAAGCTCTCCTCGCGCAGATCGGCGGTGCTGGCGCTGCCTTTGCGCCGGCCGAAGTACACGGTGACCCCGATACCCCTGTCCCGGGTGGACTCCACGGTCTCCACCTCGCCCATGCGCACGTTGACGCTGAGGCCGCGGTCTTCATTGCAGCTGACTTCGGCCTGGCTTGCGCCCTGCCCAGCGGCCATTTGCAGCAATCGTTGCGAAAGACCGGCCAACATGCCCAGGCGCTCCTGGCTGTGGTCTTCGTTATTGGCCATCTGGTTCAAGATCGTGTTTCCTCGGTGGATCGGGTGTTTGTTTTCGGTTGCACGGTAGAATGGACCCCGTTCATTTCAATCATTTCCTGACGCCATCATGCGTGGACGCGACCCCGAAACCGGCGAATTCCTCAGCCCCAGCCGCACGCGGCAACGCGAGGATGCGCTCGAAATACGCAGTCTGGCCGAGCAGTTGGTGGCACTGACCCCGGCCCGGCTTGCCAAACTGCCGATTCCCGAGGGCCTGATGCCGCACATCCATGAAACCCGGCGCATCACCTCGCACATCGCGCACAAGCGCCAGTTGCAGTACCTGGCCAAGCAGATGCGGCGCGAGGAAGAGGAAACCCTGCAAGCCATCCGCGATGCGCTGGACGAAGGCGGCGACGCTGCCCGGCGCGAAGCCGCGGCGTTGCACCACACCGAGCAATGGCGCGAGCGCCTGCTGGCCGAAGGTGACGCGGCCTTGGGCGAACTGCTGGCCGAATATCCTGCCGCCGACCGCCAGCACCTGCGCCAACTGGTGCGCAATGCCGGCGAAGAACGCGCACGCAACAAGCCGCCTCACGCCTTCCGCGAACTGTTCCGCGAACTTCGCGAATTGATGGCCACTGCCACCAGCAGTGGCGCGGAAGAAGAAGAGATCGACGACGACGCGATCTGATCGCTCGCTCCCCGCGGACTGAGCGACGCAAGCACCACGGCGCCTCACGCCTGCGTGCCGCCCACGGTCAAACCCTCGATCAATAGCGACGGCTGGCCAACGCCAACCGGCACGCTCTGGCCATCCTTGCCACATACGCCCACGCCTTCATCCAAGGCCAGGTCATGGCCCACCATGCGCACTTTCTGCATGGTCTCCGGACCATTGCCTATCAGGGTGGCGCCCTTCACCGGCGCGGTCACCCGGCCATCCTCGATCAAGTAGGCCTCGGTCGCCGAAAACACGTTCTTGACGCTGGTGATTTCCACCTGGCCGGCGCCTATGTTCACCTCTTAAAGGCCCTTCTTTGCGTAGCGGATCATTTCTTCGGTTTCTTGCTGTCGTGCGAGCATGTTGGTT
>JBQGFJ010000145.1:0-5188 GCA_052040085.1 Pseudoxanthomonas sp.
GAAGGGCGAGCCACTGGCTTGGCTGTACGTCATCCTGATGTGGGTCACCGTGGGCAATGGCTTGCGCTACGGCAATCGTTACCTGGCCGGAGCTGTTGCCATGGCATGCGCCGGTTTCGGCGGCGTGCTGTTTTTCAACGGCTATTGGCGTGAAAACCTGAGCCTCGGCATTGGATTGTGGATCGGCCTTGTCGCGGTCCCGATGTATCTGTCGGGATTGCTGCGCCAGTTGACCCGGGCCACGGAAGATGCACGCCGGGCCAATGAAGCCAAGAGCCGATTCCTGGCCAACATGAGCCATGAGTTCCGCACGCCACTGAATGGTCTTTCCGGCATGTCGGACCTGCTGGCAACCACCTCCTTGAATGCGGAACAACGTGAGTGCCTGTCGACCATCCAGGCTTCCACGCGCCGCATGCTGGCGCTGGTGGAGGACGTGCTGGACATCTCTGCCATCGAGGCGGGCAAGCTCAAACTGAGCGTGAGCGACTTCTCCCCGAAGGAACTGGTGGACAGCATCGGCTTGATCCTGCTGCCGCAGGCACGGGCCAAGCAGTTGAATTACGAAGTGAATGTTCAACCCGACGTGCCGGCACTGTTGCGGGGCGATGCTCGCCACCTGCGGCAGATCCTGTTGAACCTGGCCGGCAACGCGGTGAAGTTCACCGAAACCGGATCGGTCCGGCTCGACGTGCAGGTCCTGGCTGCAGGTGATGCCCGGACACGCTTGCGTTTTACCGTCACCGATACTGGTATCGGCATCCCCGCCGAGGCCAGGATCCGGCTGTTCGAGGCATTCGAGCAGGCAGATACCAGTCTGCGCCGCCGCCATGGTGGTACCGGCCTGGGGACGACGATTGCCAAGGGGTTGACCGAGGCGATGGGCGGCACCATCGGTTTCGAGAGCGTGGAGCAGACAGGCAGTGTGTTCTGGGTGGAGTTGCCCTTCGATGCTCCTGCACCAGCCCGTCCGCTGGACGACGTCTCGCCGGTCAGTGCTGGCTGGGAAGAGGCCGGTACAGCTCCCCCGGAAAACGTCATCGCGTTCTCCGATCCCTTCCTCCGTCATCGCGCGCGCGTGCGCAGCCTGCAATTGCTGGTGGCCGACGATCACGAAGCAAACCGCATGGTGCTGCAGCGCCTGCTGCAGAAGGCAGGCCATCGCGTGGTGTGCGTGGACAGTGGCGAAGCCGTGCTGGATGCGCTGGAGATTTCCGACTACGACACGGTGATCTGCGACCTGCACATGCCCGGCATCAGTGGCCTGGACATGCTGAAGCAGTTGCGCCTCATGGAGGCGGGTGGTAGTCCGCGCACGCCGGTGCTGGTGTTGAGCGCGGATGTCACCCCGGACGCCATCCAGCAATGCGAACGTGCAGGCGCGCGCGCATTCCTGCCCAAGCCGGTGGTGGCTTCGCGCTTGCTGGATGTATTGGCGGACATTGCCTCCAATGGCAAGGTCAGTGCCCCGGTGGCAGTCAGGAACGATGTGCGAGCGATGCCGTCGGAGGTGTTGGATCCGCATGTGCTGGATGAGCTCAGTGCACTTGGGATGGGTGAAGTATTCGAGCGCGAATTCATCGCGCAATGCCTCAACGATGCCGATGGTTGCATCGGCGGATTGACCCATGCCATGGAAGGTGGAAGCAATGACCGCATGCGCGAACATGCCCACGCACTGAAAGGTGTTGCCAGCAACCTTGGCCTGGTCAAGCTGGCGGCTGCCAGCGATGAGCTGATGCGGCTGCCGGATTGGCAGGTCACGCGTGAATGGCGACAGCGCGTGGCCATGCTCAATGCACATTTGAGCAATGGACGCGACGCGCTGGTGATCCGCGAACGTGAGCGCAAGGCAGGACAGCCCGACCATGGCGAGCGCTCCTAGGCGCTCGCTCGTCTTGTCCTCATGTCAGGAAAGCCGAAGTCAGGCGGCTTGTGAAGCAGAACGCCTTTCCTGTGCGCGCACGATCCGCTCCATCATTTTCAGCGACTTGTCACCCAGCGCAAGCGCCGTATCCACCCAGACCTCGGTGATCTTCATCAGTTCGTCGTAACTTACGCGTTGCGCCAGATTGCGGACTTCATTCATGGCCAGGTGCGAGTAGGGCGAACGTTGCTGTTGGCGGATGAGGTCCTGTACTGCCGCTTCGCCCTGGCCCTTGGGTACCAGGATGTCGACTACACCCATCCGATACAGATCTTCACTGGTATGGATGACACCGTCGAGGATCATTTTCTCGGCTGTTTGCGGAGAGACACGCTTGCACAGGAACGAGTACGCGCCCATGCCCGGGAACAGTCCGAACAGGACTTCGGGCAATCCCATTTCCACGCCCTCTTCGGCGACGATGGTATGGCATGCCAGCGCCATTTCCAGGCCGCCGCCGAGTGCATCGCCCTGTACCAGCGCGATGGTGCGCACGTCCCCGCCAAGTCCCGTATGCAAGCTGTAGACACCATCGATGCAACGGCGGGCATAGGCCAGCAGGTGTTCACGGTCGTTGGCGCGGATCAGCCTCGAGAACAGGTCGAGGTCGCCCCCCAGGTTGAAGGCCGGTGCGGCAGAAGCCAGCACCAGATGACGCAGCCGTCCCGATTGGCGTTCACTTTCCCTCAGGGTGATGGATGACGTGAAGCTCCACATGTCATCCAGCAGATCCGTACGGAAGCATGGCCGGCGTCCCGTGGCCATATCGTTGTGCATGTACATCCAGTGGCTATTGCCATCCGGCGCGGATTCGGTGCGAATGGTGGAATAGGTACGGGTGCGCTGCAGCTTTTCGATATTGTTCATGTCGGGTAACCTCGGCTGGGATGGAACGGTGGACCTGGGAGTGGAGGGCGAGGTCTTCATGTCAAGACCACGTCAAGATGCTACACCTGAATTTCGGGTGAAAATCAGTGAGTTACGGGTGGTCATTCACAAGCATGAAATCTTGACGCACGGCGCCCTTAATGTGTGATGGACGTCACGACATTTGCTTGCATCAGTCTCTTGCGGGTCACCGAAAAAAAGAAAGCCGGCAATGCCGGCTTTCTTTTTGCGCTGCAATCCTTGCGTTTGGTCAGTGGATATCAGGCCGCAGGCGGAACTGGCTGGTCCCGCAATTCCTTGCGCAGGATCTTGCCTACGTTGGTCTTGGGAAGCTCCTGGCGAAACTCCACTTGCCGCGGTTGTTTGTAGCCGGTGAGATTCTCGCGGCAATAGGCCTTCACTTGATCGGCGGTGAGCGAAGGATCCTTCTTCACGATGAAGACTTTCACTGCTTCACCGGATCGTTCATCCGGGACACCAACGGCGGCCACTTCCAGCACACCCTCCATGCCGGCAATCACATCTTCAACTTCGTTGGGATAGACGTTGAAACCGGACACCAGGATCATGTCCTTCTTGCGGTCCACGATGTAGAAGAATCCTTCCTCGTCCATGCGTGCCATGTCGCCGGTATGCAGCCAGCCTTCGCTGTCTAGGACCTTCTCGGTTTCCTCGGGCTTTTGCCAGTAGCCTTTCATGACCTGGGGACCCTTGATGCACAGCTCGCCGACTTCGCCCAAAGGCACGAGCGCACCATCCTCATCCTTCAGGCAGGCATCGGTGGAGGAGATGGGCAGGCCAATGGAGCCGTTGTAGTCCTTCAGATTCATCGGGTTGATGCAGGCGGCTGGCGAGGTCTCGGTCAGGCCGTAGGCTTCCACCAACGTCACGCCGGTAGCTTTTTTCCAGCGCTCGGCGACGGCACGCTGCACGGCCATGCCACCGCCCAGGGTCATCTTGAGGGAGGAAAAATCCACCTTCTCGAAGCCGGGTGTGTTGAGCAAGCCATTGAACAGCGTGTTGACACCGGTGATGGCCGTGAAGCGAACGTTCTGCAGCTCCTTCACGAAGCCCGGCATGTCGCGCGGGTTGCTGATCAGGTAGTTGAGCCCGCCCAGGCGCATGAAGACCAGTCCGTTCGCCGTCAACGCAAAGATGTGGTAGAGCGGCAGTGCCGTGATGATGATTTCGTGTCCGTAATTCAGGCCCGTGCCCAGCCAGGCACCTGCTTGCTGCATGTTGGCCACCAGGTTGCCATGGGTCAGCATGGCACCCTTGGCAACGCCGGTGGTCCCGCCCGTGTACTGCAGGAAGGCGATGTCCTCGCGGTCGATGTCGATCGTGGGCAGCGTGTGCGGACGGCCCTTCGCGAGCGTGTCCTTGAAGCGGACTGCGCCGGGCAACGAGTAGTCAGGCACCAGCTTCTTCACGTGCTTCAGCACGAAGTTGACCAATGCTCCCTTCGGGAAGCCGAGCATGTCGCCCAACCCGGTGGTGATGACCTGCTTGACCGAGGTTTGCGCGATGACGTCCTGCACGGTCTTGCCGAAGTTGTCCAACACCAGCAGCACGCTGGTGCCGGAATCCACGAGCTGGTGCTTCAGCTCGCGCGGGGTATACATGGGATTGACGTTGACGACGGTCAGACCTGCGCGCAGGACACCGAACAGTGCAATGGGGTATTGCAGGCAGTTGGGCATCATGATGGCGACGCGGTCGCCCTTCTTGAGGTTCAGTTCATTCAGCAGGTAGGCCGCGAAATCACGGCTGAGTGCATCCACCTCGCCGTAGGTCAGGGTTTTTCCGAGGTTGGCGAATGCCGGACGGTCCCTGTATTTCGAAATGGACTCTTCAAGGACGGAAACGATGGAACGGTATTCGTTCACATCGATTTCGCGCGGCACGCCTTCCGGATAATTTTTGAACCACGGACGATCCTGACTCATTCTTGTGTTCCCTCCCCAGGGTTGCAATCGGGTTCCAGCGATATGGAAGAATGGGCCCTCCTGCAGGGCCACGCTGGGAGCATACCGTTCCGGATGGAAAACGCGAAGACATTGTGGAGCGAGGGGGCGAGGCGACGGGTATCGGTCCTGCTGATCATGTTGCTGGCAGTGGCCGGCCTGTCGGCTTGCCAAAAGGAACCACCTGAGCAGCGCTTGCGAGCCCGGCTGGGCGAAATGCAGGCTGCTGCCGTCGAGCGCCGTCCTGACATCTTCATGGAGGGAGTTGCCGAAGATTTCACTGGTAATGACGGCATGGATCGTGCCGCGCTGCACAATTTTTTGCGCGCACAGGTGCTGTTGAACGCACGGATAGGTGCAACTGCCGGGCCACTGGATGTTTCGCTCAATGGCGACCGTGCAACCGTAC
>JBQGFJ010000146.1:0-3008 GCA_052040085.1 Pseudoxanthomonas sp.
CGATGCATCGAAGGGAACGAAGTCCACCGTCCACATCAACACTTCGCCCAGGCCGGTGGTCACCGCCGACATCATCGGCACCACGCCTTCGGGCAGGTCTTCCTGCACCTCACGCATGCGCTCGGACACCTGCTGTCGCGCGAAGTAGATGTCGGTCTGGTCGGTGAAGATGGCCGTGACCTGCGAGAACCCGTTGCGCGAAAGCGAACGGGTACCGGTCAATCCCGGAATGCCTGCCAATGCCGTTTCCAGCGGATAGGTCACCTGCCGTTCTATCTGTCCCGGCGCAAGTGCAGGGGCAATGGTGTTGATCTGCACTTGCCGGTTGGTGATGTCCGGTACTGCATCCATGGGCAGCTTGCTGAGCTGGAACAGGCCATAGGCCGCAATGAGCGCTGCCACGAAGACCACCGCCCAACGAAAGCGAACCGCTGTTTCAATGACGAGTTTGAACATGGTGGTGCCCTCAGTGACCGTGCTCGGCCTCGCCCTTGGCGAGTTCGGCCTTCAGCAGGAACGCGTTGCTGCCCGCGATGCGCTCGTCACCCGACAATCCGTCCAGGATCTCGATCTGGCCGCCCGCACGACGCCCGGCAAGTACCGGGATTGCACGAAAGCCCTCGTCCCCCGCCACGAAGACCACCGGACGACCTTCGACGGTCTGCACGGCATCGACAGGCACGGTCAGGGTCTTTCCATCGCCAGCGGAAACGGCCATGGCCGATACCGGCGACCCGGCAGGCGGCAACGGAACATCGCCTTCAGGCTTCGCACGAATGATGGCCATGCCACCCTGCTCACGCACATCCGCAGCGACACCGGTCACCACTGCGGGAAAGCTCCCGCCGGGGCCCGTGACTTCCAGCCGGGCGCCTGGCTCCACCTGCGAAGCAAGCGCCGGAGGCGCGGAGAAAACCAGTTCGGTTTCCTCCGGATTGGCAACATTGGCGACGATATCGCCGGCATTGACGAACGCACCCGGCGTCACCTGCACGGCACCCACCACGCCCGGCAGGGGACTGGTAATGGTGATGCGCCCACCTGCATCGGGGGTGCCGGCCGCATTGGCATGCGCCGCTGCGGCACGAGCTGCCGCACTCGCCGCCACTGAGCGTGCACGCGAAGCTTCCAATTCCTGTTTGGCCACCACGCCTTGCGTCACCAGCGACTGGTCACGCTGGTGCACCAGACGGGCCGCTTCCGCTTCGGCACGTGCTGCTTCGGCATTGGCGCGCAAGATCGCGGCTTCACCACTGACAATCACCGCAAGCGGCTCGCCTGCACGAACACGGGTGCCGGGCGCAGCAACGACACGCTCCACGCGCCCGCCAATAGCCGCCGCAACGGAAGCCCGCGCCCCCATTGATGGCTCGACCCGCCCACTGAGGCGGGTTTCAGCACCCCCGCCACGACCCACTGCCACGACAGTGATGCCGGAAGCCTCGATCTGCCGTTGCGTCAGTTCGACAAGGCCTTCCTCCTTGCTCTCCTTGCCACCATCATCATGCGTGGAATCCGTATCGGACCCGGCAGCTCCGGAAGCCATTGCTCCGGATGGGCCGGAAAGCTTCGCCAGGCCAAATCCGGCCCCCAGGGCAAGCACGATGGCGACGGCAAGAATCCATCGATTGGAATTGTTCTTCATTGTTTTTCCCCAAATGGCACGCGGCCTTCAAGGCCGGCCAATTCGATCTCTGCAAGCGCACGCGACACGCGGGCGTCCACCGCGGCATTGCGTGATGCAATCAACGATGCGCGCGTGCTGCGAAGTTCAAGTTGCGATATGCGTCCTGCATCGAATCCGATGCGCGCAAGCCGATAGGCTTCCTCGGCAGACGCGACACCGCTGTCGGCCGCCCGTGTCCGGGTCTGTGATGCCAGCAATATCGCTTCGGCCGCCATGCGCTCGGCCTTCGCTTCCTGTTGTTGCTGCATCAGACGGGCCTCGGCTGCACGTTGTTCGGCATGAGCTGCACGGATGCCGCCACGATTGCGATCAAACAACGGAATCGACAACGACACACCAGCCGTGAATGCTTCATCGCCGGTTTCGCGAAACCGGCGCGTGCCCAAGGTGGCGCTGATGTCGGGACGGGCGCGACGCTGCTCCACCGTGACCAAACGGGCAGCCGCTTCGTTCTCGGCCTGCGCAATGCGTACCGCCAGCGGCACATCGGCATGTGGCACGTTCGCACCAGGCGTGCGATCAAGCAGGCTGTCATTGATGGAAGTAACCGGATAATCCAGCAGGGCAATGGCAGCAAGGCGCGCGAATGCCGCATCACGGACCGCGCCCGCCTCCTGCAGTGCCGCGCGTGCAGCTTCGGCCTCGGTTTCGGCCTGGATACCGCGCAACGCCGCTTCCCGTCCTTCCTTTACCAGCAAGCTAACCGCACGCGCATCCTGTTCGGTCAGCGACAAGGCTTCCGATGCCAGTTCGTAACGGCGTGATGCCGCCTCGGCTTCTGCATACATCCACGCCAGTCGTCCTACGGCCGACCAGCGCATCTGTTCACTCCGCAAACTGGTGGCCCGGGCTTCGGCACGGGCGGAGTCGATCCTGGCACGGCGCTGCCCGAACAACTCGAGCGGCTGGTTGATCGATACCGTGGTGTCGCCATTGTCGAAACCGGTATATGGCCCGGTTCCGCGGACATTCTCTATCTCGTACGCCAGGGTGGGATTGGGAAGTGCACGGGCTTGCAGGGCACGCGCATCGGCGGCCTCGGACAGGGCATTGGCCTCGATGGCCACGGGCATCTGGTCGAAGCGTTCGACCAGTGATTCAAAGGAAGGCGCAGGTTGGCCCGATGACATCGCCATGACGGGCGACATGCAAGCAAGGACAACCAGCACCAGACCCACCGCTTTCAGCGGCCGGCCAGGCAACATGGGCATTGGAATACTCCAGGATCCAGACAATCGACGTGGGGATTTGCCTGCGGATGCAGGCAAGACACGTCAGGTCCTGGGGGGCCTCATGAGTCCATCGTGGACAACCGAGAGAC
>JBQGFJ010000147.1:0-15197 GCA_052040085.1 Pseudoxanthomonas sp.
TGGTGACCTTGAAGGTCGTGGAAGGCGTGGCCGTCGAACTGGATGGCAAGCCGCTGCCCGGCGAGCAGATCCTGGCACGCCTCAATAAGCTGTTCGCGCCTTATGGCGTGGGCCGTGGCATGTATACCGGCGACACCGTGATCGGCCTGAAGGGTCGTATCGTCTACGAAGCCCCGGGCCTGATTTCGTTGCTGACCGCGCATCGTGCGCTGGAAGAAGCGGTGCTCACCAAGCAGCAGAATCGTTTCAAGCCCGACGTGGCACGCAAATGGGTGGAACTGGTGTACGAAGGCTTCTACCACGATCCGCTGAAGACCGACCTGGAGGCTTTCCTGAAGTCTTCGCAGGCCACGGTCAATGGCACCGTGACGTTGCGCTCCACCGGTGGCCGCGTGGACGCCGTGGCCGTGGAATCCCCGCACATCCTCAATGCGAAGGGTGCCACCTACGCGCAGTCCGCGGATTGGGGCGTGGAAGAGGCCGAGGGTTTCATCAAGCTGTTCGGCATGAGCAGCACACTGTGGGCTGAAGTGAATCGCTGAAAGCCAGGAACGAGTGGAGAGGAGTGAGAAGTGAGTAAAAGCAGCAGCACGCTGTTGCTCACTTCCCCGATCTCTGCTCTTGCCCTTGCTTCCACTCACTCCTCACTCCTCTTCACTCACTTCTCGCTCCTGAACAGCCATGCTCGAATCCACGCTCCGCCATCTTGAAGCGCTGGTGTCCTTCGACACCCGCAATCCGCCGCGGGCCATTGCCGCCGAGGGCGGCATCTTCGATTACCTGCGCTCGCAGCTGCCTGGTTTCCATGTCGAGGTGATCGACCACGGTGCCGGTGCCGTCAGCCTGTATGCGGTGCGGGGTACGCCGAAATACCTGTTCAACGTGCACCTGGATACGGTGCCGGACTCGCCGCATTGGACCGCCAGCCCGCATGTGATGCGGCGGCTGGATGACCGGGTGGTCGGTCTGGGCGTGTGCGACATCAAGGGCGCGGCAGCGGCTCTGGTGGCGGCCGCCAATGCGAGCAAGGGCGATGCCGCATTCCTGTTTTCCAGTGACGAGGAAGCCAATGACCCGCGTTGCATCGCGGCGTTCCTGGCGCGTGGCATCCCCTATGAAGCCGTCTTGGTGGCCGAGCCCACCATGAGCCAGGCCGTGCTGGCGCACCGTGGCATCAGTTCGGTGTTGATGAAGTTCAAGGGACGTGCCGGCCATGCCTCCGGACAGCAGGATGTGGCAGCCAGTGCCCTGCACCAGGCCATGCGCTGGGGCGGCAGGGCGCTCGACCACGTGGACTCGCTGGCGCATGCGCGTTTCGGTGGCCTGACCGGGTTGCGCTTCAACATCGGACGCGTGGAAGGCGGCATCAAGGCCAACATGATTGCGCCGGAGGCCGAGCTGCGTTTCGGCTTCCGCCCGCTGCCATCGATGGACGTGGATGCATTGCTGGCGACCTTCGCCGGTTTCGCGGAGCCGGCCGCCGCCCATTTCGAAGAGACCTTCCGTGGTCCCAGCTTGCCCTCCGGGGACATCGCCAAGGCCGAGGAAAAGCGCCTGGCTGCCCGCGACGTGGCCGATGCACTGGGCCTGCCCATCGGCAATGCGGTGGATTTCTGGACCGAGGCTTCGCTTTTCTCGCAGGGTGGCTACACCACGCTGGTATTCGGACCCGGCGACATCGCACAGGCGCATACCGCCGACGAATGGGTGTCGCTGGATCAATTGCAACAGTATGCCGAACAGGTTTTCCGGATCATCGACCATGCCGCATAAACAAACCCGCCAGACCATCGTGCGCCTGCTTTCCAGCATGGCCAGCGCGAAGGAAATCAGCCAGTACTTGAAGCGTTTCTCGCAACTGGACGCCAAGCGCTTCGCCGTGGTGAAGGTGGGCGGTGCCGTGCTGCGCGACGATCTGGAAGCGCTGACCTCATCCCTCGCGTTCCTGCAGGAAGTCGGCCTGACGCCCATCGTCTTGCACGGTGCCGGTCCGCAACTTGACGAGGAAATGGCGGCTGCCGGGATCACCAAGCAGACCGTGAACGGGCTGCGGGTGACTACGCCGGAAGTGCTGGCCATCGTGCGCAAGGTGTTCCTGCAACAGAACCTCGCGCTGGTCGAGGCGCTGCAACAGGCCGGTGCCCGTGCCACCTCCATCGTGTCCGGCGTGTTCGAGGCCGAGTACATGGACAAGGACACCTACGGGCTGGTCGGCGAAGTGCGTGGCATCAACCAGGCGCCCATCGAGGCCAGTCTGCATGCCGGCTCCATCCCGGTCATCGCCAGCCTGGGGGAAACCATCGGCGGGCAGATCCTCAACGTCAATGCAGACTTCGCCGCCAACGAGCTGGTGCAGGCATTGCAGCCGTACAAGGTGATCTTCCTCACCGGTACCGGCGGCCTGCTGGACGAGCAGGGGCAGGTGATCAGTTCCATCAACCTGACCACCGAGTACGACCACCTGATGCAGCAGCCGTGGATCAACGGCGGCATGCGGGTGAAGATCGAGCAGATCAAGGATTTGCTGGACAAGCTGCCGCTGACCACGTCCATTTCCATCACGCGTCCGGCGGATCTTGCCAAGGAGCTGTTCACCCACAAGGGCTCCGGCACGCTGGTCCGGCGCGGCGAGAAAGTGCAGCGGGCAACCTCGTGGGATGAGCTGGACCTGCCACGGCTGAAGACGCTGATCGAATCCAGTTTCGGCCGCACCCTGGTGCCGGACTATTTCGAAAAGACGTCGCTGCTGCGCGCTTATGTCAGCGAGAACTACCGTGCCGCGGTGATCCTGTTGCAGGAAGGCGAGTTCGTCTACCTGGACAAATTCGCGGTGCTGGATGATGCCCAGGGCGAAGGCCTGGGGCGCGCGGTGTGGAACGTGATGCGCGAAGAAACGCCGCAATTGTTCTGGCGTTCGCGCCACAACAACCAGGTCAACATCTTCTATTACGCCGAGTCCGACGGCTGCTACAAGCAGGAAAAATGGAAGGTGTTCTGGTACGGCATCGAGGACTTCGGCGATATCGCAAGTTGCGTGGCCCATTGCCGGAACCGGCCGGCCACGCTGGTGGATTGAGATGGCATCCCCCAGCCTGCCTGCGACATGGCGTGACCTGCCGGTGTTGTCCGGCCGGCACGTGCGTCTCGAGCCAATGCATGAAGGACATGCCGATGGCATGCGCCGTGCCTTGGCGGGCGATGAGCTGTCACGGTTGTGGTTTACCAATGTGCCGACGGCGGAAGGTGTTGACCGTTACCTGGGGGCGTCATTGGAGGCGCGGGACAACGGCGAAGCGTTGCCGTTCGTCGTGCTCGACAGGGACGGGGAACTGGCAGGCAGCACCCGTTTCTATCGGCTGGAACCGGGTGTACCCAGCCTGTGCATCGGCTACACCTGGTACGTCCCGCGCGTGCAGCGCACGGCTGTGAATACCGAAGCCAAGCAGTTGTTGCTGGCGCATGCCTTCGAGGTGCTGGGTTGCATCAGCGTGTGCTTCGAGACCAGCACCAAAAATGAAAAGTCGCGTGCCGCCATCGCGCGGTTGGGCGCAAGGCAGGATGGCATCCTGCGCAATCACAAGCGGCATGCCGACGGCAGCGTGCGCGATACCGTCGTCTTCTCCATCATTGACAGCGAATGGCCCGGGGTGAAACAGCATCTCCATGCCAAGCTGCAAGCAAACGGGTCAGGATCATGAGCAGGAAAACCATCGGCATCGTCGGTGCCCGCGGCCACACGGGAGCCGAGCTGATCAGGCTGGTGTCGCGCCATCCGCACCTGGAGCTGGTGTTCGTGTCGTCGCGCGAGCTGGATGGACAGCGCGTGGCCGATCACAGCGACGCCTACACCGGTGAGCTGCGTTACGAGAGCCTGGGTCCGGATGCCGTGGCCGCCAAGCGCGCCGATGCGGTAGTCCTGGCACTGCCGAATGGCAAGGCCGGCGATTTTGTCGCCGCAATCGACGCACAGGCGGCGGAAACGGTGGTGGTCGATCTTTCGGCCGATTACCGTTTCAACGAGGGCTGGTACTACGGCTTGCCCGAACTCACGCGCGGCCAGTACGCCGGCCAGAAGCGCATCAGCAACCCCGGTTGTTACGCCACCGCGATGCAACTGGCCATTGCACCGTTGCTGGAGCAGTTGGCAGGGCCGCCGCAATGCTTTGGCGTGTCGGGGTATTCCGGTGCGGGCACCACGCCCTCCGACAAGAACAATGTCGACCTGCTGCAAGACAACCTGATGCCGTATTCGCTGGCCGACCACATGCACGAGCGCGAGGTATCGCGCCACCTGGGCGTGCCGGTGGAGTTCATGCCGCACGTGGCCCCGCATTTCCGTGGCATCACCATGACCGCCAACCTGTGGTTGCAGCAACCGGTGAAAGTGGAAGACATCCGCAGCCTGTATCGGCAGCGTTATGCCGCTGAACCCCTGGTCAAGGTGCTGGATGAAGCGCCCTGGGTCAGTCGCATCGCCGGCCGTCATGGCGTGGAGATCGGGGGATTCACCGTTGCGCCCGGCGGCAAGCGGGCAGTGGTGGTGGCCACGCTGGACAATCTGCTCAAGGGCGCCGCGACACAGGCGATGCAGAACCTCAATCTGGCTTTCGGTTTCCATGAACTGGAAAGCATTCCCGTGGAGGACGCGGCATGAGTGACCTGTTGTGGCAAAAGCCCGGCGTGACGGTGGACGCGGCAATCCAGCGTTTCCTCGCCGGCGATGACGTGGTGCTGGATCGCGAGTTCTTCCTGCACGACATCCGCGCCAGTGGCGCACATGCGGAAGGCCTGCAGCGCATCGGCATTCTTTCCGCGGATGAGTTGGCGGGCCTGAAGCGCGAGCTGGGATTGCTGGCCGATGATTTCAGCAGCGGCGATTTCGTACTCGACGAACGCTATGAAGATGGCCATTCCGCCATTGAGGCGCGCTTGACCGAACGCCTGGGCGATGCCGGCCGCAAAATCCATGCCGGCCGCAGCCGCAATGACCAGATCCTGGTGGCTACCCGGCTGTGGTTGAAGGAAAAGTTGGCGCGGGTGGCATCGCTGTCGCGGGAAATCGCCAAGGTTGCGCTTGATCGCGCACAGGCAGAACGTGGCCTGCCGATTCCCGGCTACACCCATATCCAGCGCGCGGTGGTGTCATCGGCTGGCATGTGGTGGGCGGGTTGGGCCGAAGCCTTCATCGACAACGCCGCTCGCGCCACCGACACCTTGAAGCTGGTGGATGCCAATCCGCTGGTGACGGCGGCAGGTTATGGGGTAAACCTCAAGCTGGACCGTGAACACACCACCAAAGCGCTGGATTTCGCGCGCATGCAGGTCAGTCCGATCTACGCGCAACTCTCGCGTGGCAAGTTCGAACTGGCGGCGCTGGAAGCGCTCGGCGGCGCCACCCTGGATCTGCGCCGCATTGCCTGGGATCTGTCGTTGTTCACCAGCGCCGAGTTCGGTTTCGTGGCGCTGCCGGCGCAGTACACCACCGGCAGTTCCATCATGCCCAACAAGCGCAATCCGGACGTGATCGAACTGATGCGCGCCACGCACGCCAGCGTGGCCGCGGCGCGTACCGAAATCGAGCAACTGCTGTCGTTGCCTTCGGGTTACCACCGTGACCTTCAGGCCAGCAAGGGTGCGATTTTCCATGGCTTCGGACGTGGCCTGGCAGCACTCGAATTGCTGCCCGCGCTGCTCGCCAACCTGGAATGGCGCGAAGACCGGCTGCGGGCAGCCATTGATTCCGGCATGTACGCCACCGACGTGGCGGTGGAAGCCGCACTGGCTGGCATTCCGTTCCGCGAAGCCTACAAGGCCGCGGCGGCATCGGCGGACAAGGCGGGTGAAGGGCGAACGCCGGAAGGCAGCCTGTCCGCGCGCGTATCGCCCGGTGCCGGTGCCGATCTCCGGCTGGATGAATTGCAGGCCCGTTGGCAAGCGTTGGGTGCCTGAAGGCCTTGTCCTTCGGCTTCAAACAAAGATGCAGTGGAGAGAGGCGAAAGGACATGAAGCGTTATCTGGTGTTGGCAATGCGCAAACCCTCGTTCGACGAAGCCGTCATTGCCCCGCATGTCGCCTTCCTCGATGACCTGCGCGCCGCCGGCAAGCTGGAAATGACCGGTGGCTTCAGTGATGGCAGCGGTGGTGCCTACCTGCTGAATGTCGCGAGCCTGGCGGAAGCGCAAGCGATCGTGGATGCCGATCCCCTGGCCACGATGGGTTCCTCCACGATCACCGTCCACGAATGGAACACGCGCTGAGCGCCGCCCGATGAGCCCGATGACTGCCCCTGCATTTTCCGAACAGACCTTGCCTGCCTGGCGGCGTGCCGTGCTCAAGGTGGGCAGCAGCCTGCTGGCGGCGGAAGGCGAGGGACTCAGTCCGCGGCATGCACTGGGCTTGGCGCAGTTCGTGTCCAGCAGTCTGGCCGCGGGACGTGAAGTCGTCATCGTGTCGTCCGGCGCGGTAGCCGCAGGGCGCGCCATCCTGCACCACAAGCCGGCTTCGGGTGCCGCCATGGCGGAAAGGCAGGCACTGGCCGCCTTGGGGCAAGCACAACTGATTGGTTTGTGGCAGCGCTTCTTCGAGCGTCCGGTGGCCCAGGTACTGCTGACTCATGATGACCTGCGCAATCGCCGCCGCTATCTCAATGCCCGTGCCACGTTGCAGGAGCTGCTGGCGCTGGGTGCGCTTCCGGTCATCAACGAGAACGACACGGTTTCGGTGGACGAACTGAAGCTGGGCGACAACGACAATCTGGCTGCCGTGGTGGCAGCGCTGGTGGATGCCGATGCGCTGTTCATCGCCACCGACATCGATGGTTTCTACACCGCCAATCCACGCACGGATCCGGATGCAAAACCCATCCTGGACGTGGAAGCCCTGACACCCGAGTTCTACGCCATGGCTGGTGGCGCAGGCAGCGGAAGCGGTACCGGCGGCATGCGGACCAAGCTGGAAGCCGCGGCACGCGCAGCGGCGGCGGGCATCGAAACCTTCCTGTTCAACGGCACCAGTGCCGATGCCGTGCGTGCACTTCCGCATGGACGCCTGCATGGCACCCGCTTCCGTCCGGCACAGAACCGGCTGGCAGCGCGCAAATACTGGCTGCGCAACGCGCCTCTGGAAGAGGGCGCGATCATCATCGACGCCGGTGCGGCACAGGCACTGGCGGACCGGGGTGCGTCGTTGCTGCCAGGAGGCGTGGTGACGGCCGAAGGTGAATTCCGCCGTGGCGACATGGTGGAAGTCGTGCTGCGGGATGAGGCGGGCAGCCGTCGCGTTGCGCGCGGGGTCAGCCAGTATTCGGCGGTGGACATCCGCCGCATCGCGCGCCGTCATTCGCGCGACATCGAAGCCGTCCTCGGTTACAACTACGGGGGCAACATCATCCATCGCGACGACCTGGCGCTTCTTTAGGTCGCGAGCTGCACCGCATGAAGGAAAGCGAACGGAAGCCGCTTTCCGATGTCCACGATGGATCGTTCCGGGGAAGCATCGCGGCCCAGGCCGCACCTACAACGGGTTGGAAGCAACGTGACCAGTGATATCAAGCAACACGCCCTGCAATGCCGTGACGCCGCGCTGGCCATCGCGCAGCTCTCCACGTCCGCCAAGGATGCCCTGCTGCTTGCGATGGCATCGGCGCTGGACGCCGATACCGCCACGATCCTGGAAGCCAACCGCAAGGACATGCAGGCGGCAGCGGAGAAAGGCATCACCGGTGCGATGCTGGATCGGCTGCGGCTGGACGAAAAGCGGTTGTCCGCGATCGCCGGCGCCTTGCGTGAAGTCGCCGCGCTGCCTGATCCAGTCGGCTTGGTGACGCGCAGTGAAACGCGCCCCAATGGCATCCGCGTGGAGCGGGTGCGGGTTCCGCTGGGCGTGGTGGCGATGATCTACGAGGCGCGCCCCAACGTGACGGCCGATGCCGCTGCGCTATGCCTGAAGGCGGGTAATGCCGTGATCCTGCGCGGGGGTTCGGAAGCGATCCATTCCAATACGGCCATCGCGGCGTCGCTCAAGCGCGCCTTGCGCGAAGCGGGATTGCCCGAAGCCGCGCTGACGCTGGTGGAAGACTTGCGCCGCGAGACCATGCTGGAGTTGCTGCAATTGAGCGATATCGTGGACCTGGCCATTCCGCGGGGTGGCGAGGGCTTGATCCGTTTCGTGGCGGAACATGCGCGGGTGCCGGTCATCAAGCATTACAAGGGTGTCTGCCATCTGTTCGTGGATGCCAGCGCGGACCAGGATCTTGCACTCAGGCTGCTGCTGGATGGCAAGGTGTCGCGCCCGGGTGTGTGCAACGCACTGGAAACGCTGCTGGTCCACCGTGATGTCGCGGCCGCGTTCCTGCCGCGTGCGGCATCGGCCTTGCAGGCGGCAGGCGTGCAGATCCGGGGTGACGAAGCGACCCGTGCGCTGGTCCCGGATGCCGCCGTCGCCAGCGACGATGATTACGCGGCGGAGTTCCTGGACCTGGTCATCGCCGTGCGCGTGGTCGACAGCCTGGAAGACGCCATTTCGCACATCCAGCAATTCACCTCTGACCACACCGAAGTCATCGCCACCCGCGATGCGGCCAATGCCGAGAAATTCGTCCACGCATTGCGTTCGGCGGTGGTGATGGTGAATGCCTCCTCGCGCTTCAGCGATGGCGGCGAACTGGGCCTGGGTGCGGAAATCGGCATCTCCACCACGCGCCTGCATTCCTATGGCCCGATGGGACTCGAATCCCTCACCGTGGAGCGTTTCGTGGTGCGCGGGGAAGGGCAGGTACGGCACCCGGATTTGCTACCGGATTGAGCCTGACCACACGCCATCCGCCTGCGCTCGCGACAGATCGTGGACAGTCTCTGCGTGCGGCAAGCCTGGTTGCGAAGGGCTACCAGCAATCTTCCAGATGGCGCGGTTTGCATGCCAGCCAGGCGCCCACCAGCAGTACGGCCACGCACACCGTCAGGAAAGCAAACGGCAACTGCCAACCATTGCCGAGTTCGTGCAGCAGCCCGAAGAACAACGGTCCCATGCAGCTCAGCGTGTAGCCCACGCCCTGCATGAATCCGGATAGCGCCGAGGATGCCCCGGGCGTCCGCGTGCGTAGGTTGATCAAGGTCAGGGCCAGCGGAAAGGTGCTGGGTCCCAGCCCGAGCAGGGTCAGCCACAGCAGCGGTGCGGCCAAAGGTGCCCACAACAGGCCAGCGAAAGCGGCCAGATAGCAGGTGGCGCATGCCACCACGATGGGATACGGATTGCGTATTCGCACCGCCAGCGTTGGCATGCTCAATGAACTGAGCAGGCCAAAGGCGGAAAACAGCGCCAGCAGCGTGCCGCCGTAGGCAGGACTGGCACCGGCTTCCACCATCAACCGTGGCAGCCACGTGAACATGGCGTAGGTGATCAGTGACGTCATGCCGAACATCAGCGCCATGCCCCAGCCCAGCGACGTGCGCCCCACATGCCCGCGTGCCTCCGGTACTGGAAGTTCTGTCGCTGCATCACCTTCATCCATGGCATGGCTGCGTCGCCTGTCCAGCAGCAACTTCAACCAGGGCAGGGCAGCCAGCATGGCCAGCAGGGACCAGATGCCCAGTGACATCCGCCAGCCGGCAGCGGCTGCCAATGGAACCGCCAGCAATGCAGGCAACATGGTGCCCAACTGGAGAATGGTGATGTAGAGCGTGCTGACCGTGCCGACACGATCCGGGAAGTAGCGCTTTACCAATGGCGGCAGGACCACATTGCCAATGCCCATGCCGGCCAGGGCCAATACGGAGGCAGCCATCAGACTGCCTGTATCGGTTGCCCCTGCACGGGCCATCAGGCCGGCGGCCGCCAGCAGCATGGACAACAGTGCCGTCTGTTCCAGCCCAAGGCGGCGGGCCAGCCGTGGTGTCAGCACGCCGAAAACGGCAAAGGCCGCAGTGGGCAACATGCCAAGTACGCCGGCCATGGTGTTGCCAAAGCCGAATTCCGTGCCCAGCACATCCAGCAACGGTGACAGCGAGGTCACCGCAGTGCGCAGATTGAAGGCCGACATCAGGATGCCGACCAACACCAGCAGACGGCCGCCTGAACGCCATGGCCGGAGTGAATGGGTCATCGGATGATCCGTTGTGTGGATGAACCCTGGTGATGGATGTGCGTTCCATCTGCCAGGGCTGCATAGACAAAAGCCGGCACTAGGCCGGCTTTTGCGTGAAATCGGGGGACCATCTTTGAATTTGGTCGGGGAGACAGGATTCGAACCTGCGACCTCTACGTCCCGAACGTAGCGCTCTACCAGACTGAGCTACACCCCGCTAGCTGCCCATTTTATTCAATCAGGGCCCCAGTGGGCAAGTGGCAAAGCAGGTTTCCTGCCAGCCGGGGGCGTTCGGTTCTAGAATATGCGCTTGATTCCCGCCGGAGTTTTTCGCTTGATCAAGCCGCGCACGCCACCCGGGGTAATGGAACTGCTGCCCCGCGAGCAGATCGCCTTCCAGCGCATGCTGGATACCATCCGCCGCAATTACGAACGGTTCGGCTTCCTGCCGGTGGAAACCCCGGTGTTCGAGCTCTCGGACGTGCTGTTGACCAAGTCCGGCGGGGAAACCGAGCGGCAGGTCTATTTCGTCCAGTCCACCGGTGCGCTGGCCAAGGAAGGCGAAGGCCTGCCGGAAATGGCACTGCGCTTCGACCTGACCGTGCCACTGGCCCGTTACGTGGCCGAGCACGAGCACGACCTGACCTTCCCGTTCCGCCGCTACCAGATCCAGCGCGTCTACCGTGGCGAGCGCGCCCAGCGCGGCCGCTTCCGCGAGTTCTACCAGTGCGATATCGACGTGATCGGCAAGGATGCCCTCAGCATCCGTTTCGACGCCGAAGTGCTGGCGGTGATCCATTCGGTCTTCAGCGAACTGGGTATTGGCGCATTCACCATCCAGTTGAACAACCGCAAGCTGATGCGCGGGTTCTTCGAGGCGCAGGGGATTGTCGATGCCGAGCGCCAGGCGCTGGTATTGCGTGAAGTGGACAAGCTGGACAAGCGCGGCGCGGATGCGGTGCGCGAGACCCTCGTTGGTCCGGATTTCGAGCTGGATGCCGCGGTTGTAGCCAATATCCTGGATTTCGTTGCCGTGCGTTCCACCAGCCATGCCGATGCCATCGCGCGGCTGGATGCGTTGGGGCAGGGTGGCGAGGTCTTCAACGAAGGCATTGCCGAACTTCGCGAAGTGCTGGCGCTGGTCAAGGCGCTGGGCGTTCCGGAAAACGATTACTGCCTGAACTTCTCCATTGCGCGTGGCCTGGATTACTACACCGGTACGGTCTACGAGACCCAGCTGGATGACTATGCGCAGATCGGTTCCATCTGCTCCGGTGGCCGTTACGAGAACCTTGCCAGCCACTACACCAAGTCGAAGTTGCCCGGCGTGGGCATTTCCATCGGCCTCACCCGTTTGTTCTGGCAATTGCGCGAGGCTGGTCTGATCGCGGGTGTGGATGAAAGCAGCGTGCAGGCGCTGGTGGCGTTGATGGACGAGGCACAACTGGCTGAGGCACTGGATATCGCGCGGCGCCTGCGTGCTGGTGGCATCAACACCGAAGTGCAGATGGAACCGCGCAAGCTGGCCAAGCAATTCCAGTATGCCGCGCGTGCCGGCGTGCGCTTCGTGGTGCTGGCGGGTGAGGACGAATTGGCGCGTGGCGTGGTGACGGTGAAGGACCTGTTGCGCGAGCAGCAGTTCGAAGTCAGTCGCGATGAATTGGCGGCCACGCTGAAGGTGGAGCTGGAGCAGACCCGCGCCCTGGCAGGATTGCAATGAAGCCGATCCTGCTCGACGGGCATTCGCTGACACGCGACCGGCTTGTCGAGATTGCCTTCGGTGCCAGCGTGGAACTGGATGCGAATGCACTGAAGGCTGTGGCGCGCGCGGCGGATTTCCTGGCCGAGCAAGTGCGCCGGGAAGAGCCGATCTACGGGGTTTCCACCGGCTTCGGCAGCAATGCCGACAAGCTGCTGGGCGCGCATCCGTTGCGCGATGAGTTGCCGGGCGCCGCCAAATCCGGGCGTTCCTTGCATGAAGAACTACAACACAATCTGATCGTCACCCATGCAGTGTGCATTGGCCAGCCGATGGCGCCGGAAGTCGTCCGCGCCATGCTGGGCATCCGCATCAATACCTTGCTGAAGGGCCACTCGGGCATCCGCGTGGAGACCTTGCAGGCGCTGACGGCCATGCTCAATGCCGGGATCGTGCCGGTCGTGCCCGAACTGGGTTCGGTGGGGGCTTCGGGGGATCTGGCGCCACTTTCCCATCTGGCCATCGTGCTGCTGGGGGGCGGTGAAGCCTTCTTGCACGGCGAGCGGATGAGCGGCGCGCAGGCATTGGCGGCCGCCGGTCTGGCGCCGGTGGCGCTTTCGTACAAGGAAGGCCTGGCGCTCAACAACGGCACCGCGCAGATGCTGGCCATGGGCGTGCTGGCCACGTACCGGCTGGACAACCTGCTGGATACCGCCGATGTTGCAGCGGCGATGACCATCGATGCATTCGCCGGCCGGTTGGGTGCGTTCGCCGAAGAAGTGCACGCCTTGCGTCCGCATCCGGGCCAGGTGCATGTGGCGGGCCGTCTTCGCCAGTTGCTGTCAGGGTCCACGCTCGCGGATATCCCGTACCACCTGGTGCCGAAGTTCCGGCCCTGGCTGCCCGCAAGCTGGCAGACGGAGAAGGCGCAGGCGCTGCGTTTCGATATCGGCTGGGATTGGGTGCCCACCGAACAGCGCCATGGCCGCGAGAAGTTCTACGCGCGCTTCAAACCTTTCCGTGGCGGCAAGAAGCACCAGCCGCAGGACAGCTATTCGCTGCGTTGCATCCCGCAGGTGCATGGCGCGGTGCGCGATGCGCTGGAACAGGCCAAGCGCGTGCTGGACGTGGAGCTCAATGCGGTCACCGACAATCCGCTGGTGTTCCCGGACAAGGCGGATGCGGCGCACGTCGGCGCGCTTGTTTTGGAGCGGCAGGTGATTTCCGCCGGCCACTTCCATGGCATGCCGCTGGCACTGGCGATGAGTTACGTGAAGGCCTCGATCCCGGTACTGGCATCGATTTCCGAGCGACGTTTGAACAAGCTGGTTGATCCGGCCACCAATGATGGCTTGCCGGCGTTCCTGATCGGCAACGAGGATGGCACCGAATCCGGCCACATGATCGTGCAGTACACCGCCGCGGCCATCGTCAACGACCTGGCCAGCCGCGCGCATCCCACATCGGTGTATTCCATCCCCACCAGTGCCAATGCCGAAGATCATGTTTCCATGGGCGCCAACGAGGCCCGGCACGTGCTGGCCATGGCGCAGGACCTGGGCAAGGTGCTGGCGCTGGAGCTGTATACCGCCGCACAGGCGCTGGACCTGCGCCGCGACATGATCAATGCGGCGCGTGACTTGGCACGGAGTGCCGATGCCGAGTCGCTGGCTGCCAAGGTCTTCGGCGGTCCCTTGCCGGAGGCGCAAGGGCGGGGCGTATTCCTTGCCGAAATCGAGGCCTTGCGTGCTGAACTGGCGGCCACCGAGGAGTTCCATCCGGGCGCTTCCGTGGCGGCTGCGCATGCGGCCATCCGCCGCCGGATTCCCTTTCTGGACCGGGATCGTGCAATGGACGGCGAAGTTGCCGCCGCCGTACGTCTGATCGAATCGGGCGAATTGCTTGCCGCGGTGAAGCAGCAAGCCTGACTGGTGCGCCCATCGAGGCACTGGCTTGCCCTGCGTGAAGACGGGGCGGGCTAGCCATGGGCGCTTTCCACCTGCCCATACATCCCGGTCGTGTTTCCGAAGAGATGCTCGGCGTCTCCCTTTGGTCGCGTTTGACAGGGCTGTCCTGACGGAATAATGTAATAGCGTATTAGTACAAAAAGACATGCCCGGAATGAAGCGTCGCAGTGCCCAAACCCCCGAAGCGCCGGATGCCGTTGATCGGCTGGTCCGCGCTTTTCTTGCGTTACGCAACCCGGAGCACGTGCGCGCTTTCCTGGAAGACTTGTGCACGCCGGCCGAACTGGAAGCCATGACCGATCGTTGGCGCGTGGTGCCGTTGCTGCAAAAAGGTATTCCGTATCGCGAAATCCATGACCTCACCGGGGTCAGCGTCACCACCATTGGCCGTGTTGCCCGCACCCTGGAACGGGGCGCAGGTGGTTACGCCATTGCCGCGCGCCGCCAGCAGGCGCGCGCGTTCGCCTCCCACTGAGCATCCCCCATGAGTCCTCCCGTGAACGGCGCCACGCGCGACCGACTGCGTATCGCCATCCAGAAAAGCGGCCGCCTGGCTGAACCGGCACGCGCGCTGCTTTCCGCCTGCGGGCTGAGTTGGCGCGAAAGCCGCGACAAGCTGTTCTGCTATGGCGACTCCCTGCCGGTGGATCTGCTGCTGGTGCGCGATGACGATATCCCTGGCTTGATCGCCGATGGTGTTTGTGATTTCGGCATCGTGGGTCGCAACGAATTGAACGAGCAGGGCGGTGCGCGCGTGCGCATCGGTTTGCCGGCTGCCTATCGTGAAATGCGGCCTCTCGGTTTCGGCAGTTGCCGATTGATGCTGGCCATCCCGGACAGTTGGGATTGGCAGGGAGCCGCGCAGCTGCAGGGCACCCGCATTGCCACCAGTTATCCGGCCATCCTGGCGGAATGGCTGGATGCACAAGGCGTGCAGGCCAGTGTGGTGGAGTTGTCCGGCTCGGTGGAGATTGCGCCGAAACTCGGCACTGCCGATTTGATCTGCGATCTCGTTTCAAGCGGTGCCACCTTGGCCGCCAACCAGTTGAAGCCGGTGGAAACCCTGCTGGACAGCGAAGCGGTGCTGGCGGGTCCGGTGCGCGAATTCGAAGATGCGCGCAGTGGGTTGGCCAGCATGCTGCTGCGTCGTCTGGACGGCGTACTCAAGCTGAAGGACAGCAAGCTGCTGATGTTCCGCGCAAATCGCGAGGACGTGGATGAGTTGGCGCGACTGCTGCCGGATGCCGAACCGCTGGTGCGTCTGCCTTCGGATGACAATGCGCCGCTGGCCTTGCAGACCATGTGCCATGGCGGGATTACCTGGCAGCGGCTGGAGGAACTGGAGCGCGCTGGTGCGCGGGGATTGATGGTGCTCTCGGTGGAGAGGTCGCTGGCATGAACAGGCTCGACTGGTCCGCATTGGATGAGGACGGACGGCGCAAGGCGCTGA
>JBQGFJ010000148.1:0-2497 GCA_052040085.1 Pseudoxanthomonas sp.
TCGGAATACTGGGTCAGGTACTTGTCGAGCCATGCCAGTTCGTTGGCACCATCCCATGAACCAAACGCACCATTGCCCGGATCCAGCGTGGCCCAGGTGGCACTGATCGGATTCCAGTTATCCCAACCACTGTCCTTGTTGATCTGCTCCCGGGAACTGATACGCACGCCAAAACGGGCAAAGCGCAACCAGCTGTTGTCGTCGAAGCTGTACTCGAAGTCGACGCGGGCCGACAATTGCTCGCCGCGGTTGTCCTGCATGTTGTCCATGGCCGCCAACCACGAGTAGTTGCCGGCATCCTGCAACTGCCCATTTTCCGCCAACTTCAGCGAGGGATACTTGCCGGTGAGATCCAGGTAGATGTCGCTGAGGAAGGTTTCCGTATAAATCGTGAAGTCATGCGGCTTGCTGGAAGATTCCACGTACTGCAAGTCGCCACGCATCACCAGCTTGTCGGTAATGAAATGACGGAAGCCACCGGACCAATCGCTGGTCACCGTCTCCTGTTTCATCAGCCGGTTGTTGGTGCGGAAAGCAATGGTCAATGGCCTCAAGCCACAGCACAGCTCGGTGTTCTCAGCGAGTTGCCCTGCGGTTCGTTCAGCGATGATCGCGTCAATCTCATCCTGGGGAAGGCTCCAATCGATGTTGTCATAGATGAGGCCCCAGTCGATGCCACCCCAGTTCTCGTATACCTCCGGACGCAGGCGTGTGGCATAGCCGCTCTGGAAAACACCATTCTTGTCGTAATTGAAACGTGTACCCGGCGCAGGCAGGATGTCGTTGTTGTTGTAGGCACCGTCGGGACCTTGCAACTGGTCACCGAATACCATGGCCCGTTCACGCCACTGCATGTTGTATTGCGAACGCAGGTACTGCGTGTAGAACTCGGTGTCCTCGTTCGGACGCCATTGCAAGGCAAGCGCCACGCCTTGACGCTTGCGCTCGAAGTCCAGCGTGCGCCAGTTGACGCCGCCGGGGATATAGACGTGGTCGAAGTTGGTTCCTTCCAGGAGCGGCGCTTCATTACGGCGCACGAAAGGCTCGATCTGGATGCCATCCGAACGGGTAGCCAGCTCGGAATAGGACAGGTTGGCCAGCAGGCCGACCTCACCGATGCCGGTTTGCCACCGATCACTGAACAGGACCGAGGCCGACGGCTTGCCCTGCTTGGCAAAGTCACAGTAGGTGTAATCGATGCTGGCGGCAACCTTGCGGCCCGCCTCGTCGAACGGCATGCGGGTGCGCAGGTTGACCGTGCCGCCCAGGCCGCCTTCGATGATTTCTGCCGAGGGATTCTTGTAGATGTCCACGCCCGCCATCAACTCGGAAGGCACTTCCTCGAAACTCAGGCCCCGGCCACCGTTGGAACTGAATACGTCCCGGCCGTTCAGTTCGCTTCGAACCTGGGTCAGGCCACGGATCATCACGCCACTGCCTTCGGCGGAGAAGTGGTCGGGATCATCGCGCGCCACGAAATTGGTCACGGTCACGCCGCTCACCCGCTTCAGGGTTTCGGTGACGCTGCGGTCCGGCAAGGCGCCGATGTCCTGCGCAGTGACCGAGTCGACGATCTGCTCGGCATCGCGCTTGATGTCCTGCGCCCGCATCACCGCCCCACGGATACCGGTAACCACCACGGCATCGAGCTCGGTGGCGTCCTTCTTGTCTTCTGCCGGCGCAGTGGCCTCCTGGGCATGTGCACCCGCGCTCAGCAAGATGGCAATGCCCAACGCAAGCGCGGACTGGCGCGGACGGCAGCTGAGAAAATGAGGCGACACCCGGCCAGCCGGGTTACGACGATGACGCATTGACATGTTGTTCCCTCCCAGGACACATCTAACAACGAACAATCAGTTTTGAAGCCACGCACAACGGAAGTGGCGCATTTCAGTGTCTTCCGGTATCCCCACCGATGACGGTTTCGCGACCAGTACCACTCAACCTGCATCCACAGTCCGGCCTCCCCGGGGCCGCCACCTCCGGCGGACCCCCAACAGAGCGTACTTGACACGCAAAATCGCGTTCCAATGAAGAATCTATGAACTTCTATTCCAAAATCACATACTAATTCACGCGCCTATTTTGCAAGGCAGAACTCAAGGGAAGCTCCACCCCTTGCACCGACTGTCAAAGAAAAGCCCCGCAAAGCGGGGCTTTTCTACTGCACTGCAGCAGCACTTCATGTAGACGATGGAGCATTCACGACATCCGTCATCACACTCAGAACGTGAAGCGGATGGTCGCGGCATACCGCCTGTCGTTCACGAACCAGGACGTGACGTGCCGGCCGGCCGCACCCTGCTCCATGATCGTGCGCTGCTCCGCATTGTTGAGGTTGTTCATCTCAAGGCCAATCTGCACGTTGTCGCTGAACCTGTAGAAGACCGAACCATCCAACTGTCCGTAATCGTCACTGTATACCGGCAGCTTCCAGGCCACGCCGCCATCGGTGCCGTTGTAGCCGTTGGGACCGACTGCCAGCAGGTATTCACTG
>JBQGFJ010000149.1:0-3357 GCA_052040085.1 Pseudoxanthomonas sp.
CCAGTTCGGCCACAGCTTCGCCGAATTCGCCGGCGATCTCCTCGCGGGTCAGCGGCGTATCTTCGATGGTGTCATGCAGGATGGCCGCCATCAGCGCTTCGGCATCCAGCCCCAGTTCCGCCAGCACGCCTGCCACCGCGACCGGATGGGTGATGTAAGGCTCGCCGGACTTGCGGGTCTGCCCGGCATGCGCGGCTGCGCCAACCTCCCAGGCTCGCCGCAGCAAGGGCATTTGCTCGCGCGGCAAATAAGCCGCCGTCTGTTCGAATTTGCGGACGTACTCGGGCACCGCATCGCCGGCAACGGACGGTGCAGATGGCATGGCTTGGACAGTACGGCCTGACTTCATGACCGCCAGCCTAAGCCAGCGATGACTTAACGGCAAACTCACAAAAGAAACGGCCCGTCGATGACGGGCCGTCTGATGGATCAATGGAGCAATCGAAGGCTCAGTCGTCGTTCTTGGACAGATCGTCGTCGGCCACGACTTCGGCGGCAGCCCATTCCAGGGCCTCGCGCTCTTTGCGCTCGCGCTCGGACTTTTCCACGCGGTCGATCAGGTCGTTGTCGATGCGGCGCGCAGCGATTTCACGTAGTGCCTGCACGGTCGGCTTGTCGTCGCTGTCATTGTCCAGCGTGGACTCCACGCCATTGGCCAACTGGCGCGCACGGCGTGCCGCCATGGTGACCAGTTCGAAGCGGTTATCGACGACTTCCAGGCAATCTTCAACGGTGATGCGGGCCATGCGGGCTCCCTGCGACCACGGGCGGCCGCAATGACGGATTGGATAAGGGGCGGGGATTGTAGGGTCTGGCGCGCGCAAGCGCAATGCGCCACACCCTATTCCTCTTTAAAATCATTCAGTTACAGGCAAAACAGGCATCTTTCCGGGCCGGTCTGGCTCAGTCTTCCGCCAACAGGGCGGCAATGAGGCCCTGGTGCCTTTCCGCCTGCGCTTCGCGGCGCAAGCGGCTGGCGGCGAAGATGGCACACATCTCATCCACCGCGGTATCGAAGACCTCGTTGACGATGACGTAATCGAATTCTTCGTAATGGGACATTTCCTCGCGAGCGGCCGCCAGTCGCTGGCGGATGACGTCCTCGCTGTCCTGGCCGCGCTTGCGCATGCGCTCTTCCAGTGCCGCCCGCGAAGGCGGCAGGATGAATACGCTGACGGCATCAGGCACTTTCTCGCGCACTTGCCGCGCGCCTTGCCAGTCGATTTCCAGCAGTACGTCCTTGCCGGCGCACAACTGCGGTTCCACCGACTGCCGGGCGGTCCCCTTCCAGTCGCCATGCACCTGGGCGTACTCGAAGAAATCACCGGTACGGATCATGCCCTTGAATTCGTCCGCGCTGACGAAGTTGTAATGCTGGGCGTGGCGCTCGCCCGGGCGTGGCGCCCGCGAAGTGAACGAGATCGACAGGGCGATCTGCGGATCACGCGCCAGCACCGCATTCACGATGCTGCTTTTGCCTGCCCCGGAAGGAGCCGCCACGATATAGAGGGTGCCGCGTCTGCTCATTCGCCCGCTTTCCTACTCGATGTTCTGGCTCTGTTCGCGGATCTGGTCGATCAGCACTTTCAGTTCCACCGCAATATTGGTGGTGCGGATGTCGACCGATTTGGAACCCAGCGTGTTGGCTTCGCGATTGAACTCCTGCAACAGGAAGTCCAGCCTGCGGCCCACCGGTTCCGTCTGCTTCATCACCCGGCGGATTTCGGTGACATGGCTGTCCAGCCGATCCAGTTCCTCGTCCACGTCCAGCTTCTGCAGCCACAGCACCAGTTCCTGTTCCACCCGGCCCGGATCGGCAGGCGCGGACAGGTCGGCCAGGCGCGTTTCCAGTTTCTGCCGCTGGCCGGCACGGATATCGGGAATCAATGCCCGTGCCTCGGCGGCACGGGCCGCGATGCCGTCCACGCGTTCCGTGATGGCCGACGCCAGCTTTTCGCCTTCGCGGGAGCGCGCGGCCACGAACTGGTCCAGCAGCGTATCCAGCAATGCCAGTACCTCGGCCTGCAAGGCCACCGGATCCGTCGCCCGGTTCTGCAGGACGCCAGGGAACTGCAGGAGTTCGGTCAATTCGGTACGCAAGCCAGGGAACCGCGCGGAAAGATCCAGCGAGAGTTCGGACAATTGCGCCAGGGTGGCTGCATTCAACTGCAGCGAGCCACCGCCATCCGGACCCCGCAGGCGCAGGCTGAAGTCCAGCTTGCCGCGCGAAATGCGCGCACAGATGCGCTCACGCACCAGTGGCTCCAATGCGCGAAGCTCTTCCGGCATGCGCAGGCCCAGTTCCAGGAAACGATGGTTGACCGATCGCAGTTCTCCCACCAGCGTGCCGGCATCGGCGACGCGTTCAACGGTGGCAAAGGCAGTCATGCTGCGGATCATTCGGGGCGGCCATGGATGCGGGAGGCGAATGGTACCCTAGCGCACCCTGATTTCCGGTACTTCCGCATGTCCCTCACCCGTCCCAGTGGCCGCCTTGCCGAGCAAATGCGCGAAGTCCGCATCGAGCGTGGCTATACCTGCCACGCCGAAGGTTCCGTGCTGATCAGCTTCGGCCAGACCCGCGTGCTCTGCACCGCCAGCGTGGACAACAAGGTGCCGCCGTTCCTGCGCGGCAAGGGCGAAGGCTGGGTGACCGCCGAGTACGGCATGCTCCCGCGCAGTACCCACACCCGCAGTGATCGCGAAGCCGCACGCGGCAAGCAGGGCGGGCGTACGCTGGAGATCCAGCGCCTGATCGGCCGCGCACTGCGCGCCTGCGTGGATCGTGGCGCCCTGGGCGAGCGCACCATCACCCTGGATTGCGACGTGCTGCAAGCCGATGGCGGCACCCGCACCGCCGCCATCACCGGCGCCTACGTGGCACTGGCGGATGCCGTGAACGGACTGCTGGCGCGGGGCGACATCAAGCGCAATCCGTTGTTCGGCGCCGTGGCCGCGGTATCGGTGGGCGTCTATCGCGGCGTGCCCGTGCTGGACCTGGACTACGCCGAAGACAGTGATTGCGACACTGACATGAACATCGTGATGAACGATGGCGGCGGCTTCATCGAGCTGCAGGGTACCGCCGAAGGCCATGCCTTCCGCCGCGACGAACTGGATGCCCTGCTGGCACTGGCGGAAAAAGGCATCGGCGAATTGCTGGCAGCACAACGCGCGGCACTCGGCTGCTGATACTGACATGCAGCAGCGGCGCTTGCCCGCGATTGCTTTTCGCCGAAACGCCTCATCACGGCCAAGCATCACGGCCAAGCGCCGCTCCAGCGGACAACGTCACTGGAAACCCCTCCATGAAACTGGTCCACGCCTACTCCAACCGCGGCAAGCTGGACGAACTGC
>JBQGFJ010000150.1:0-1764 GCA_052040085.1 Pseudoxanthomonas sp.
AAGCAGCAGGAGCAGCGGCCACCAGAAGCGGCCTTGGCGTGGGGTGGGGTGGGCGGGCATGGCGACTTCCGGAAAGGGCGCCAAGGATAAGGCCTATCCGCGTTCCGGCCCAACGTCCGCGTCCGGATGGATATGGTCCGGCATGCCCCGGCTCTCCGCTGCCGGTAGAATGGCGGCTTGTTCCCGGCCCCGGCGCCCCCATACCGGCACCATGTATTCCCGTAGCAGTGAACCCGTTTATTTCGAGCGCGACTGTCCCGCCGTGCTCGTCCCGCAAGGTGAAAGCGTCACCTTGCCGGCGGGCAGCTATGGCTACATCACCCAGGCCCTGGGCGGCAGTTACACCGTCTTCGTGGAAGGCAACCTGTTCCGCATCGCCGGCAAGGATGGCGACGCCATCGGCAAGGAGCCGACCGAGTCGCTCGCCCTGCCCGAGAACGCCAGCGACGAAGAGGTGGAAGCGCTGGTGTGGAAGCAGTTGCGCACCTGCTTCGACCCGGAAATCCCGTTCAACATCGTGGATCTTGGCTTGGTCTACGAGGCCAATTTGAAACACCGCGAAGACGGCGAGCGCATGGTCGAGGTCAAAATGACGCTGACCGCGCCCGGCTGCGGCATGGGCGAGATCCTGGTGGACGATGTGCGCAGCAAGCTGGAGCTGATCCCCACCGTGTCCGAAGCTGACGTCGAACTGGTGTTCGACCCGCCGTGGGGCCGTCACATGATGTCCGAAGCCGCGCGGCTGGAAACCGGGATGCTTTGATCGAATCCATCGGCATGGCCCGGGAGGGGCATGCCGCCATGCATGCACCACAGGAAGAACCACGATGACTGCCAATGCCCCGCTGAATTACCAGGTGATCCGTTCCACCCAGGGCCGCACGCCGGCCGAGCGCACCGCGATCCTCGCCGCGCCGGGGTTCGGCAAGCACTTCACCGACCACATGGTCTCCATCGACTGGAGCCTGGCTGATGGCTGGCACGATGCGCAGGTGCGTCCGTATGGACCGCTGGCTTTGGATCCGGCGGCGTCGGTGTTGCATTACGGGCAGGAAATCTTCGAAGGCATCAAGGCTTATCGCCATGCCGATGGTTCCATCTGGACCTTCCGTCCGGAAGCCAATGGCGAGCGCCTGCAGCGTTCGGCCCGTCGCCTTGCATTGCCCGAGTTGCCGGTGGATGCCTTCGTCGAATCGCTGCGCCAGTTGATCGCCGTGGATGGCGAGTGGGTGCCGTCCGAGCCGGAGACCAGCCTGTATTTCCGTCCCTTCATGATTGCCACCGAGGCATTCCTCGGCGTGCGCGCGGCGCAGGAAGCGGGTTATTACGTGATTGCCAGCCCGGCCGGCCCGTACTTCGCCAAGGGCGTGGCGCCGGTGTCGATCTGGCTGTCCACCGACTATGCGCGTGCCGCCAAGGGCGGTACCGGCGCGGCCAAGTGCGGTGGCAACTACGCTGCCTCGCTGTTGCCGCAGCGCGAAGCTGCTGCACAGGGTTGCTCGCAGGTGCTGTTCCTGGACCCGGTGGAAGGCAAGTACCTGGAGGAGTTGGGCGGCATGAACGTGTTCCTGGTGTATCGCGATGGCAGCATCGTGACCCCGGAGCTGTCCGGCAGCATCCTGGAAGGCATCACCCGTTCCAGCATCCTGCAACTGGCACGCGATGCCGGCCGCAAGGTCACCGAGCGCAAGGTGTCGTTGCAGGAGTGGCGTGATGGCGTGGCTTCCGGTGACATCACCGAAGTGTTCGCTTGCGGTACCGCTG
>JBQGFJ010000151.1:0-2477 GCA_052040085.1 Pseudoxanthomonas sp.
GCGCGAGTAGGAGGGTGTGATGCCCAGCCAGCGCAGCGTCGCCAGCACCGTGGTGGCCTTCAGCGCGGCCCCGTTGTCGCCATGCAGGACCGGTTTGATGGCGCGGGCATGGACGTTCTCGGACAGGGCTACCTGCTTGAGCAGGTACTGAGCGTGGTCGCCAGTCTCGCGCTCTTGCACTTCGTAGCCGACGATCTTGCGGCTGTACAGGTCCAGGATCAGGTACAGGTAGAAGGGTTCTACCCCGAAACCACGGACGGTTGTGAAAGGGTGGAAAACTTCAAATCCTGCCTGACAGTCCTTCGCCGCATTCTTGGGTTGTGGCGACGCTCAATGTATTCGAACACATCGGTCCTTGCTGCATCGAGTGTCGGGTACGTCGTGCGGTAGATCCGCTCGCGCTTGAGCATGCCGAAGAAGCCTTCGCAGGCGGCGTTGTCACCGCAGTGGCCGACGGCGCTCATCGAGCAGATCAACCGGTTGTTCCTCAGATAGTTCTGGTAGTCATGGCTTCGGAATTGACTGCCCCTGTCCGAATGCAGGATCACTGGATCGCTCCCCTGGCGCTGCCAGACCGCCATCTGCACGGCCCGAATAACCATCTGCCGATCCTGCCGGTGATACATCGACCAACCCACGACCCGCTGGTCGAACAGGTCCAGGACGATGCACAGGTAGAGCTTGCCTTCGCCGGTTTTGAGCTCGGTGATGTCGGTGACCCACTTGGTCTCCGGTTCCAGTGCGGTGAAGTCGCGTTCCAGCAGATTGCGTACGCCTGGCGGCGTCAGTGTCGGCCGAGCGCGTTGACCGCGTCGCTTCGGCCGTGGCCAGCCCTGCAGGCCATCGACCGCCATCAACCGGGCCACCCGGTTCAGGCTGGCCGACTCACCTTCATCGGCCAGGTCTTCGTGCATGCGGCCGGCCCCCAGGGCGCCCCGGCTGTCCTCGTGCAGTTCACGGATCCGCCCGAGCAGGCGCTGGTTGTCGAGCGCACGGGCGCTGGGCAAGCGCTTGCTCCAGTCGTAGTAGCCGCTGGCCGACACCTTCAGGCAGCGGCACATCAGCCGAATCGGAAACTCGTCGCGGCAACGTTCGATCACCTGATACCTCAGGATGATCCCTTGGCAAAGAACGTCGCCGCTTCTCGCAAAAAATCCCGTTCCTTCTTCATCCGGGCCAGTTCGCGCTTCAGACGCGCCAGTTCCTCGTCACGTGGCGTCCCGGTGCCGCCAAAGGCCACCTTGCCCTGGCTCCGGGCTTCCCGCTTCCAGCGGGTCAGCAGGTTGTCACGGATCCCGAGTTCCCGCGCCACCTGGGCGCAACTGACACCCGGCTGGCTGGCCTGTTCAACCGCACCACGCTTGTACTCGGCACTGAACTTTCTTCGCTTCGACATGAACACTCCTCGGGGCCTCGATCGGCCTTCTCGTAAGTGTCCGTGATAACGGGGGTGAACCCGAGTCTAAAGGCCTGATCCTTGGCGTCGAGCCTTCGCTGGATGAGCGGATTATGGACTCGCTCGATGCAGTCGAACACATCACTCCTGGCCTCTGCCAAGGTCAGGTAGCGCCGGCGGTGAACCCGTTCGCGCTTGAGCTTGCCGAAGAAGCCTTCAGCCGCCGCGTTGTCCCCACAGTGACCGACGTCGCTCATGCTGCTGATGATGTGGTGGTCCTTCAGGAACTGCTGGTACTCGGCACTGGTGAACTGCGTACCGCGGTCGGAGTGCAGGATTACCGAGTTGCGATCCGGTCGCTGCCAACTCGCCATCATCACCGCCTTGAGCACCATGTGCCGATCCTGCACCGGTGCCATCGACCAGCCGACGACCTTGCCGGAGTACAGATCCAGCACGGCGCACAGATACAGCCAACCCTCCCCTGTGCGGATGTAGGTGATGTCCACGACCCACTTGGTGTTGGGCTCGTTGGCGGTGAAGTCGCGGGCCAGATGGTTGCGCACGAAGGTCGGGCGCACGCCCGAGCGCTTGTGCCGCCAGCGCCGCTTCTGCGGCACGCCCGACAGGTCGGCGTCCGCCATGAGCCGGGCAATACGGTTGAGGCTGGCCGTCTCGCCCTCGTAGCCCAGCACTTCGTACATGCGCGGTGCGCCCATCACGCCGTCGCTGGCCGCATGATGCTCGCGGATCGTCACAAGCAACCGGGCATTGTCCTGATCGCGGGCACTGGGTGAACGCGACGCCCAGCCGTGGAAGCCGCTGGGCGAGACCTTCAGGCAACGACACACGAGGCGGATCGGGTACTGGTCGCGGTGGCGTCGGATCGCCTCGTACCTCAAGACGATTCCTTGGCGAAGAACGCCGCCGCATCGCGCAAAAAATCCCGCTCCTTCTTCACACGCGCCAGCTCGAGCTTGAGCGCGAGCAACTCCTGATCGCAGGCCATGCCATTACCCGGAAACGCCTTCTTGCCGCCTGTCTCAACATCACGGCGCCATCGATGGAGTTGATTGGCACG
>JBQGFJ010000152.1:0-9188 GCA_052040085.1 Pseudoxanthomonas sp.
GAACAAGCGCTTCGGCGGCGTCTGCCTGGGCAGCAAGATCGCCCCGATCTTCTACAACACGATGGAAGACGCGGGCGCGTTGCCGATCGAACTCGACGTGTCGCAGATGCACCACGGCGACGTGGTCGAACTGCGTCCGTACGAGGGCAAGGCGCTGAAGAACGGGCAGGTGATCGCCGAGTTCGCGATGAAGTCGGACGTGCTGTTCGACGAAGTGCGCGCTGGCGGCCGCATCCCGCTGATCGTCGGCCGTGGCCTCACCGCCAAGGCGCGCGAGTTCCTGGGCCTGCCGGCCTCCAACCTGTTCCGCCAGCCGCAGCAACCGGTGGATACCGGCAAGGGTTTCTCGCTGGCGCAGAAGATGGTGGGCCGTGCATGCGGCTTGCCTGAAGGGCAGGGCGTGCGCCCGGGTGCCTACTGCGAACCGAAGATGACCTCGGTGGGCTCGCAGGACACCACCGGTCCGATGACCCGCGACGAACTGAAGGATCTCGCTTGCCTCGGTTTCAGCGCCGATCTGGTGATGCAGTCGTTCTGCCACACCGCGGCCTATCCGAAGCCGGTGGACGTCAAGACGCACCACACGCTGCCGGAGTTCATCTCCACTCGCGGTGGTGTCTCGCTGCGTCCGGGCGATGGCGTGATCCACAGCTGGCTCAACCGCATGCTGCTGCCTGATACCGTCGGCACCGGTGGTGACTCGCACACCCGTTTCCCGGTGGGTATTTCGTTCCCGGCCGGTTCCGGCCTGGTTGCCTTCGCCGCCGCCACCGGTGTGATGCCGCTGGACATGCCGGAAAGCGTGTTGGTGCGCTTCAAGGGCGAACTGCAGCCCGGCGTGACCCTGCGTGACCTGGTCAATGCGATCCCGCTCTACGCCATCAAGCAGGGCCTGCTGACCGTGGCCAAGGCTGGCAAGAAGAACATCTTCTCCGGCCGCATCCTGGAAATCGAAGGCTTGCCTGACCTGAAGGTGGAGCAGGCGTTCGAACTGTCAGATGCCTCCGCCGAGCGTTCCGCCGCCGGTTGCACGGTGCACCTGAACAAGGAACCGATCATCGAATACCTCACCAGCAACATCACGCTGCTGAAGTGGATGATTGCCGAGGGCTACCAGGATCCGCGCTCGCTGGCCCGCCGCATCAGCAAGATGGAAGCCTGGCTGGCCGATCCGCAACTGCTGGAACCGGATGCCGATGCCGAGTATGCCGCCGTGATCGAAATCGATCTGGCCGACATCCACGAACCCATCCTCGCTTGCCCGAACGATCCGGATGACGTGAAGACCCTGTCCGAAGTGGCTGGCGCCAAGATCGATGAAGTGTTCATTGGCTCATGCATGACCAACATCGGCCACTTCCGTGCCGCCGCGAAGTTGCTGGAAGGCAAGCGCGACATTCCCACCCGCCTGTGGGTGGCACCGCCCACCAAGATGGACGCCAGCGAACTGACCAAGGAAGGCCATTACGGCACCTTCGGCACCGCCGGTGCCCGCATGGAAATGCCGGGCTGCTCGCTGTGCATGGGCAACCAGGCACAGGTGCGCGAAGGCGCCACGGTGTTCTCCACCTCGACCCGCAACTTCCCCAATCGCCTGGGCCGCAATTCCAACGTGTACCTCGGCTCCGCGGAACTGGCGGCAATCTGTTCGCGTCTGGGCCGCATCCCGACCAAGGAGGAGTACATGGCGGACATCGGCGTGATCAATGCCAATGGCGACAAGATCTACCGCTACATGAACTTCGACCAGATCGAGGAATACCAGGAAGTCGCGGATTCCGTCGCTGCTTGATACTGATCGCTGCTCCAAAAGAACACCCGGCAATGCCGGGTGTTCTTGTTTTTGTGCGGCGTCATTGCATGGTGGCTACAGGATCAAGCAAGGGGGGAAGCTTGAAAGGTAGTGGATTGCAGGATGGATCAATTCCGTTGACGTAGTGTTCCTTCAGCATGAGTGCCGGAGCTGCCTCACTGCCCGGGAAGCCGTTGATATCGGACTCGGCCACCAGCAGGTTGTAGTTATCCAGCAGGGTGGAAGACACCGGCATGTAGCTCCAATGCCACTTCTCTTCTTCGTGACCGGTCAAGCGTGACTCGCCCTTTGCTGAATACACCTGGCAAAAGCCGTGGCGTGCGGCGTTCCGTTTCAGCCACTCGTATTCACGCCGACCTTTTTCTTCCAGGAAGTAGCGGTCTTCCGTGCTGTTGATGTCGATTTCAGTCCCCCAATGGTGCCGTGATGTGGCCGGCATGGCGGTGTAGGCAAGCACCGTCCTTGCCCTGGCCATTTCATCCTGTGCCATTGGTGCGGAAAGCTGCCATTTTGTTTCCCATATCTGTTTTTGGCGCCAGTAGCTTCTGGCTCCCGAAACGATGGCCAGCACGATGCCTTCTTTCAGGGCTTCCTTGCGCATTCCGAGGAATGCTGCCTGAACATCGGCGCGCAGATACTGAGTTCCCCGGTTTGAGTGGGGATTGCGTATCCGGACGAAGTCGGGGTGCCGGGAATAATCGATTCTTCCTGTCAGATAGTGCAGGTCGGAGAACAGACTGGAGGCATCATGTACGGGGAAACTTTCCATGGACATTGGCTGCGATGCCAATGGAGCTTCCAAAGAGGAAGCGGCCTGAGAGGCATCACAGTGTGGTGACAGCCAGAGCAGACATGAAAAGAGAAGCAGCTGCGGGATCCCCATTCGCTTCATCCTGATCCTGGATGTTCAATTGAAACGTAAAACAGACTCGCTCGAGGTCAGTAGCTCTTCGCCAGTTGTCGCTGCATGGTGCTAGTCACGTCATCCAGCATTTCTTCCATGGCCTCGCCGCTGACCCTGCCTTGGATATCGGCCATTTTCCTGGATGAATAGGCGTCCAGCATCCCCATTTTGAGTTCAGCCTTCCCAGTTCCCGTTGCCTCGAATACTTGCTGCAATGCGCCATCAAGCAGATAAACTCCTCCAGTGGCCTGATACCACATATTCCAGCGCGTGAAGCTTCCAAGCCAGCCATCGAGGATCAGGTAATAATCAGCACCTGCATCGCGTGCCTGCACAAGATCCGTGGCAATGAATACTTCACCTACATGGGGTTGAAGGGTTTGCACAATCCGCTCAGCGAGATTCCTGGGATCGCTATTGTTTTCATAGCCCTGAAATGTTTCGCGCTTGTGGCCGAACATTTTGACGCCCCAATAATTTTCGAAGCCACCTTCTTCATAGAGGTTCGCCCATATGCGGGCCCACTCATTGAAGTTGGCTGAAGGCACCAGTGCCACACGTGCACCGCGGAGTTGAGAAGGGTGGAAGCCGGGCGCGGGTGTGGGCGTCATGCCCGCCGGCAGCAGACCGTCGTAAGCGCTGGCATGCGGGGGCTTGCCGGCCATGTTTTTTTTGTCCGCCGCCTCGGCGTGGCCGGACATCAGGAACAGGGACAGCAGGACCAACGCGAAAATTCTCGACACGATATCGTCTCCTTCGATGCGCGTTCGCATGGGGCTAGCGGGAAAGGTGTCCGTGCATGCCATTCGTCACCTCTCGCATCATTTCTTCAATGGCGAGTGCCATGGTGACTTCCATGGCCTCGTTCGTTTTTTGTCCGAAGAATCCCGAGCTCTTGGTTGCCTTCCCTTTTCCTTGCGCAATGAACAACAGGCGCAGCTCGCTATCCAGCAGATGAACACTGCCGGTGGCACGGTGACAGGTATCCCAGCAAGTCATTTCGAAGGGTAGGGGGGCGCCGAGCCAGCCATCGACGATCAGGTAATAGTCGGCACCTGCATCGCGCGCCTGTGGCAGGTCATTGGCGATGAACAACTCGCCGACGTAGGGCTGCAGGACTTGAACCACGTGTTCGGAAAAGTTGCGGGGGTTGCTGTTGTTCCTGGAACCCTCCAATTTCCCGCGGGACTTTCTGTCGAATCTCTCCCCATTCTCGTCGTGCCAACGCTCCCAGACGCGTGCCCACTCGTTGAAGTTGGCCGAAGGCACCAGCGCCACGCGCGCGCCGCGCAGTTGCGAGGGATGGAGGCCGGGGGCGGGTGTTGGCGTCATGCCCGCCGGCAGCAGGCCATCGTAGGCGCTGGCATAGGGCGGCTTTCCCCACAGACGCTTTTTCTCGCTTGCCTGCGCCTGACCAAAGGTAAAAAGTAGGGAAAGCAGGGCAGCGGCGATCATTCTGGACATATGGCTTCCAATTGCATGGCGATGGGTTGTAAATGCATGTTCAGTTCAATCCAGCCATGTTTGCATTCGTGGTATTTGGATCGCCGCCACAGTTGCCACTTTTCCGGAAACTTATTCCCCGCATGTTGGAGACGCTGCAAGCGGCATAAGCGTAGCGGCCATCGGTGGTGTGGCTATATTTCTTTATGACATCCCCGTGCGCGGCAGTGCCTGCGCCGCAATCCCAGCGTCCTCTGGTTGTTGACATGAGGCATATCTGCCAGCGCAGGTCTTCGCGGCAGTCATTCCTGAAGGCTACGTAGAACGCGTTCGGGAAAGCCTTGTCGACCTCGACTGGAACCAGACAGCGGTTGGCATCTGGTTGGGGATAATCCTGAGCGCTCCAGCTCGCGGTGACTGGGGATTGTTGTGCCGGGCAACCGTAGCCAACGCATTGACCGTCGATATAGGTGTAGCTGAATCCGCCGTCGGGTGCCTGTTGTTGTGGTGCGGGCACGTTGACGATTGCATGCGGATCCGGGGATGCAGGTGATGCCGGGAACGAGGGGGTAATCGCCTGTCCACTCAAGGCCTGACCGACCTGTTGCGAATCGCCTCCGGCCAATGCGGTGACCGCGCCGGCCATCAACCGGTGGTTGGCCTCATCCGTGTCGCTGCTCTGTGCAAGATTGCTCAACGCAAGCGCGGCATCGGGACTGTTCTTGGCGATTGCTACGACAGCGGCGGTCTGGAGCAGTGCACCAAACAGCGCACTTCCGGTACCTTTGCGCGCCTCGCGTTCGCGGCGTTGTTGCTCGGAGCGGACGTTGCGTGCGGCCACCTGTTGCTGGCGTTGCGCACGCTTGGCCGGGTTGGTGGAGTCTGCCAGCATCCGGGTGCCGCTGGCCGGAGTGGTGCGGGTGGGAACGGTGTTCCAGAGGCCATTGCCTGCATTGGGCGCCGGGTCGATGCGGGCGAGCGCGGGCTGGGGCGGTGCAGCTTGTGGGATTGTCGTGCCGGTCTGGTCGGCGAGTCGCGGCGGGGCTATCGGGACGGGTGGCGCCTCCGGTAGCCCGGTGGGTGGAACGGTACTGTCGCCGACACCTGCGTATGCGCCCGGCAGGGGGAAATAGGCGGGGGCCACGCGGGGGATGATGATGGGGTCATCGACCCGGTTAGGCGTGCATTGGGAATAGTCGCTGTATTCGTCATTGAGGAGTGAGGCGATGCAACTGCCCCGGTATTCGACGACCTGGAACGGTGCGGGCCCAGTGTGGTCGACGGCCGGATTCCATTGCCCCTGGGCGTCGACCTCGTGCCTCCTGCGCTCGACCGGGCCGTCGAAATAGCCGTTCACCAGCCTGCCGGTCGTGCTGTCGATGTAGCGATACCTTTTGCTGCCGTGGCGGCTGTCTACCTGCTCGTAGAGCGTGCCCTGTCCGCTGATCGGTTGTCCCGGCGTGCAGGTCCCGCTCCAGACATAGCCGGTGGGCTGCGGGTCGGACTCCATCCCGCTGATGCTTTCGTCGAATTGGTACAGGAAGCAGCCCTGGTCGGTGGTCTGTTTTTGCCAGGCGGGAACACTGTCGGCATGGGCCGGGGCTGGCAGGAACAGGGCCAGCAAGGCCGTGCAAAGGACGGTGAGCGGCAGGTGTGGTGTGCGTATGGACATGTGTGGCGTCTTCGGGCATGCGGACCTTCGACTTGATAAGCGGAACCTCCCCGGGGCGCATCACCAGTACTGGTGATGTCGTTGGCCCTCTGGCATCGACAAGCGGCGGCAGGGCTGCCTAGAATCCACTCCATGGGGATGTTGCATGGTGAAGTGACAGCGGCCTTGAACGAGGCGCCGTTCGATCCTGCTTTCTGGTCGCGTGCACTGGAATCGACGGCCCGTGCCTGCGGGGCGGCGAGTGCCCAACTGCTGAGCTTCGGCCCGTGTCGTTTCTCGCCCATCGTCGCGCCGGGCTTCAGTACTGCGGACATCTCCGCCTTCGTGGCCCTGGAGGGTGCCGACCCTGCCATCAATCATGGGCTCAGAGCCGTCCTGTCCAGCCCGCTCCACGCCATCCTGACCGATGCCGATTACATCACCGACAGGCAGCGCGCGCGCGACCAGCTGTACAACGAATTCTTCCGCAAGTTCGATGGCCATTACATCGCCAGCGGAACCGTGGCGCGCAATGGTGCCGCTGTTTGCAACCTGAACCTGTTCCTGCCGGAACGCACGGGAGGCCTGGATGCAAAGGCGCGCCAGACACTGAAGCGCCTGTTGCCCAGGTTTACCCAGGCACTCAGGATTACCTCACGCTTGGACTCCGTGGCCACGGCACTTGCTGCCAGTGCCTGGGATGCGCACAACGACAGTGTCATGGTCTGCGATGCCGACGGTGCGATCCTTCATGCCAGCCGCAGGGCCGAGCGATTGCTTGTGCGTTACGGTTTGCCAGGACATTGGCTGGCCGGGCTGGATACGGCGAGCAATGCAGAGCTCAGGGCCGCGTTGAAAAAGGCTGTCAGCCCTGTTGGCTCCGAATCGCGTCATTGTGTTGCCCGTTTGACGAATGGGCGAAGCTTGGTCCTGGATGTCGTGCCCCTTCCACGGACCCTGAGCAGTGCGATACCAAACGTACTGGTTCTGCTGCATGAGCCAGGCAGGCCAAAAGAACTTGACCATGCACGCTTGCGATCGGTTTTCCATTTGACGCCGGCCGAATGTGCGGTAGCGGATGGCCTGATGCGCCGTTTGTCGTCAATGGAAATTGCCCGGATGCGCAGCGTCTCCATAGAAACCGTCAATACGCAGGTGAAGGCGTTGCTGGCGAAGACCAACATGACGGACCGGGGGAAGCTGACACTGCTGTTGCAGGACTACACCTGTTCGCATCCTTCTGAATAATCAGGCCCGGACTTCTGCTCTATCATTGAGAGCGACCTCCATCGGGAATCCCTGAAATCGTGAATCCAAACCAGGAAATGTCATTGACCGGCAAGGTCTTCAGCATCGTGGCCATTGCCGAAGCCTTGACCTGGCTGGGGTTGCTGATCGGCATGTACCTGAAGTACGTCAGTGGCACCACCGACATGGGCGTGTGGCTGTTTGGCCGTCTGCACGGCATTGCGTTCATGGTCTATCTGGTGGTGGCCATCGTGGCCGGGTTCAAACTGCGCTGGCCATTGTGGGCGTTGCTGGTTGCGATACTCGCCGCCATCCCGCCAATGACTACGGTGGTCGTGGAGTGGTGGTTCCGGCGCAAGGGTCTCCTGGGCGGCAGGTAAGGGCACTCTGCAGGGAATTGCCTGCTGCCCGCGTGTTCGTGGATGCGAGTGGCATCAAGATGAAATCGGCATGACAACAGGCTTGCATGACCGGTAACGACCCGCTAGAATTCCGCTCCTTCCAGCACGTGGGGCCATAGCTCAGCTGGGAGAGCGCTTGCATGGCATGCAAGAGGTCGGCGGTTCGATCCCGCCTGGCTCCACCAATTCGGGCAATTAGGCCTGTCCGAAGCTGAAATAAAAACTTGTTCACCGCTTTACCGCGTCCCCATCGTCTAGAGGCCTAGGACATCACCCTTTCACGGTGGCGACCGGGGTTCGAATCCCCGTGGGGACGCCAACTTAACTCCCGACTCGGTTTCCGAGTCGGGATTTTTCTTTCTGGATCCATCAGCCGCGATCCTGAAATGCACGTTGCCCAACAGCGTTTCTGGATCCAGTTCGATGCGCTCTACCAGCGACTGCAGCACCGGCCGCATGAGCGCACCGTTGCCCGCTTCCTTCGCCTCTGTCGCGATGGTATCCAGCATCGATTGCACGTGGGCCTCGGTGATGTGTCGCACCCATCCCGCATCTTCGGCTTCTGCCTGCTGACGTTGTAGTTGCAGTGCCAACTGAGCGCGTTCCTGCTCCAGTTCGTCAATCTTGCGCAGCGCCGGTGCGGGGTCAGTCAGTTGCGCAGCCATATCCAGCATGCGGCTGATCTTTGTCGCACGGTCCTGCACCTTGCTCTGCAGGCGTCGTAGGACAGAGGGGTCGGACTCGCTGGCCAGCAGTGTCTTGGTCGCCTTGAGGATCTCCCGAGCGAAGTCCGGATGGCGCAGCTCCGCCATGACGTTGTCGAGGATCCCGCCGTCGACGTGAGCCCGTGAAATTGAGACTGATGGCTGTCCCGCTTTGTGCCATCGGTAGCGGTCGGACTCGGCCCACCATTTTGTTCCATCCGGCGCATACAGCAGGCCGCCCAGGAGCGTTGAAGAATCGCGGTCGCGCTGGTCTGTCCTGGTGGTGGCACTGGCCTTGGCGCGGCTCTGCAGCCGTCCCAGCAACACTTCGGCCTCGGCCTCTGTGATCAGCGCCGTGTGCGTGTTTGGCTGGATAACCCATTCGCTGCGTGGCCGGCGTTTCTCGCCACCAACGTATTCTCCGCCCACTCGTTCGGCCTGCACGTTCCAGACCGTGTTGCCGGCGTAGGTCAGCGCATTCCACTCCATGCTGATCAGGGTGGTGTCCGGCAGATCGAGACCGGTCAGTTTCTTGGCTCGCTGGCGCGGGGTGCCATTGGCTCGCTCCCGCAGGTACGCCGCGACGGCCGGAGCCAGATCCGGATCCACCTCGAGGCGACTCTTGGTGACGGCCGTGCCATCGCGCACCGTGCCCGTCTCGATCTTGGCCAGCACGTAGCCGCTGGGTGCCCGGCCCCCGGCACGCCAGCCGGCGCGTACGTTCTCGCCCATGCCGGCGAGGCCTTTCTGCTTGCTGGAAATGCTGTGGTACTCATCCCATGCAACAAGCACGGATTTCAGCACCATTTCCGTCAGTGGATCCACGTCGGGCAGGGTCTTGTAGACCACCGTCACACCGTTTTGCGCGCAGTCCACTTCCTCGAAGATCAGCGAAATGACCCGCCTTCTCGCAAGGCGTGAGGTGTCGTGAATCAGGATGGTGGACCAGCCCCGGCCGCGATTTTTGACTGCGGCCACAAGCCGCTGGAATCCAGGCCGGTTCTCATCTTTGCCGCTTTCGACG
>JBQGFJ010000153.1:0-14164 GCA_052040085.1 Pseudoxanthomonas sp.
CGCCGGTGTCGGTGATCTTGATAAGCACTTCGCCCTTCTGCGGCGGAGCGACATCGATCTCGACGATCTTCAGGGGTTCGCCTGCGGCGAAGGCGACGGCGGCACGTGATTTCATGGGACTCTCCGGCTGTCTTATTTCAGGTAGGAACGGACCAGCGCGACGGCATCGTCGATGCTGGCCTTGTTGTCTTCGGTGACGGCAATGGCACCCAGCTCTTCACGCAGGTGGCTTTCCAACACACCCACGGTCAGGCCGTTGACCGCACCACGGATGGCGGCGATCTGCTGTAGCGCCGGGCCGCATTCAACCCCGGCCTCCAGCGCGCGCTCGAGCGCGTCAAGTTGCCCGCGGATGCGTCGCACTCGGGTCAACACGCGCTTCTTTTCTTCGGGGGAATGCGGCATGCGGCCACCCTGGCGGCCCAGCGCCGCATACTGGGGTGGAGTATATCAGCCTGTTCGATCCACGAGGCCTTCCATCATCCCTGGCCGGACCGCGACTCCAGGATGCGCGACAGGTTCACCTCGATCCAATCAGCCAGCTCGCGGACACGCTCGGCGGCTTCCTGGCCCAGCGGAGTCAAGGTGTATTCCACGTGCGGCGGCACCACCGGCAGTGATTTGCGTTCCAGCAAGCCATCGTGTTCCAGCCACTGCAACGTCTGCGCCAGCATCTTTTCGCTGACGCCGCCGATACGCCTGCGCAGTTCGCTGAACCGTTGCGTGCCGCCCTGCAAGGCGACCAGCACCAGCACGCCCCAGCGGCTGGTCACGTGCTTCAGCACCTCGCGCGAGGGGCATTCGGCCGCAAAGAGTTCGCCACGACCCACCATGGCCGACAGCGGCAGGGCGGCACGGGTTGCTTCCGGTGATGAGGACATGGCACTTACCCATAAGTACGTACTTACAAAAAGTTAGCTTGAGGACTAGCCTGTCGTCAATGGCCAATGCACGCCATTGGCTACCCCACGTACCCCACAGGAGTCACACCGCATGAATACCTCGATCCCCCTGATTGCCGTCACCGGCGCCACTGGCCAACTGGGCCGCCTAGTCATTGAACAATTGCTCGCCCGCCATCCGGCCGAGCGCACCGTTGCCATCGTGCGCAACCCGGCGAAGGCGGCCGATCTCGCAGCCCGTGGCGTGCAGGTCCGCCAGGCCGACTACACCCAGCCCGATGCGCTGGCCGCTGCGTTGGCCGGCGTGGACCGCCTGCTGCTGATCTCGTCCAGCGAAATCGGCCAGCGCCTGCCTCAGCACCAGGCCGTGATCGACGCCACCAAGGCCGCCGGAGTGAAGCTGCTGGCCTACACCAGCCTGCTCAAGGCGGACACCTCGCCACTGGCACTGGGCCAGGAACATGTGGCCACCGAACAAGCCCTGGCTGCTTCCGGCGTGCCTTACGTGTTGCTGCGGAATGGCTGGTACAGCGAGAACTACGCAGCCTCGATCCCGGCGGCACTGGCCCACGGCGCCCTGATCGGCAGCACCCGCGATGCACCGTTGTCACTGGCCACGCGCGCCGACTATGCCGCTGCCGCGGTGGCCGTGATCACCGGCGAAGACCAGGCCGGCAAGGTGTACGAGTTGGGTGGCGACCCCGCCGTCACCCTCGGCGACTTCGCCGCCGAACTCGCTCGCCAGAGCGGCAAGCCGGTGGTCTACCAGGACCTGCCGCAAGCCGATTTCCGTAGCGCGCTACTGGCCGCGGGCCTGCCGGAAGGCTTCGCCGACCTGCTGTCCGACTCCGATGCGGGTGCCGCCAAGGGTGGCCTGTTCACTGTCAGCGGTGACCTCACCCGCCTGATCGGCCGCCCCACCACCCCGCTGGCCGATGTCATCGCGACTGCACTGAAAGGCTGACCCAGTCCGGCAAGAAAATTCCGGGACCGGCGCGTGCCCCAGTGCGCGTCCGGTCCCGGCCTCTTTTGGCGCCTGCATGTCTGCATCCCATTCCGACAAGACAGGTTCTTGTCATGAGCACTTTGCCTTGCCGGCATATCTACAGGACGCCATCTCAACGGCCAAACATGAATGGTTTTTCATGGCAACCAGCATGGCCATGGACACAACGAATACCCAGCCCAGGTGAGCAGCAGACCCTCTTTCTGTCCTGCATCACATTCAGAGACGGCACATGATCCAAAGCAACGGCTTCTGCCTGTACCTGTTGCCACTCATCACCAACAATCAAACTCCCTCAAAGAGGGCAACGCGAGCAGACAATCTGCCCCGCTTTGCCCATCTGAGTGTGTGAGAACTACCACATCTTTTGACGAATAAATAAATCACGCGGAAACGGTAGCCACGGTATAGTTCAAGCGACTTCAGCAACTGCCCTGCCATGAACCGGTGCGGCAGGAAAACTGGACACCCAGGGCCCTGCGCTTTCCGGCCTTGGCATGCAGCGCACACTCTCTCCGGCCCAAGGAAATCAGCATGTCCGACATCGACACCCATCGCAGGGAATTCATCAAGGGCGCGGGTACCGCTGCGCTGGGAATTGCACTGGCCGCGAAATTACCCAGCATCGCAAGCGCACAGACGGCACCGGTCACATTCGACATCAACGCCCAGTTCTCGGAATTCATGCGCAGCATCGGCGGCAGCAGCGACGATGCCGGCGGCAAGGTGGTATTCACCGGGTCGGACCCGCTGCTCCGCAGCCACTTCCGCATTGGCGCATGCATGGCGATTCCCGCCATGGCCGCCAGCGTCGGTGCCGCTGCAATCTGGCGCCAGCGAACAGGCGAGGGACAGGACCTGACCGTGGATCTGCGCCAGGCGGTCTGGAATACCAATCCGCTGATCGGCATGGTCCACACCAAGTTGCAGGCGGCCGGACTGATTCCGGCCAGTGATCCCATCCCGGCCTCGCTGACGTCGTGGAAGCCCAGCGTCAATGGGCTGATGCTCCAGGCACCGATTGGGCTCGACAACCCGCTGTCGTTCCAGGCATTCGAAACCCGCGACGGCCGCTTCATCAACCTGACCGGCATCTACCCGCACCTGATGGATCGAATCCTCAATGTGCTCAAGGTCCCGCCGGATGCGGCAGCCATTCGCGCTGCGGTGAAAAAGTGGAACGGGCAGGAACTGGAGGACACGTTGGCCGCCAACAACGCCGTGGCCGCGCTCCACCGCACCCATGACGAATGGCTCGCCCATCCGCAGGGCAAGTACCTGGCGGGAACGCCGCTGATCGAGCTGGTCAAGGTCGGCGACGCACCGCCCAGGAAATTCTCGGCGCAGGCCACGCAGCCACTGTCCGGCCTGAAGGTGATCTCCTGCACGCACGTGATCGCAGGCACCACCGCGGCAAGGACCTTGGCCGAATACGGCGCCGATGTCCTGCACATCGCCCGCGACCAGAGCTTCGAACACGAAGCCCTGGTGATCGACGTCAACGTGGGCATGCGCTCGGCGTGGGTGGACCTGCGCAACCAGGCACAAAACCAGCACTTCGCCAGCCTGTTGCCGGGCGCGGACGTCTTCATCGAAGGCTTCCGTGGCCGCTCCATGGAACGACTGGGTTTTGGCGTGGAAGAAGTCGCGGCCAAGAGGCCCGGCATCGTCTACCTCTCGGTACGCGGCTACGGCTGGGAAGGCCCGTGGGGCGACCGTGCCGCATTCGACATGGAAGGCGTATCCACCACCGGCTTCACTTTCACCGAGGGTGGCAGCACGGGCATCCCGCGCTTCCCTCCCACGCTGGTCATGAACGACTACATCACCGGCTACATCGGTGCAGCCGGCATCCTGGCCGCGCTGCGGCGCCAGGCGACCGAAGGCGGCAGTTGGCACGTGCGCGTGAACTTGGCCAGGGCGGCGATGTGGTTCCAGTCCCTGGGCCATTTCCCCGACATCGGCTTCGACGCTTCGCTGCCGGAAAACCGCATGACGCCACCGGAGATCATGAAGCGCCAGACACCTTATGGCGAAGTGGAACGGCTCGTGCCGCAAGTGCGGCTGTCGAAGACCCCGGGCCGTTGGCGCGACCCGCTGGTCACGGTCCGCGGCAGCGACAGGCCGGTCTGGGAGGATTGATCCACATGGCCCCCTTGATGAAGAACAAAAGCCGTCCCCGGCTATCCAACGCGCGCACCATCCTCGCTTTCAGTCTGGCTGCCTTGTTCGCGATGCCCGCCTGGGCGCAGACAGCGACCGATAGTGCGTCAGCAGAAGAACCTGCCGGAACCCTCCCTGACGAAAGTGATGGGTATCTCTACCCGAACCTGCTGGATGGCACGCTCTCGGTACAGGGTGACCTGGAGGAAGATGAGGCCACCCACAGCAGCCGGTTCCGCCGCCCCACCTCGATGGACGGCTGGTTCGCATGGAAAAGCAACCTGCGCGCCGAACACGGCCTGACGATAGGCGGGTCCCAAGGCGTGCTTTGGCAGAACTACTCCAACAGCGCCATCGACCAGTCGAATGCCGTTGGCAGCAAGTTCACCTTCAACCTGTCGTATGACCTGTTCAACAGGGGTTCGCCGAACGCGGTCTCCCTGGACGTTGCCATCGAGGACCGGCGGGAACTGGGGACCGACTGGCCACCGTTGCAGGCCGGCATCCTGGGTGGCTCGATCGTGCCGACGGCCGCCACATGGGGCCAGTTCGATATCGGCGTCACTCAGTTTTATATCCGGCAGAACCTGTTCAACAACCGCTTCCAGTACGCGGTTGGCAAGATCTTCGCGCCGAACTTCCTGAATGCCTATCCGTTCTTCGATGACAACCGGCAATTCCTGAGCCAGGCATTCTCCACCAGTCCCACCATTGCCTCGGCACTGCGCGGATTCGGCATGGTGGGCGCCTGGTATCCCGGCAACAACGGCTTCTACCTGAAGCCGGGCATGTTCACGGCGCACAGCAGCGATACCGGCAGCACGATTGGCGACTTCTTCGGCAAGAGCGAGCACTTCTACATGCTCGAAGCCGGCTGGAGCGGCTTGGCGAAATCCGGTGTCCCGATCCACGCGCGTGGTCCGATGGACAGCGACAATATGCACCTCACGGCGTGGTACCGGGATCCGATGGTCGAGGCGGGAAATCCCAAGGCCTATGGCCTGGCATTCAACGTCAACCGCATGCATGGCGAAAACCTGATGTGGTTCCTGCGTGGCGGCTGGTCCGAGGGTTGGTTCTCCGAACGCGCATTGTCCACGGGATTCGGCTGGCGTCCTTCCAGCGCCCCGGCAGACCTGTTCGGCGTAGGCATAGGCTGGGTACGTCCCGCCAATGACGCACTCCGGGCGCAAACGGTGGCGGAGGTCTTCTATCGCTTCCATGTGACGCCGCACTTTGCGATCACCCCCGACCTGCAACTCGTCGTGGATCCGGCATTGAATCCCGCCAGCGATGCCATGTGGATGTTGGGTCTGCGCGCACGCCTTGCCTTCTGAATATCGCGAGCCACGTTGCGATTGCCGGCCCGGTGCCAACCGGGCCGGTTGCCATGTTTGTTCACGGAGGCAAGTACCCGTCGGCAAACACGGCAAGCCTGTACCTGCAGCCGCCTGCATCATCTCCGCTCTGTTGACTGATTCCGGGCGCGCGCATTCGTTTTACGCTGTTCATCGCAACACTTCCCGGGCTGCATGCCAATTGCGCCGTGAATTGCCGGGGACTTGGTGAACTTCGCATCACCCAATACCGAGCAGGATGCCCGCAAAGGGCATGAATCAAGGCTTGCCTTGCTCGCATTCGCAGGTCAACTGGTCGGCTATCTGCTTTCGGTCGTACTGGCGCGACAACTCGGGGTAGAGGAATTCCAGGCCTATGCCGTGGCCTCGGCGGTATTCATCCTGATGGCGATGTTCGCGCCGCGTGGCAGCGAAAAATATGCGTTGCGGTTACTGCCGGTACTGATCGAACACGGCAACTGGCAGCACGCGCACGGCTACATGCGTTTCGGGCTGCGTCGCACCTTGCTGACATCCTTGCTGCTGGCAGCCGTGGTGGCAGCCTGGGCATGGTGGGTGCGCGACTTCTCCGATGCGACCCGCCTGGCCATCGTCGTCACCGCCCTCTCACTGCCGGCTGGCGCACTGGCACATTACGGCCTTGAGGTATTGAGTGCATGGGGACGCGAACTCCATGCACTCACTCTGTTCCGGGTCGCCGTGCCCACCATGGCATTGGCTACTGTCGCCATCCTGCTGCTGTCTCCGATACACATGGATGGTGCCATGGCCATTGCATGCTGGGGCATCGCATGGATGCTGGTGCTGGCGTTGATGGCCCTGGATATCCGGCGGGTGGTACCGACGGACCTGGTGCGCACAACGCCGCTGGAAAACGCCGCCGCATGGAATGCCGCCTCGCACCCTTTCTTCATCTATCGCATCTCCCTGGCCGTACTGGGCCAGTCCGGGATCATCGCGCTGGATTGGCTACAGCCGTCAGCCACCACGACGGGTTCCTATGTCGCTGCCGCCAGCACGGCAGGTCTGGCGGCGGTGCTGGCCACGGCCACCAACCGGGCCTACGCGCGCCAACTTGCTGTCTTGCTCGAGCGCGGGCAGTACGCCACCGTGCTCGCCCTCAGGCGCAAGCGACTGCGCTGGCTCATTCCCGTGCTCGCCATGTTCGTGCTGATCAGTTTCATGTTCACCCGGGAAGTACTCGAGCTTTTCCGGCCCGAGTTCGTCGAAGAGGGCATCGTGCCACTCCGGGTGCTCGCGATGGCGACGGCTTTCACTGTGCTGTTCGCACTTGCTCCAACCTACCTGAAATACACCGGACAAAATCGCAAGACTTACCTGACCGTGGCATGTGCGGCAGCGGCACAAGTATTGCTGCTGGTGTTGCTCGTGCCTGGCCTGGGCGCGACGGGTGCCGCCATCGCCTACGCCGTGTCCATGTGCGGCATGTATGCAGTCTTCGCGTGGATGGCCAGGTCTGAGTTACTGCGGCTTCGAAACGCGAACTGATCCACACGGCAAGCCTGGTTGGCCAGGCCTCTGCATCATTGCCCGGCCGGTCCCGCCTCGGTTGCGATTTTGTCCCTCAGTTCCAACAGCGGCGCACTGTCGGCTCCATCGAGCGCGGCCAACGCGCGGCGGTAGTACTCGGCGCGCTTGCCCTCATCACCCAACTTGCCCCAGGCCATTCCGTAACCCGCGTAGAGCCGTGCATCGGTACCGGGCTGCACGGTCTTGCCTGCGATGAGGTTTTCCGCACGCTCGAACCATTCAAGTGCCTCGCGCGCACGGCCCATGTCGTTCAAGGCGCCGCCCACACCCAGGTAGCCACCGGCAAGCGCCGGATGTTCCATGCCAAGAGTCTCGCCGAGGATATCGAGCGCCTGCTTGAAGCTGGCCAGTGCACCGGGTGCATCGCCAAGGTTCTTCTGCGCCGTGGCCTTCAGGCTCAGCAACACGGCGCGTCCGTCCCACAACGCCGGCATGCCGTGTTTGTCGGCAAAAGCGGTGGCTTCATCAACGGCTTGCAACGCGGACGGATACTGGCCCTGCGCGTTGAGACAGCGGGCCAGACCGATGAATGCCACCGCCGCGTCGATCGCCGCGACCTGATCCGCTTTGTCGAGCTTCCTGAACTGCACGACCGCCTGTTCGTAGTTGCGGCACGCATTGGGATTGTCACCGGCACTCAGATAAGCATCGCCTAGGTTGCGCAACGAAACAGCCTGCTCGAACACATCGTCCGGCAGGTATTGCCTGCGCAAGGCTGCGGCCTGTTCCGCGGCAACGATGGCCTCCTTCGGCTTGCCCATCACACCCAACACCTGCGCGTAGTTGCCGAAGTGTGCCGCCAGCTCCTGCGCATCATCGCGATCGTAGGGAACGACACCGTCGAGCCCGGGCCGGTACAAAGCCTCCGCATTGGCCCAGTCATGGCCTACGCCATACAGGTTGGCCAGGGTGCGCTGCATGGCCTTGCGCACATCGGGATCCAGATCGGGATCTTCATCCAGTGTCTGGCGCGAATGGCCAATCAGGTCAGCCAGGCTGAACTGGGCACTCAGTTGGCCCTGCGGTGCCGCACCGAACAGCGCGTCCTGCAGCAGGGACAGGGTCTGGTGTGCCTTGCGGGTCTGCGCCTGTGCCGTGTTGCGCTGCTGTTCGGCGAGGCGAGCATGTTCGCGCGCATCGTGCGCCTGCCACAGCGCGATGCCGGTGCCAGCCAGCAGGGCCAGCGACACCGCCGACAGTGAAGCGGCAAGCAGGCGGTTGCGCCGCAACCACAGACGCATGCGTTCGCTGCGCCCCAGGCGCACGGCGGCGATGGGTCGGTCATCCAGCCACGCACGCAAATCGTTGGCGATGGATTCCGCCGAGGCATAGCGCATTTCCGGATTGCGCCGCAGGCACGTATGTACGATTTCGGCAAGATTCCCGCCCAGCGCGCGCGCCAGCGAAGCCGGTGTATGCCCACGCACGGCGGCAAGCTCGCCTGCACTCTGTTGCGCACTGCGCGTGATCGGTTGGGCATCACGGCTGAGTGCCTGCAGTTGCCGTGCCAGGGGCGTGTCGGCCTCCAGCCCGAACGGATGTGCTCCGCTCAACAAGCGGTACAGCACAACGCCAAGCTGGTAGAGGTCCGTGGCAGTGGTGATGGGCTCGTCGTGGAGTTGCTCGGGCGCAGCGTATTCCAGCGTCAGTGCGCGATCACTGGTGGCGGTGAGGTCTGCGTCCTGCAGGTGCCGGGCAATGCCGAAGTCCAACAGCTTGACCTGGCCTGCTTCGGTCACCAGCAGGTTGGACGGCTTGAGGTCGCGGTGCACCACCAGGTTGCGGTGCGCATACTGCACCGCGTCCAGCACTTGCAGGAACAGCACCACGCGCTGGCGCAGGTCCAGCTTGTGCTGGTCGGCCCAGCGATCGAGCGGCGTTCCAATGACCTGTTCCATGACGAAATACGGATCGCCTTCCGTACTGAACCCGCCATCCAGCAACGTGGCGACATGCGGATGCTGCAAGCGTGCCAGCGTCTGTCGTTCGCGCAGGAAGCGTTCGCGTGCCGCCGGGGAGTCTGCGCCGGTGCGGATCAGCTTGAGTGCGGCCTGCTGTGCATACGCGCCATCGGCACGCTCGACCGCATACACCGCACCCATGCCGCCACGACCCAGCACGCCAGTGATGCGCCATGCGCCAACGCTGCGCCCCAGCAGGGCATCTTCCGTGGGGGCAGGGTCGTCATCCTGCAGCACCGAACTCCAGGAGCTGGCATTGCCGGAAAACGGTTCGGCATCGCCGGCATCGGCTTGCAACAATGCTTCCACCCCCGCACGCAACTCGGCATCCCCGGAACAGGCTTCGTCCAGTCGCCGGGTGCGGGCATCCGGCGCCAGTTCCACCACCTCCTTGAACAAGGCGAAAGCACGACGCTTCTCTTCGATATCTCCCGTGCTCAATGGCCCATCTCCGCCAGCAGGAAGGCGCGTGCATTGCGCCAGTCGCGACGCACGGTGCGGTAGCTGATGCCCAGCAGATCGGCGATCTCGTTTTCCTCGTAACCACCGAAATAGCGCAGCTCCACGATCTGCGCGGCACGCGCATCGACTTTGTGCAGTGCGCCGAGCAGTTCATCCAGTGCCAGCACTTCCACCACGGCGCGCTCACCGGAGCCGATGCTGGCGGTGAGGGTCAACGCCTGCTGACCCGCGCCGCGCTTCTGTGCATGCACATTGCGGGCGTGGTCCACCAGCACCTGGCGCATGGCCCGTGCCGAAATCGCCAGCAGGTGGTTGCGGTCGTTGGGCGCCAGTTGCTCGCTGCCGGCCAGCTTCAGGTAGGCCTCGTGCACCAGCATGGTGGTCTCGAAGGCGCCGCGCTCACGCCGCAGTTGCAGGTGGGCGGCACGCTTGAGCTCATCGTAGACGGCGGCATAGGCCGCCTGCATGGCAGCGGCGTCGCCCAGGCGCGCACGTTCCAGCAATTGGGTGACTGGTGCCTGATCCGATTCTAGCGCCATGCAGTTCCCCGACCCGGGGTTCACCGGGCGTGTCCTGTTTCGTTGCCGAGTTTCGCATACCCAATCACGGCCGGCAGCTCGCCGGCTCCAAGCCACCAGGGATCCATGCCATGAACCACAAAACCCGTCGTCGCACGGCGCCTGCCGCTTCACTCCTTGCCACGGCACTGCTGGGTGCGATGTCGATGCCGGTGTGGGCGGCAGATTCGCCCTGCCTGGATCGGTGGGGCGACCAGACAGGAGGCTCAACCAATCAAGGGAACGAACACGGCACTGACAACACCACCTGCAGCTCAAATGCTTCAGCCTATGGCCTTTCGAACCACGCCAACGCTGAGGGCAACGCCTTCGGCAGGCTGAACACCGCGCTCGGCGCTTCCAGCAACGCCTTTGGCATCCAGAACAGGGCCAACGGCAGTGGCAGCAGTGCCTTCGGCCGCAATAACCAAGCCAATGAGAGTAATAGCAGCGCCTTCGGCAGCAGTAACCAAGCCAACGGCATTAACAGCAGCGCCTTCGGCAACTTTAATACCGCCAACGGCGACTACAGCAGTGCGTTTGGAACGGGGACACAGGCCACGGGAGAGTCAAGCACTGCCATCGGCCGACACGGCATAGCCACCGGTACAGGCAGCGTGGTCTTGGCCGGTTGGTACGATCGGGACGGCAATGGTGCTATCACGGTCGATCTCGACAACGACGGAGACGGCATCAACGACGCCAGCAGCGAGACGGCCCTGGCAATGGGCACCAGCGCCGTGGCCCTGGGGGCGGGCGTGCAGGCCTACGGCAACTACAGCGTGGCGGTGGGCGTGGACAACATCGCTGCCAGACCGGGCAGCAGTAGCGTCGGGTACTCCAACACCGCCAACGGCGGCAACAGTAGTGCCTTCGGCAGTTTTAACACCGCCATCGGCAACAACAGCAGTGCCTTCGGCAGCTACAGCCAGGTCGGTGCCGGTGCCGATTACTCCATCGCTTTCGGTGCAGGCAACAGCGAGAGTACGGGCGCCCGCATCGGCATGCGCGCCCACGGTGCCATCGCCCTCGGCCGCGATGCCGCCGTGGCCGACTACGCTGACTACGCCATCGCCATGGGTTATGGCGCACGCGCCGGCCAGATCAATGCCACCGCCATCGGCACGGGGGCGCAGGCCACGGGACAGGCCAGCACCGCCATCGGCCGACAAGGCATGGCCACCGGTACGGGCAGCGTGGCCTTGGCCGGTTGGCACGATCGTGACGGCAATGGTGCGGTCACGATCGACCTCGACAACGACGGAGACGGCATCAACGAGGCCAGCAGCGAGACGGCCCTCGCAATGGGCACCAGTGCCGTGGCCCTGGGGGCGGGCGTACAGGCCTACGGCAACTACAGCGTGGCAATGGGCGTGGACAACATCGCTGCCAGACCGGGCAGCAGTAGCGTCGGGTACTCCAACACCGCCAACGGCGGCAACAGTAGTGCCTTCGGCAGCTACAGCCAGGTCGGTGCCGGTGCCGATTACTCCATCGCTTTCGGTGCAGGCAACAGCGAGAGTACGGGCGCCCGCATCGGCATGCGCGCTCACGGTGCCCTCGCCCTCGGCCGTGACGCCGCCGTGGCCGACTACGCCATCGCCATGGGTCATGGCGCGCGCGCCAACCTGCTCGATGCGGTGGCCATCGGCCGCGGCGCACAAGCCATCGCTGCCAACAGCGTGGCGCTGGGCGCCGGATCGGTGGCCGACGAGGACAATACCTTCGCCGTGGGAAATCGCCGTATCACCGACGTCGTCACCGGTACCGCAGATACCGATGCAGTCAACGTGGCGCAGTTGAATGCCGCCATCGCAGGAGCGGGTGCAGGCGGCGATGACACCCGGTTCTACAGCGTCAATTCCAGCGATGCGGCCGCTGGCAACTACAACAACGATGGCGCCACCGGCAGCGAAGCGATGGCTGCCGGCATTGGCAACAGCGCTGCCGGAGAGCGGGCCAGTGCCGTGGGCTACAAGAACACCGCCAGCGGCATGGATGCAGGTGCGTTCGGTTCCGGCAATACGGCGTACAGCTTTGCCAGCAATGCTTTCGGGCATGCCAACACCGCAGGCAGCGCCTTCAGCAATGCGATCGGCTACGCCAACGAAACCAACGGATATGGCAGCAGCGCGCTGGGCAACCTCAACCTTGCCAATGGCGGCAACAGCAACGCGCTCGGCTACGCCAACACCACCAACGGAAATGGCAGCAGTGCGCTGGGCGCACACAACCGCGCAGAAGGCCAGCAGAGCGCGGCACTGGGGAACTACGCCACCGCCTGGGGCCGTGGCAGCCTGGCAATCTCCACGTTCTTCCAGGGCGAAGGCACCCCGGTGCCGGACGCGGACCTGGACGGCGATGGCACCATGGATGCCTATTCCCATGGCGCGATCGCCAGTGGCGAAACATCACTGGCCGTGGGCGCGGGCGTCCGCGCCGAAGGCGCTTACAGCAGCGCCTTCGGCTACCAGAGCCAGGCCCTGCACATCGGCAGCACTGCCATCGGCTATCAGGCAGTCGCTGATCGCGACTATGCCGTGGCCGTGGGCTCAAGCACGGCACAGCGGCAGATCATCCACCTTGCCGCGGGAACCGCGGACACCGATGCGGTCAACGTCGGCCAGTTGAATGCCGCCATTGCCGGCGTCGGCGGCGGTACGGGCGGCGGCGAACTGCATTACTACAGCATCAACACGGCCGATACCGACGCCAACAGCAACCATGCCAACGATGGCGCCACCGGTGCCGATTCACTCGCGGCAGGTGTACGCAGCCGCGCGTCAGGCGACCGCAGCGTGGCGATGGGGGTCGACGTGAAGACACCCTACGCCGACAGCGTCGCCATCGGCCTATCGTCATCCACCGGTGACAACCATGCCGCCGCCATTGGCGTCGGCAACGTCGCGCACGGCCAGTACGCAGTCGCCATTGGTGTCGACAACTCTGGCTACCACTCACGCAACGTTGCCATCGGAAGCGGCAACCACCTGAGCTCCGGCAACGATCAAGGAATGCTGCCGAACTACAACGCGGTAGGCATTGGCCTGGGCAACCGCGTGACCGGGCAATCCGGTGTCGCGCTGGGTGCCTACGGGCGCGCCGAAGGCCAGGGCAGCCTGGTGGTATCCGGATCACTGTATGAAGGCTGGCTCGACTACGACGCCGATGGCGAAGGCACCTCGAGCGTCGGCTCACGCGCCATCGGACTGAGCTCGGTGGCGATGGGCCTGGCGACCACCAGCACCGGGGACTTCAGCGTCGCCTTGGGCATCAACAACCAGGCCAATGGTCACTACAGCACGGCTATAGGTGTCAGTTCGCGCGCGGAAGCGGATTTCAGCACTGCACTCGGCTTCGGCGCGGTGGCGGACCGCGAGCGCACGGTGTCGGTCGGCGCGGCGGGCAACGAACGCCAGATCACCAACGTCGCGGCGGCTACACAGACGACGGACGCGGTGAACCTGGGTCAGCTCAACAGTGCCATCGCCGGGGTGACCGCAGGCAGCACCAATCCCTACTTCGTCGCCGATGGCGACAACGATGGCTTCGACAATGCGGTAGCCACCGGCAACAACGCGGTGGCCATCGGCGCGAATTCGGTCGCCGACGAGGACGACACCGTGGCGGTAGGCGATCGCCGCATCACCGATGTGGAGGACGGCACAGACGACCGCGATGCGGTGAACCTGGGCCAGTTGACCACCGGCCTCAACGTACTGGGTGGAGGCATCGCCTCCTGGCTGGGTGGCGGCGCCAGCTACAGCGGCGGGACATTCATCGCCCCGAGTTTTGTCATCCAGGGGACGAGCTACAACAACGTGGGTGCAGCCTTCGCGGCGGTGGACAATCGCTTGACGGCACTGGGCAACGGAGGAGGAGGCAACGGAGCACAAGGGCCCGCGGGTGACAGCGCCTATCAGGTGGCGGTGAACAACGGATTCGTGGGCACTGAAACCCAATGGCTGGCATCGTTGAAGGGCGACACCGGAGCACAAGGACCACAGGGTGAAGTGGGACCACAAGGCGCCGCCGGCAGTGATGGCGCGACAGGTCCGGCCGGACCGCAGGGACCGCAAGGAGAACAAGGCATTGCCGGTACGAATGGCTCGCCGGGCCCGCAAGGTCCACAGGGAGAAACCGGAGCCCAGGGTCCTGCGGGACCCCAAGGCCTGCCGGGCGCCGATGGCCTGGCCGAGGGCGA
>JBQGFJ010000154.1:0-2366 GCA_052040085.1 Pseudoxanthomonas sp.
GCCGTCGAAAACGCGAATCTCGATGACATCACCCATATTGATGTTGTCGACAGGCGCTTCGAATACCAGCGCACCGGCATCTTCCATGGTGTTGTAGAAGATCGGGGCGATCTTGCTGCCCAGGCACACGCCGCCGAAGCGCTTGTTGGGAATGAACGGAATGTCTTCGCCGGTGAACCAGAGCACCGAGTTGGTGGCGGACTTGCGGCTGGAACCCGTGCCGACCACGTCACCCACATAGGCCACCAGATGACCCTTGTCCTTCAGCGACAGGATTTCCTGGATCGGACCACGCTTGCCATCTTCTTCGGGCACGAAGGGGGCATCCGGACGCTTGTTCTTCAGCATCGCCAGGGCGTGCATGGGGATGTCAGGACGCGTGGTGGCATCCGGTGCCGGCGACAGGTCATCGGTGTTGGTTTCGCCAGGCACCTTGAACACGGTGATGGTGAGGCTCTGCGGCACTTCCGGCTTGCTGGTGAACCATTCGGCTTCGGCCCAGCTCTTCAATACGGCCTGTGCGTTGGCATTGCCCTTCTCCGCTTTGTCCTGCACGTCATGGAAGGCATCGAAGACCAACAAGGTGTGCTTCAGGCCCTCGGCCGCGACCGGACCCAGTTCGGCGTTGTCCAGCAGCTCGATCAGCGGATGGATGTTGTAGCCGCCCAACATGGTGCCCAGCAGTTCGGTGGCACGCTGCGGGGTGATCAGCGGGGTCTTTTCCGTGCCGAAGGCAACAGCGGCCAGGTAGGACGCCTTGACCTTGGCGGCATCATCCACGCCCGCCGGGACACGGTTGGTGATCAGGTCGACCAGGAAATCTTCCTCGCCCGCCGGCGGGTTCTTGATCAGCTCGATCAGTGCGGCGGTCTGTTGCGCGCTCAGCGGCAGCGGCGGGATGCCGAGGGCGGCGCGTTCGGCGGCATGTTGGCGATAGGCTACAAGCATGGAAGAACTCCGGGGAAACAGGGGGATGAGGGTGAATTGAAAGGTCGGGTTCAGGCCGATGGCACGATCAGCTTGAGCCCCTTGAAGTAGTCGCGGAAGAATCCATCGTCGCGGGTGATCAGTCCATTGCACTGTAGTAGTGCATGGGCGCCGACCAGGAAGTCGGCCACCACGCGTTCACGGCGCCCGCCACGGGTACGGAAACGTTTGTTCATGTGTCCTGCCCGCATCGCGGCCGCTTCGCCCAGCGGCTGGTAGCGGATGCCCAGTGGCGCCAGCAGGTCCATCAGGCTGACCGAGGTATCGAGCATGGCCTGTACCTCGGCCACCACGGCTTCGCAGACCACCACGTCATCGTGGACCAGCGCTTCGGCCACGCAGGCCTCGGACGCTTCGGCGAACACGTCGTCGCCAATCAGGATGTCGATGAGGACCGAGGAATCCAGCGCGATCATCGCCGTGGCTCCATCCGATGGCGGGCTTCACACATCCAGGGGATCCCCGGGTGCACGGCCACGGATGGCGCGCATGGCGTCGTCCGTACGGGTCATGCCGTCGACCAGCTTGTACTTGCCGCGGACCTCGCGCAGTGCCTTGCTGACATCCTTGCGCAGGATGATCCGCCCGCCTTCCAGCTCGACCTTGAGCAGGGTGCCCTTGGTCAGGCCCAAGGCGTCGCGCACGGCCTTGGGCAGGGTGATCTGGCCGCGCTCGGCAACAGTGGCTTCCATGGGCGTCTCCACGGGAAAAGGTATGACGGAATGATACATACTTTTCCATGCATACTCAATTCTGCAGAGGCTTCAAGTGGGACAATACCGTCCATGCCCGATGCCATTCCCGTGATTGAACCCCGGCCATTGCGGTCGGCCCGTCATCCGGCAACGGGTATGCTGGACCCCTATCCCCACAGCCACAGGAGCCTCGGCCATGAGTGATTCCTTCGCCACCCGCAGCACCCTGCAGAGCGGCACCACCACCTACACCTATTTCAGCCTGCCCAAGCTGGGCGAACGCTTCGACATCGCCCGGCTGCCCTTCTCCCTGAAGATCCTGCTGGAGAATCTGCTGCGCCACGAGGACGGTGGAATCACGGTGGGCACCTCGCATATCGAAGCCGTGGCCACCTGGGACCCGCTGAAGGAGCCGGACACCGAAATCGCCTTCATGCCGGCCCGCGTGGTGTTGCAGGATTTCACCGGCGTTCCCTGCGTGGTGGACCTGGCCGCGATGCGCGATGCCGTGGTCAAGCTGGGCGGCAAACCTGAGCAGATCAACCCGCTGATCCCCTCGGAACTGGTGATCGACCACTCCGTGCAAGTGGACTCGTTCGGCAGCCCGCAGTCGCTGGACCTCAATGGCAAGATCGAATTCCAGCGCAACCAGGAACGCTACGGCTTCCTGCGCTGGGGCCAGAA
>JBQGFJ010000155.1:0-7532 GCA_052040085.1 Pseudoxanthomonas sp.
GTTCCCGCACCGCTTGCGCCATGGTGTTGCCGGTCAGCAGCAACAAGGTGAAGAACACCGCGCCCATGATGGCGGTCACGATCAGGCCGATGTCGGCGAACTGCTTGGCGAAGGATTGGTTGAAGGCCTGCTCGGTCTGGGTCTTGGTCTCGCGGTCCGAATTCTCGGAGATCGCATCGATGGCGCGTGCCACGCGGGTGGCGTGGTCCACGTTGTCCAGTTGCACCATGTACCAGCCGACCTGCCCCTTCACGTACTGGTTGGCTTCATCGAAGTACTTCCAGTGGAACATCAACTGGTTTTCCTCGCCCTTGCGCTTGGTGTCCTTCAGGGTGAAGGTGCCGCGCAAGGTCAGCGGCCACGCATTGCTGCCGTCGCTGTTGGGGAAGATGGTGGCCTGCAACGGAATCGTGTCGCCGATCTTCCAGCCGAAACGATCGGCCAGTGCCTTGCCCACCACGGCACCGGTGCGGTCCGCTTCGAAGGCGGCCCGCTGCTCCTTCGAGATCTCGTATTCCGGATACATGTCGAAGTAGCCGGAACCGACCGAGAAGTTCGGGAAGAAGTTGCGCTGGTCCTGGTAGATGCCGCCGAACCACGCGGCGTAGGTCGCCTTCTTCACGCCGGGGGTGGATTCGATTTGCTGCAGCAGGTTGTACGGCAGCATTTGCGTGATCGACAACCGCGAAGCCACCACCAGCCGGTCCGCACCGGCCACACTGCCGCCGGAATTGAAAGCCACGCGCACCGAATCGAGCAGGCCGAACAACAGGAAGGCCGCGGTGACCGACAGCAGCGTCAGCAAAGTGCGCGTCTTGCTGCGGAACAGCGCCGACCAGATCAGGGAAAAGTATTTCATTGGTATCTCCGGGGAGAGAAGCAAGGAGTGAGTGAAGAGGAGTGAGTAGTGAGCAAGGCCTTGAGGCCTGGCTCATCCATCACTCACTTCTCGTTCCTATTCACTCGTTCCTGCTCCATTGGCCAGCTCGCCCTTGTCCAGATGGATGGTGTGGGTGGCGTATTCGGCGGCTTTCGGATCGTGGGTGACCATGATGATGGTCTTGCCGTGGCTGCGGTTGAGCAGCTGCAGCAGGTTGAGGATTTCCTCGGCCGAATGACGGTCCAGGTCGCCGGTGGGCTCGTCGCAGATCAGGAAGGTGGGGTCGGACACGATGGCGCGTGCAATCGCCACGCGCTGCTGCTGGCCACCCGACAGTTCGTTGGGACGGTGCGACCTGCGGTCGGCCAGGCCTACCAGGGTCAAGGCAATTTCGGCGCGGCGGCGGCGGTCGGCGGCGCTGAGCTTGGTCAGCAGCAGCGGCAGCTCCACGTTCTTCTGCGCGGTCAGCGTGGGCATCAGGTTGTAGAACTGGAACACGAAGCCGACATGCTGGCTGCGCCAGTGCGCCAACTGGCCATCATTCATGCGGTCGATGCGCTGCCCTTCGATGTCGATCTCGCCGGAGCTGGGGTTGTCCAGTCCGCCGATCAGATTCAACAGGGTGGTCTTGCCGGAACCGGAAGGACCCATCAGTGCGACGAAGTCGCCGCGCGGGATATCCAGGTCGATGCCATGCAGCACCTGCACCTTTTCGGGGCCGCGCTGGTAGGTCTTGGTGACGTTGCGGATGGAAACCAGGGTGGACATCGGGACTCCCTTTCGTGATTCGGTGGGTGTGCGCGATTGCGCAGTTCAGGACGATACGACCCGGGCGCCTTCCTTCAGCGCATCCGGTGGATCGATGACGACGGTTTCTCCGGGTGACAGTCCTTCCAGGACCTGGACATCGTTGCCCAGCTTGCCGCCCACTTTCAGCGTGCGCAGTTCCACGGTGTCGTCGTCGCGGACCACGAAGGCTGCCTTGCCGCCATCGCGATCGAACACGGCGCCGGCCGGCACGCGGACGCCCTTCGGCTTCTCTTCTTCCTGGGGCTTCTCGGGCTCCAGGAAGCTGACCTTCACGCCCATGTCGGGCACGATGCGCGCGTCCTTTTCCTTCAGTGCGATGCGCACCTTCACCGTGGCCTTGCTGCGGTCGGCGGTAGGGATGATGGCGATGACCTCGGCCGGGATCTTCCAGTCCTGGTAGGCGTTGAGGGTCGCTTCCACTGGCATGCGCGGTTGCACGCGGCCGATGAAGGATTCACCCACTTCCACTTCCACTTCCAGCGACTCCATGTCCACGATGGTGCCGATGCCGGTACGGGTGAAGCCGCCGCCCGCGGAAAGCGGCGAAACGATTTCACCCGGTTGCGCGGCCTTGGCAATCACCACCCCACTGAAGGGCGCGCGCACCACGGTGTGGTCCAGGTTGATGTCGCTGACCCGCAATTGGTCCGCCGCCACTTGGGCATTGCGTTGTGCGGTGACCAGTTGGGCACGCAGTGCGTCGCGGGTGGCAACGGCTTGTTCGTACTGCGCGCGGGATACCAGTTGCTGCTGCACCAGCGAGGACAGGCGCTTGGCGTTGGCTTCGGCTTCCTGCAACTGGGCTTGCACGCCGTCTGCCTGGCTGCGCGCCGCCCCTACCTGGGAGGAGTACAACTGGCGCTGTGCGTCGGCGTCGATCGGATCGAGCCGTGCCATCACCTGGCCGGCTTCCACCCGCATGCCTTCCTCGATCAGCACTTCCTTCACCCGGCCGGTGATCTGTGCCGAGACGGTGGCCATGCGCCGGGCCACGACATAGCCGGAGGCATCCAGTACCGAGGCGCGTGAAGCACCACCCTGGCCCAGTGCCGCTGCCGGTGCGGTTTCGACGGGGATCGGTTTTTCGCGGCCCAGCAGCAGCCAGGCGGCCACGGCCAGCAGGATCGCGACGGCGCCCACGATCAGGGCGATGCGCAAACCACGGCGTGGCGACGGCTCCGGTGCGGAGGGCGCCTTGCGGTCGATGCGGAGTTCTTTCAGCAGGTCGGCATTGGTATTCATGGGCAACCAAGACGTGGCAAGGATTGAAGTGTGACGGTTCCGCGCGGCCGGGGCCAAGTTGCCGGAAGTCACTTTCGTGCCTGCCAGCCCCTTGTCCGGGCTGGCGGTGGGCAGTGTAGGGCCGGCGGCTGTCCGGATCAGGTGATGTTTGTCACCCGGATGCCATGACGGTCGCGACTGCAACGGGGCATGTCGCCTGCCTAATCTGCCAGCAACTGGACCGGGAGCCCCGCATGCACACTCACCCTCCTGCAACGCTGGCACAACTGGAAGGCGTGCACAAATCCTATGGTGGCACGGTTGCCTTGGCCGGCCTGGACCTGCGGCTGGAAGCTGGACGGGTGCTGGCCCTGCTGGGACCGAATGGCGCCGGCAAGAGCACGGCCGTGGGCGTGCTGCTCGGGCTGTGTGAAGCCGATGCCGGCCGGGCCAGCCTGTTCGGCGGATCGCCGCAATCGCTGGACGCCCGTCGCGGCATTGGCGTGATGCTGCAGAGTGCCGGCTTGCCGGATACGTTGCGCGTGCACGAATTGCTGGCACTGGCGCGCAGTTACTACCCGGATCCGCTGGACACGGCGGAATGCGTGGCCATGGCGGGCCTGGAGGGCATCGTCGACCGGCGCTACGGCAAGCTGTCAGGCGGGCAGCAGCGGCGCGTGCAATTCGCCATGACCGTATGCGGCCGTCCGCGCGTGCTGTTCCTGGACGAGCCCACCACCGGGCTGGATATCGAAGCGCGGCAGCAAGTGTGGCGTGCGATCCGCACCCTGGCCGCACAAGGCAGCGCCGTGCTGCTGACCACGCATTACCTGGAGGAGGCCGAAGCGCTGGCCGACCACGTGGTGGTCGTGGATCGCGGCCGCATCATGGCCGAAGGCACGGTGCAGGAAATGCGTGCACGGGTAGCGCGGCGCCTGATCCGCTGCATCTCGTCCCTGCCTGAAGGCGACGTGGCGCAATGGCCGCAGGTGCAGGGTGCCACCCGCAATGGCGAGCACCTGGACATCGTGGCGGAAGAGGCCGAAGTGGTCGTTCGCCGCCTGCTGGCCGCCGACCCGCAGTTGTCCGAACTGGAAGTGCGGCGTGCCGGGTTGGCCGATGCCTTCCTCCATCTCACCACCGAAGCCCGTCGCGAGGCCGCCTGATGAATACCCTTACACGTGCATCTGACCATGCACCTTCCGTCACGCCATGGCGCAGCTACCTGCTGGAAATCAAATGCGAATTCCTGCGCATGTTGCGTGAACCTGCATTCGGTATCCCGGTCATTGCATTCCCGGCATTGTTCTACCTGTTGTTCGGTGTGGCGCTGAACAAGGGCAGTGGCGGCGCGGCGACCTATCTGCTGGCGACGTACAGCGTCTTCGGCGTGATCGGTGCGGCGATGTTCGGATTCGGGGTCACCATCGCCATGGATCGCGAGAAAGGTTACCTGCGCCTCAAGCGCGCGCTGCCGGCACCGCCGGGCGCGGTGCTGCTGGCAAAGATGGTCATGGCGATGCTGTTCGCGGTGATGATCCAGCTGATACTCGGCACGCTGGCATCGACGCTGGGTGATGTCTCGTTGGCACCGTCGCAGTGGATGCTGTTGTTCGTGGTGAACGTGCTGGGCGTGCTGCCGTTCGCGGCCATCGGCCTGTTCGTGGGCACGCTGGTCAGTGGCAGTGCGGCCCCCGCGTTGCTCAATGTCCTGTACCTGCCCATGGCATTCCTGTCGGGCCTGTGGCTTCCGCTCTCCATGTTGCCGGCCATCTTCGGAAAGATCGCGCCGGTGTGGCCGGCATACCACCTGAGCCAACTGGCGCTCAAGGTCGTTGGTTATGACGAGGGCGGGGCGGTCTGGTTGCATCTGCTGGTGTTGGCGGTGGTCACGCTGGCGTTCTTCATCCTCGCGCAGCGCCGTCTGTCCGCCGCCGAATGATTGCTTTGCAACAGCATCCACGGGAATTTGAACATGAAGCGCGGACCTGAAATTGCCATCATCACGCTGTTGGTCGCCGTGGTTGCCGTTGCCGTTTTCTTTCGTGGCAACAGCAGCGCCGGGGCGGGTTCCGATTCTGATCTGCAAGCGCCGGAAGATGGATTTGCCATCCGCAATGTGCGTGTGTTCGATGGCGCGGACGTGATGGAGTCGGCCAACGTGGTCATCCGCGGTGGCCGCATTGCCGCCGTGGGCAGCCAGGTGGAGATTCCTGCCGATGTCCCGAGCATCGACGGTACCGGCAAGACGTTGTTGCCGGGATTGATCGATGCACACGTGCATGCCTGGGGTGACGCGCAGCGCGACATGCTGCGTTTCGGCGTGACCTCTGCGCTGGACTTGCACGGTATCGCCGAGCGCTTGCCTGCATTGCGCGAACAGCGGCAGGCGCTGTCCAACGCTTCCCTGAGTGACTTGTGGGCATCCGGTTATGCGATCACCGCGCCGGGCGGTCACGGCACGCAATACGGCTTCCCGGTGCCGACGGTGGATGCCACCACGGATATCGACGCTTTCATCGGTGAGCGCGTGGCCGAAGGTGCCGACTTCATCAAGCTGATCATTGAAGACATGAGCGCTTATGGGGCGGTACAGCGGATTCCCACGCTCACGCCGGAGCAGGTCCGCCAGGTCGTGGCCGCCGCGCATGCGCGTGACAGGCTGGCCGTGGCACACGTTTCCACGCAGGCGGATGCACGGGTTGCCATCGATGCGGGCTCGGATGGGCTGGTGCATGTTTTCTCCGATACCGTCACCGACGAGGCATTCGTCGCCTCGATGGTCGAACACAAGGCATTCATCGTGCCGACGCTGGCGGTGATCGCCTCCACGGCGGGTAGTGGCGAGGGCAAAGCATTGGCGTCCGACCCGCGTATCCAACCACTGTTGACTACCGAGCAGGCCGGAACCCTGTCGTCCAGCTTCGGGGGTGCCCATTCGACGGCGTCCCATCCGGAACGATTGCAGCGCGCCATCGAAAGCGTGCGTCGTCTGCATGCGGTGGGTGTGGACATTCTGGCGGGCAGCGATGCGCCCAATCCCGGCACCGCGCACGGCGCCAGCCTGCATCACGAACTGGAGCTGCTGGTGCGTGCAGGATTGTCACCGGCACAGGCGCTGGCAGCGGCCACGTCATTGCCAGCGAAACATTTCGGTCTGACAGAGCGTGGCCGGATCGCGCCCGGCATGCGTGCCGACTTGGTGCTGGTGGATGGCAATCCGCTGGACGACATCACCGCAACCCGTGCCATCGTGGCAGTGTGGAAGAACGGTCATCGCGTGCAGCGGCAGGTGGCTGCCGCTGCACCGCAAGCAGGGGCCGCGCCGGCCGATACCCGGGTCAGCGATTTCGAGAGCGGTGAAGTGGCGGCGAATTTCGGTAGCTGGCAGCCGACCACTGATCAGATGGCAGGCGGTGCTTCCGTAGTCGAACATGGCATCGTCGAAGGCGGCGCCGGAGATTCGCAAGGCGCCTTGCGGATAGCGGGCGAGGTCAAGCGCGGGTTTAGCTTCCCGTGGTCCGGCATGATGTTCTTCCCTTCATCGCAGCCCATGCAGCCCGTGGATTTCTCCGCGCGCAAGGAACTGGTGTTCCGGGTCCGTGGCGATGGCCGCAGCTACAATGTCATGCTGTTTTCCGGCCCGTCGGCTCAGGGCATGCCCAGCATGCAGGCTTTCGTGGCCGGACCGGAATGGACCGAGGTACGCTTGCCGCTGGAGGGGTTTGCTGGCGCCGATCCGGCGCAATTGCGTGGCATCGCGTTCACCGCGGGACAACCGCTGGGCACTTTCGAATTCATGCTGGATGACGTGGAGATCCATTGACATGAACTGGCTGGCCATCGGCAACGCAAGAGGGCACGGGTGATGGCGGCCGGTCGCACATGGCTGAAATACGCGCCGGATTCGGTGATGGCCGAAACCATCAGGCTCGGCCGTCCTGCCTGGAGTGAGTTCATCCACGTTCTGTGGACGGTGTGGGTATTCGTGGTGCCCATGTTCACGCCGCGCGGATACGACTTGCTCTGGCTTTCGCTGACCCTGCTGTCGTACCCGCTTTTCATTGGCTTGTACGCAGGGTCGTTGATGGGGCCGATGCGCTACGTGCCGTTCTTTGCGATTGGCATGCTCGTGTTGAGCATGGCGTTGCTGCCCTGGTATCCGTCCGGCTTGAGTTATTTCGTGTTCGGTTGCGTGATGCTGGGCAGCCATCGCCGCTTGCCGATGTGGGCCTATTTCGTCGCGCTGCTGTTTTTCAATGCGGCATTGATGGCGTGGGCGCGCACGCTGGGTTACCCATGGTCGGCGTTTGCCTGGATGCCGGTGACGTCCATCGTCATCGGTCTGCTGATCCAGGTCGACCGCGGTATCCGCGTTCGCGATGCGGCACTCAAGCTTTCCCATGACGAGGTGCGACGGTTGGCGGGCCTGGCCGAACGCGAGCGCATCGGCCGTGATTTGCATGACCTGTTGGGTCACACCCTGTCGCTGGTGGCACTGAAGGCGGATTTGGCGGGCAGGTTGATCGACCGCGACCCGCTGGCGGCCCGCCGTGAGATCGACGAGTTGAGTGGCGTGGCGCGCGATGCGTTGTCCCAGGTGCGGCGTGCTGTCAGCGGT
>JBQGFJ010000156.1:0-8232 GCA_052040085.1 Pseudoxanthomonas sp.
CCTGCAGGATGGTGATGCCGGATGCCAACACGAACAAGGCTGCAAGGAAGGCTCCATAGACCCTCAGCTCTGCAGCCGGCCAGAAGCCCAATGCACCGATGCCGGCAATCACCAGGCCCGCCACGATGCCGTTCTTGTAACCCAAACGGGCCACCAGCCGTCCGGCTGGCAATGACATCAGGAAATAGGCACCGAAGAACGTGAATTGCACCAGCATGGCCTGGGCAAAGGTGAGCTCGAACACCGCTTTCAGGTGTGGGATCAGGATGTCATTGAGGCATGTGAGCAATCCCCACATGAAGAAGATAGTGGTCGCCACCGCCATGGCGACACGGAAATTCACGGGGTTCTTCGTAGTCATGATTTGGCCAGGTTGGAAATCGAGGAACTGTTGGGCGCGGCGCCGGGCTGCATCTTGCGACGCCGCGGATGGAGTCCGGCATGGGTAAATCGTGGCCCGCTGCTCTGGCGGACCTTCAATTCGACAATGGCGGTGCAATGGCGCGGCGCCGTGTCACGCATGACAATGCGCTCCAGCAGCAAGCGTGCCGCCTGGCGCCCACGTTCGCGGGGACCCACTGCCACGGTAGTCAGGGATGGTGTTGCAAGTTCCGCCTCGGCGATATCATCGAATCCGGTCACCGCGAAATCACGTCCGGGTACGATACCCAGCGTGGCAAGTGCCGGCATCAGCCCCAATGCCACGCTGTCGTTGTAACAAACCGCTGCTGTTGGGGGCTCGGACACATCGTCGAACAACGCCCTGCAGCGAGCAGCGGCGTCCTGCCGGGTCGGCGCCGATTCGATCATCACCGGCTGCAGCCCCGCTCCCTGCATGGCGCAGAGATAACCTTCCCGCCGCTGGCGGCAGGAACTGGAATCGGCATGCCCCCCGAAAAACGCGATGTGCCTGTGGCCTCGCCCGATCAGGTGGGTGGTGGCAAGCCAAGCCCCCCGTGCATTGTCCAACGCCAGGAAATCCCACTCGGCACCTTCCAGCGTGCGATTGAAAAGCAGGACATTGCGCTGGTGTCCCAAGACCTGCTTGAGTTGCAGAATGTCACTGTTCTCGGCTGGCGACAGGATCAAACCGGCCGGGTTGTGCTCCATCAACGAAGCAAGCACCGCTTGCTGCCGGTGCGGCGATTCGCCGGTGCTGCCGAGCAATGTGACGTAACCCGCTTCCCCCAATGCCTCATCCACGCCCGCCGCGAATTCAGCAAAGAACGGGTTGGAAAGATCGTTGATCACCAGCGCCACGCTGGAGGAAGTACGCGTCCGCAAATTGGCTGCGGCACGGTTGTACACGTAATGCTGCCGTTCGAGTTCCCGCTCCACGCGCCTGCGTGTCTCCGCATGCACCAGCGGACTGTCTCGCAGCACCAGCGACACCGTCGCCCGCGATACCCCCGCCGCAAGAGCGATGTCGCGCAGGGTCACTTGCCCCCCGCGCACGGCTGCGCGCTTCCCGGTTGCGGAAGCGGTCTTTTTTTCAGCCGGCGCCATGTTCAACGACAGGTTGCTGGTATCCCACCAGGATCGACATCAGGCTCCCCCGCCAATTAGATCGATCCAATTAAGCCCTTTTCGCGCAGAAGATGCATTTCGCATTGCAACATCAAGCGGTATTGGGGAAGCGCGGCTCCATCGAGCCTGCCATCCTCCAGCAAGCAGTCGACAAAACCAGCCAGCCATCGGGCTGATGCCCAAAGACAGCTCCTGCTTCAGCAGCAAGCTTGATACCACTGGCAGATGAATATCCGCCACGTGGTCGTATCACGCTACCAGACCAGATCGTCCGGCACCTGATACCTCGGGTCCGCATAGGGATCCTGTTCAACGGGGGCATTCGGGTCCACTTTCAGCGCCACGGATTGCGGAAACACCGATTCCGCTTCCGCCAGCGTTGCGGACGTGACCAGCAGGTAACGGCCATTGAGCTGCACCACGCCCAGCTCGCCGGCATTCAATGCCTTCAACTGGTCGACACTGACATGGATGCGCTTGATCTTGCCGCCATATTCGAAATGACGGACATGTTCGGCAGCCGGATCGTTCAGTGCCTTGTCCTTGAGCAAGAGCTCCAGTTTGGCCTTGGCTTCCCTGCGCAGCCTGGCCTCTTCCTGCTTCAGCCGCTCGGCCTCGATGCGCTCGTCCTTCTCTTTCTGCGCGCGGATGGCGTAAGCCTTGGCCAAGTCGATATCTTCCTGCGAACGCGCAGGCTTGCGCGTCTGTTTGCCTGCATGCTCAGGCGTCTTCCCAGAACGGTGATGCTTGCCTGCAGGCTTCGGTGGCTGGCCGGTGGCCTTTCGCTCGGGCTTGGGCACGGGCTTGAAACCCAGGCCAAGCAATTGATCACGCAGTGAGTCGCTCACGACAAATCGTCTGCAATCGTTTCCCGTGCACGGGAAGGTGGGGCAATTCTATCCGCCGATACATCAATAGTGCGGCGGTGGCGGTTCGCTTGCAGGATCGGAATGCAGTTCGCTGCGCAATTTGCGCAGGTCCGACAGCAAGGCCGTCATCATCTGCGTATTGCGCGCACCCTCTTCACGGGCATCGGCCAAGGCCTCGCTCAATTCCAGCATTGCCTGCTCCTGGAACGCCATGCGCGTTTCCAGTTCGATCAGGCGCTGTTCCAGCAACCGGTCGTGTCCTGTTGAATCAACCTGCATGCCAACCAAGTCCCCACGTGAATCCACCACCGGATCACCCGGAGCGGGTAATGCATTTCCTGCACGACGCCTCCCGGCTGCCACCTGCATTGACTGCAGGTGGCCGGGAAACTCAGGGCTGGATGGCCAACAATTCCACGTCGAAGGTCAGCGTGGCATCCGGACCAATCAATCCACCCGGGGCGCCGCCAGGGCCATAGGCCAGCTCGGAGGGAATCCAGAAGCGGTACTTCGAGCCGACAGGCATCAGCCCAACGCCTTCCGTCCAACCCGGGATCACCTGGTTCAAACCGAACTCCGCAGGCTGCCCACGCTGGTAAGAGCTATCGAACACCGTGCCGTCCAGCAGCTTGCCTTCATAGTTGACGCGCACCCGGTTGCTGGGCAGCGGACGTGCGCCGCTACCTTCGCGCAGCCCCATGTACTGCAGGCCGGAAGGCCGGGTCACCACGCCTTTCTGTGACTTGTTGGCTTCCAGGAAAGCCACGCCTTCGGCACGGTTCTTCTCGGCCACCTGGCCTTGGCGCTTGCCGATGAAGGCCTGCATTGCGGCCTGGGCTTCCTGCTCGCTCAGCAACGGGGTCTTCTTGTCGAACGTGTTCCGCAGCGCCTGCATCAACCCCGCCAGATCCAGGTCCTCCTTCAAGGGCACGAGCGACGGGCCTACTGCAAAACCACCCAGCATCAGGCCGACTTTCTCTTTGCTGACCGCAGGCGGCACGGAACCCGGCGCCTGGCCCGGAATGGGCGTGCCCTGACTGGCAGCAATATTCAAACGCAAGGCCTGGTCGGTTGCCTTGGCTTCTTCTTCGGACATCAGCGGCTGGCCACCGGCGAATGCATTGCGGACCGCACGCTCGAATGAGGGCAGGTCGATGAATTGCGCAACCGGCTCGAACGAACGCGCGACGTCCAGGCCAATCGCATAGCTGACCTTGTCACTCTCACTCACCAAGGCCGTCTTGTCCTGTGCCGACACTGCTGCCACCGCCACGACTGCCGCCACCGCGGCCACGCCGCCTGCATACCACTTCATGGAAACTCCTCGAGACATTGCGCCGTCGCACGGCGCGAGGTGCGCATTGTCGCATGCGTCCGCGGCACTGCGTTGCCCGCGTTACTCCACGATGATGGGCGCCTTCAGTTCCCGTTCGATGGCGGCCAGTAACTCCGGCGCATCCGGCTTTACCTTACTGGGGAACTGCGCCACCACCCGGCCATCCCGGCTGATCAGGTATTTGTGGAAGTTCCAACCCGGCTGCACACCGGTGGCCTGCTCCAGCGAGCGATACAACGCCGTGGCATCGGCCCCGGTCACGCTCACCTTTTCGAACATGGGAAATTTCACCCCATAAGTAAGCGTGCAAAATTCCTGTATTTCCTCTTCGCTTCCCGGCTCCTGGCCCTTGAAGTCATTCGAAGGGAAACCCAGCACGGAAAACCCGCGGCCGGCATATTTCTGCTGCAGTGCCTCCAGGCCCTCGTATTGCGGAGTAAAGCCGCACTTGCTGGCGGTATTGACCACCAACAGGACCTGTCCGCCATAACGCTCGTTCAGATTAACGGGGGTCTTGCCTGCCAACGGACGATAGGAAACATCCAGCAAACCCCCTGCCGCTACCGGCAAGGATGTCGCAAGAAATACAGATAAAACCAATGATTTCATTGAGTTGAAAGACATCACACAGTCCCTCCGGATGAGGGCCTGAAGTATGCCTTTAGTTGGTCTGGAAAGTTGTTACGGTACGTTGACATGCCGTGTTTTGGTGTTATAGTTAAATACAACACCACCACCCAAGCACGGGAGGTTCGATGAAAGCCCAGCAAGCCACCACCCTGATCGCCATGAGCGCGGGCAGCATCCTGCTTGTTGCAGGTCTGCTGATGGGTTCCTTCCTGCCACGTCCTGCCGGAATCCGCCCGGCACAACCCGTATCCGGCACGGAGACGGCACAGGCGTCCCTGCAAGAAACCAGCGTCCCGGAGCAGTCCGGCCGACGCTCTGCACATGCCTCGCTGTCCATGCCCTATTTCTCCTTCGCCCAACTGCTGCGCACGGGGAGCTGAAACATGGTTGACATCCAATGGAGCGATGGCGCTCCCATCTACCGCCAGCTGAAGGATCGCGTCATCGCGATGATGCTGGACGGCATCCTGAAGCCCGGCGATGCCTTGCCATCCGTGCGTCATGTAGCCGCCGAATACCAATTGAACCCGATCACCGTTTCGCGTGCCTATCAGGAACTGGCAGACGAAGCCCTGGTTGAAAAGCGTCGCGGACTGGGGATGTTCGTGACCGAGGAAGGCTCGAAGAAGCTGCGCGGCAGCGAGCGCGACCGTTTCCTCCGCGAAGAATGGCCCCAGGTGCGCGAACGCATCGACCGCCTGGGCCTGTCCATAGAAGATCTGCTCAAGGGGAGCCACGCATGAACGCCGTAACCTCCGACTCCGTGGTCGCCGCGCGCGGACTGCGCAAGGCCTACCGCAACAAGCTGGCCCTGGATGGGGCCAGCTTCGAAATTCCCGCCGGCCGCATCGTGGGCCTGATCGGCCCGAATGGTGCAGGCAAGACCACGGCACTCAAGGCCGTGCTGGGCCTGACCCCGTTCGAGGGCGACCTGAAGGTATTGGGCCGCGACCCGCGCACCCAGCGCGATGAACTGATGAACGATGTCTGCTTCATTGCCGACGTGGCGGTGCTTCCCCGCTGGATCCGCGTCAAGGAAGCCGTCGACTTCGTGGCCGGCGTGCACCCGCGCTTCGACCGTGCCAAGTGCGAACGCTTCCTGGCCGGCACCCAGCTTTCCCCGAACCTCCGTGTGCGCGAAATGTCCAAGGGCATGATCGTGCAGCTCCACCTGGCACTGGTGATGGCCATCGATGCCCGCCTGCTGGTGTTGGACGAGCCCACGCTGGGACTGGACATCCTGTACCGCAAGCAGTTCTACCAGCGATTGCTGGAAGACTACTTCGACGAGCAGAAAACCATCATCGTCACCACCCACCAGGTGGAAGAGATCGAGCACATCCTCACCGACGTGATGTTCATCCGCGACGGCAAGATCACGCTCAGCGCCGCCATGGACGATGTCTCGGAGCGCTATGTCGAAGTACTGGTATCCGCCGACAAGCTGGAAGAGGCCAAGGCCCTGGGGGCCATCGACGAACGCGCCCTGCCCTTCGGCAAGACCGTGATGCTGTTCGACAACGTCTCCCGTGAGCGCCTGGAAGCACTGGGCGAAACACGCACCCCCGGCCTTGCCGACCTGTTCGTGGCCATCATGAAAGGAACCTACGCATGAACGCCGTCACCTCGTCCTCCAAGCCCACCGGCACCTTCAAGTGGCTGTTGAAGCGCGAGTTCTGGGAGAACCGCGGTGGTTTCCTCTGGGCCCCGGTCATCACCGGCGGCATCTTCACCTTCCTGTACCTGTTGCTGGCCGTCATCGGCAGCATTTCCGGCCGGGACTCACTTGACCTGGAAGGTTTCGACCTCAATGAAGCACCCAACAAGGTCCAGTATGCGCTGGGCATGTTCGGTGACGGCGTCCTGCTGACTGGCATATCCCTGGCGTCCTTGGTATTGGCATTCGTCGTGTTCTTTTATTCTCTGGGCGCCCTCTACGACGACCGCCGCGACCGCAGCATCCTGTTCTGGAAATCCCTGCCGATGTCGGACAGCCAGATGGTCCTGTCCAAGGTAGCCTGGGCACTGCTGCTGGCGCCACTGCTGGCGCTGGGCGTCGGTATTCTTATCGGGGTGGCCATGTGGGTCATCTCCGCCCTGACCATCACCGTCCACGGATTGCCCGCCGCATCGGCCCTGTTCACCCATTCCCACCCATTCCGCGTCATCGGCGGCGCATTGTCCACCCTGCCTGTCTACATGCTCTGGGCCCTGCCCACCGTGGGCTGGTTGATGTTCTGCTCGGCATGGGCACGTTCCAAGCCATTCCTGTGGGCCGTCCTGCTGCCAGTACTGGCCTGCGTGATCATCAGCATGACCGACATCCTGCCCGGCATGAAAATCCCGCATGACACCCTTTGGTACACCGTTGCCTACCGCGGCCTGCTGAGCGTGGTCCCTGGCACCTGGTATGCCGCCGTGGACAAGAGCGACATCATCCCCGCCACAGGCATCGACTCTCCGGAAGAACTGGCCGGTGCATTGAACCTGAGCAGCAGTTGGCACGCCTTTGCTTCCGCGGATATCTGGATTGGTGCCGTAATCGGTGTTGCCCTGATCTTCGCCGCCATCCGCCTGCGCCGTTACCGCGACCTGACCGATTGAGGACACCGACATGAAATCGACATCATTTGCACTGGCCTTGTTCCTCGCCTTGCCGACAGCCCAGGTTCTGGCTGCCGGTAATGACGGCACAAGCACGAAACCCCGCCAATCCTCATCCTCGGTAAGCGACGAGATCAAGAGCGAGATGGCGGCGGCCCGCAAGGAGATCCGTACGGAGATAGCGCAGGCACGCAAGGAACTCGAAACCGAGAACCTGAATGTCGGCGACAGCCTGAAGATCGGCGGTGATCGCAAAGGCAAGAGCACTGACACCGCATCCTTGCCGAAGGCGGAGATCACCCCGCAGGGTGATTTCCTGATCGACGGAAAGGCCGTGACTATCGATGCGAACCAGCGGCGCGAGCTGTTGGCTTACCGGGGCCTGGTGATCGACATCGCCAACTCGGGCATTGATATCGGCGAGCGCGCAGCACTGGCTGCCATCAATGAAGTCGATCGTGGCCTGTTCAGCCTGATGGTCAGCGCACTCAGCGGAAACCTGGAACGGCGCGTCGAGCGCATGGTGAAGGAAACCGTCCAGCCTGCCGTCGAGCAAATCTGCCGGCGCCTGCCGGACGTGATGGACTCGCAGCAACGGCTCGCTACCGGCCTGCCCGCCTTCGCGCCCTATGCGAACCTGAAGAAGGAAGACGTGACGGACTGTGAAAGCTCGGTACGCGAAAGTTTCGCATCACGCTGATCCACTGCTGCACGCAAAGCTCTTCAAGACACTCGCATCATCAATCTCCACGAGGTACACCATGTACATCCAGCGCAACTTCATTCTCAAGTCCGCCGCCCTGGGCTTGCTGCTTGTCCCCACGGCGGTATTCGCACAGGGGAAAGATTGCCAGCACAGTGATGCCCGCCAGTTGCAACTGGACCTGAGCGGCGTGAAGACCGTGGTCTTCGAAGTTGGTCAACACAAGCTGCGCCTGGACGGTGGTTCCGGCACGACCGGCTCCCTGCAAGGCCGCGCTTGCGCATCCAACCGCGACTGGCTTCCGGAACTGATCCTGGAGCAGAAACGCTCGGGAGACCGGCTGACGGTCAGCTTGCGTCGCGATGGCCAGTCGAAGGGGATCTTCATCGGCCAGAACTATGCTTTCCTCGATCTTTCCGGAAGCTTGCCGGCAAATCTCCCGGTGCAGGTGAAAGTCGGTTCCGGTGACGCCTGGATCACCGGCACGGCATCTCTCGATGCCAGCGTGGGTTCCGGTGACCTGGAGGCGAAACGCATTCCCGGAGCCGTGACAGCCAGCGTGG
>JBQGFJ010000157.1:0-5740 GCA_052040085.1 Pseudoxanthomonas sp.
GCAAACATGGACGCATGCGGTCAGAACGACACTTCCGCAGGCTGCAACGACCACAGCACCGACTGGTGCCCGGTGACCTGCTTCCAGGCGAGGCGGATGGCCTCGATATCCGCACGCCGGTCCGCGTTGTCTTCGTGCAGGATCACCAGCACCTTGGAGCGCAACCTGTTCGGCTCTTCCTTGCCACGGAACAACCATTGCCCATAGGCATCGAACACGGTCAGGCCGTCCGGGAAGCGCGGCGTCACCTGCTTGTCGAGGAAATCACGCCACTGCGCCTCGTTCACCGAGGTCCCATTGCCAGTGTCCTCTCCCACGCCGAAGTAAAGCTCACTGCGTACCCAACCCGTGGCGCTGGACGGACGTGCGTCATCACCCTGCAGGCTGGATGTGACCGGCGTGGGTCCCGGCGCAGGGATCTGGCTGGCACAACCTGTCAGCGACAACAAGGCAACAAGCAACAAGGCAATGGAACGCGGGGACATCGGCAAGGCTCCAGAACGGGAGGGCTACTGTCGGGCGGCGGAGGAAGGCTCGGAAAATAACCGATCGCCATCTGCATATGGATAACCGGCATGGCGACAGCCGTCGCCGCGCATGACGGCGCCTGTACTGTATCGCTTCATCCGCATCAGCACGCTCGCCGCGCACTCGACACTGCCATGTCCACTCCTCGAAACACGAACGGATTGCCCTTGCAACGGCTGCAATGTGCCGTGCAGCCCCCGTGTTGTCGCTGAGTACGGTTTCGCGCGCCTTCCCACACACCCCTCCCCGTCTTTCGGAATACGCATGTCATCACATCGCCCCACCCGGCTGGGTTTCGCTGTTGCCGTCGCCCTAGCCAGCACGCCCGCCTTCGCCCAGGACACCTCGCCTGCCAATGCGCCGGTGGATCTGGACCAGGTCATCGTCACCGGCACCTATGCGCGTGACCGCACCGTGCTGGAATCCACCGTACCGGTGGACGTACTGACCGCCGAGGACCTGCGCCGTGCCGGTGCGGTCAATGGTGAACTTGCCAGCGCCTTGCAGGCCTTGCTGCCCTCCTTCAATTTCCCGCGCCAATCCAACTCCGGCGGCGCCGACCACGTCCGCGCGGCGCAATTGCGCGGACTGGCCCCGGACCAGGTACTGGTGCTGGTCAACGGCAAGCGCCGCCACGTCACCGCGCTGGTCTCCACCGGCTCCAAGATCGGGCGTGGCACGACCCCGGTGGACCTCAATGCCATCCCCCTGAGCGCGGTCAAGCGCATCGAAGTGCTGCGCGATGGTGCCGGCGCCCAATACGGCTCCGATGCAGTAGCCGGGGTGATCAACATCATCCTCAATGACGCGCCGGAAGGCGGTGCCTGGGAGGCGTCGTATGGCGTCCATCACACGGATGTGGAACCCATTGGGCAAACCCTGACCGATGGCCAGACCGGTTTCCTCAGCGGCCAGGTCGGCGACCGCATCGGCGAGGACGGCTTCTTCCGGGTCGGCTTCGAAGTGAAATCACGTGCGGCCACCAACCGTGCCGGTTTCGACCAGGTGCCACCGTGGGACCAGACCCCGGCCAACCTGGAGGTGCAGGGGCAGCGCAACTACCACCTGGGCGATGGCAAATCCTTCGACCTCAACGGCTGGATCAACAGTGCCGTGCGCGTGGGCGAGAACGCCGAGCTGTATTTCTTCAGCACCCTGCACCAACGCGATACGCGCGGTGCCAACTACTTCCGCTACCCGGATGGCTCGGCCACCTGGCAAGAGGTTTATCCGAACGGATTCCGCCCGGAGTCCATTGGCGAAAACCGCGACATCGCCGCCGTGGGCGGGTGGCGCGGCACATGGGGTACGTGGGATTACGATGCCAGCCTCAACCATGGCCGCAACGATTTCACCTATCGCCTGCGCAATTCCATCAATGCCTCGCTGGGTCCGGGCAGTCCCACCCAATTCCGCACCGGTGACTATGCGTTCTCGCAAACGCTGGCCAACCTGGACCTGAGCCGCGGCTTCGATTCCGGCACGAATTTCCACACCTTCGTCACCGGACTGGAGTTCCGCGCGGAAAACTATGAAACCGGCGCAGGCGATCCTTTCAGCTACGCCGCTGGCCCCTACATCGACCGCCCCACCGGTTCGCAGGCAGGTGGCGGCCTGACCCCGCAGGACGAGGCAGACCTGGACCGCGATGTGGTCAGCTTCCACGCCAGCGTGGCCAGCAGCTTCGGCGAACGGTTCACCACCGATGCCGCACTCCGCTACGAGGACTACAGCGACTTCGGCGGCCAGCTCACCGGCAAACTCGCGGCACGCTACGAGTTCTCGCCCGCCTTCGCCCTGCGCGGTGCCATCTCCAACAACTTCCGTGCGCCTTCGCTGAGCCAGATCGGCTACGAGTCCACGTCCACCGGTTACAACGCGGCCGGGCAACTCATCCAGGGCCGGCTGCTGTCGGTGAACAACCCCATTGCCCGTGCACTGGGCGCCACGGATCTGGACCCCGAGGAATCCATCAACGCGAGCCTGGGCTTCACCAGCCGCATTGGCGACAACTTCGATCTCTCGCTGGATGTTTTCCAGATCGAGATCGACGATCGCGTCGCCCTGTCCGAAAGCATCACCGGTAGCGCGCTGACCGATTTCATCGAAGACAACTTCGGTATCCGTGGCGTGCAAAGCGTCAGCTTCTTCACCAATGCCGCCGATACCCGCACCCGCGGCGTGGAACTGGTGTCCAACTGGCGGCATGCGGTAGGGGGTGGTGATCTGTTGCTGACCGGTGCCTACAGCTACGCGAAGACGGAATTGCTGCGCGTAGTGGGTACGCCGGCACAGCTGGCCGCACTGGATCCGGATTACATCCTGTTCGGCGTGGAAGAAAGCAATACGCTGACCGACGCCGCGCCGCGCACGCGCGCACAACTCAGTGCCAACTGGGACAACACGCGCTGGAACCTGCTGGGACGGCTGCAACGGCACGGCAGCGCGACCCGGATTTTCAATTTTGGCGGCGGCTTCGAACCCCGGCAAACCTATGGCGCCGAATGGCAACTGGATGCCGAAGCCGAGTACCGCTTCGGCGAGCGCTGGAGCGTGGCGGTGGGTGGCGTAAACCTGACCGACGAATATCCCGATCGCTCCAACGAGGACATCCATTACTTCGGCAATCTGCCTTACGACGTGCTTTCGCCCATCGGCAGCAACGGCGCGTATTACTACACGCGCATCCGTTACAGCTTCTGAGCAAGGCGGCAGTACCTGCCTGCGCGCACCCGCGCGCGCAGGCGACCCAACTGATCGGCGGGCGCCAAGTGGCGACGGGGCCGCGCGGCACATGTGCTGTATTCCACGGAGCAAGCAGGCTGGCCTACTCCGTGGGGGTGCCCGTCGATCAGACCATTCGTGCCGCATGACCGGCGCATGACGGCACGGAATCCGGATGCGCAGTCCGGTTCTTGCGATCCCGGCACGGCATTGGCAGCTACCCTCTGGACAGCCTGAAAGCGTCCCGTCGATACTGCCGCCATCCCCGTTTCATCCTCCGCCCGAGCGCAGCCAGCGCCCGGGCGCCCGCTGGCACCTGATGCATGGCCGGGGACGCGACTCCCCTTCCGGCAACATGCATCGAGAGCCCACATGAGCGCTGAAACCGACACCGCGAACGAAGATCCCTCGGCAGAGCGCGCACAACGCCGTACCGACCGCCTGGAAATGTTGTTCACCGTCATCATGGCACTGGCGGCCATTGGCACCGCGTGGGCAGGTTTCGAAAGCGCCAAGTGGGGCGGCGTGCAATCACGCCTCAACTCCGAAGCCTCCGCCGCACGCACGGACGCGAACCGCAAATTCGGCGAAGCCGGGCAACTGCGCACCTTGGACGTGGTCACCTTCACCCAGTGGCTGACGGCCCTGAATACCGAAATCCAGTCCGATCTTTCCTTGTTCCCGGGCGAAGGCTATGTCCCCGACCCGGCTCGTGGATCGGGATTCCTGTACACGCGTTTTCGTGATGAATTCAAGCCAGCCTTCGATGCCTGGCTGGCCCAGAAGCCATTGCGCAACCCGCAGGCCGCCCAGACCCCGTTCGCATTGCCCGAGTACCGGCTGGCGGCGCAAGTGGAGGCCGAGGAGCTGATGGCCAAGGCTGAAAGCAGGGCCAGCGAATCCCAGGCGGCAAGCGAACTGTCGGACAATTACGTGTTGACCGGGGTGCTGTTCGCACTGGTGCTTTTCTTCGTTGCGGTAGGCAACAAGGCCAGCAGCCGGCTCAGCCGCAGATTGCTGTTCGTCCTCAGTTCGGTGACCTTCCTCGCCACGCTGGGCGTGCTGGCTACCTTCCCCATCGCGCTCTGATCACGACTGGTCGCCGGCTACCCGGGCGATATCCATGCAACGGTCGCCATGCGTCCTGTACGGGCATCGCGACGGTGCGAGTAGAAGCGCGCCGGATCACTGATGGTGCACAGGCCACCCCCATGGATGGCACCGCCCACAAGCCCTGCCGCCAGCAAGCGCATGCGGGCCAGGGCATACAGGTCCACGCGCCAATGTCCGGGGCGGGTCGCGTTGAACGCCGTGGCAGCATCCGAGTCACGCGAGACGAAGGCTTCGAATACTTCCTCGCCGATCTCGTAGGCTCGTGGCCCGGCCGCAGGCCCCATCCACGCGATGACATCACGGGGCGACGCCTGCATCGCCGAAACCGTGTTCTCCAGCACACCGGCCACCAGGCCACGCCAGCCCGCATGTGCCACGGCCACCTCACTTCCATCCACGGCGGCAAAAACCACCGGCAGGCAGTCCGCGGTGAGGATGGCCAGCACCACGCCGGCAACGGAAGTGACGGCGGCATCGGCCACCGGCTCGCCCCCTTGCCCGCCCATGGCCGCGGGTCCAGTGAAGCGGAGCACTTCGGTTCCATGTACCTGCTTCAGCCAATGGGGGGTGGACGGCAAACCGGCCAAGTCCACCAGTGCCGCCCGATTGCGTTCCACCACGGCAGGGTCGTCACCATCTGCTGCGTAACGGTTGCCCAGATTGAACGTATCGAAGGGGGCACCCGACTCCCCTGCGCCATGGCGCATCGTGGTGAAGGCGAAGACACCGGGCGGACGAGGCCAACCGGCTTCCATCAGCGAACGCGGGGCAGTCGCCACGCCGGACGGCAAGTTCATCGACATGGGATTCCAGCCCGGGTTTGATCCTGATCATGGTAGCGCCTGGCAGCCCCCTCTAGCCTGCGGGAAATCCCGATCCGGAGACATGCATGGCCATCAGGACATGGCAGGCGGTAGCGTTCCCCACTGTACTGGCCATCACCATCACATTGGCAGGACTTCCTGCCGGCACGCGGATGAATCTCGGGGCCTGCAGTCTTGCCGCCGGCGTGGCGGCCTTCACCCTGATGGCCACCTCGGCCCTGCTGGGATCCCGCTGGGGTTGGGTTGAGCGCGTCCTTGGCGGACTGGACAAGGTCTATGCCACGCACAAGTGGCTGGGTATCTGGGCCTTGGTGCTGGCCAGCGTGCACTTGGTATTCAAGCCAGGCGCCAATGGTTGGTTGCTTGCCCCGATGCTTGAGCTGGCACCGTTCTGGACACGCTTCCTGCGACAGCTCTCGTACGTGGTGCTCGTGTTCATCGTGTTGCTTGCACTGAACAGGCGCATCCCATATTCGGTATGGCGTTGGTGGCACAAACTATCATGACCCCTGTTTTTGGTGGTGGTGGCACACTGGCTGAGCATCAAATCC
>JBQGFJ010000158.1:0-7511 GCA_052040085.1 Pseudoxanthomonas sp.
CTGGTCGTGGATGCCGAAGGGCGCCTGCTGGGTGAAGGCTGGAACCGCAACCTCGCCGAACACGATCCCACCGCCCATGCCGAAGTGGTGGCCATGCGGCAAGCCGGACAGGCCGTGGGCAACCACCGGTTGGTAAATACCACGCTCTACGTCACCCTGGAGCCTTGTGCGATGTGCGCCATGGCCTTGGTGCATGCACGTGTTGCGCGCGTGGTGTTTGCCGCCAGCGACCCGAAAACAGGTGCATGCGGCAGCGTGTTCGGACTGATCGACGACCCGCGCCATAACCACTGCATCGAAGTCCATGGTGGCGTGCTGGGCGAAGAAGCCAGCCGCCGGCTCAGCAATTACTTCCGTGCCAAACGGGGCAAGCCGCCACTTGAGTGAGGCGCAAGCAGGATCAATCCGCTTTTCCCTTCTCCCTCCGGGAGAAGGTGGCGCGCAGCGACGGATGAGGGAAGGAGAATGACTTGCCACGGGAGGCTCGGGACGATCTGACTGTCCACTCCCTCATCCGCCCTCCGGGCACCTTCTCCCGGAGGGAGAAGGGAAAGCAGCGCTGCTACGCGCGGCCTTCGCGACAAACACGGTGAGCTAAACAGACGCGGGATTACTCCGCCGCTTTCTGCTTCACGTGGCGATGATCCATTTCCTCGTTGATCGCGGTCACCGCCAGCGTTGATTCGCGCGAGAGCAGGATGCTGGCTGCCAGCATCGCCAGCACGCCCAGTGCGGCCAGCAAGGTGGGGAACAGGCCCAGCCGGTAATTCAGGAACGAATCGGCGGCCACCGCCAGGCTGGTGCCGACGAAGAAGCTGATGGCCAGGTACAGCAGTTGGCCAGCGCGAAGAATGATCAGGCTGCGCTGGCGTTGCAGGGCAATGCGCTTTTCGATCAGTCCGCGCTCAACGGTTTCCTCGGGGTCCAGCTCGGCAAGATCGCGCAGCAGGCTGCGTGCCCGGTCGATGATGCGTGCCAGGCGATTGTTGGCCGACAGCAGCAGCGAGGCGGTCGCGGTCAGGAAGAACGCGGGCGCCAGCATGGCAGTCAGGATGGCGTAGTGGCTCGGGGAACTCATGGCATGGGTCGGCAGGGCGGCTGCGTTATGATGCTGCACTTTCCACGACAATGGCGAGCGAATGGGCAGCGGCGCAGGCAACAACGGCAATCTGATCTGGATCGACCTGGAAATGACCGGTCTGGATACCGGCGCGGATTCCATCCTGGAAATCGCCACCGTGGTCACCGATTCGCAGTTGAACCTGCTGGCAGAAGGCCCTGAATTCGCCATCGCGCACCCGCTGGCCGCGCTGCAGGCCATGGATGAGTGGAACCGCAACCAGCATGGCCGGTCCGGGCTCTGGCAGCGTGTGCTGGACAGCGATGTAACCCTGGCACAAGCCGAAGCACGCACAGTCGATTTCCTTGCCAAGTGGGTGCCTGCAGGCGTCTCGCCGATGTGCGGCAATTCCATCTGCCAAGACCGCCGCTTCCTGCATCGCCTGATGCCGCGGCTGGAGAAATATTTCCACTACCGCAACCTGGACGTCAGCACGCTCAAGGAGCTGGCCAGGCGCTGGGCACCCACCGTGCTGGAAGGCGTGCGCAAGCAATCCGCACACACCGCCCTGAGTGACGTACGCGATTCCATTGACGAACTCCGGCATTACCGCCGTCATCTGGCGCAGCTGGCCGGCGGCTGATTCCGCCGGGCGGCTCAGGAATTGCCGCTGACCACCGGTTTGTGTACCACCTTGTCGCCGTCGTCGGTGACGGCGCGTGCCAGCACTTCTGACATCGGACGCCCATCGGCATCGTGGTGGTATACGTGCAAGTCGCGTTGCGGGTACGGAATGGACATGCCATTGCCGAGAATCTGGTCGCGCACGGCTTCGATCAGGTCGCTGCGCACTTCGCCGAATTGATAGGTCTTCACCCAGGCCTGCAACACCAGGTCCACGCTGCTCTCGGCCAGTGCGTTCACCAGCACGGCGGGAGCCGGCTCCTTCAGGATTCTCCCGTCGCCTTCGGCGATGGCAAGCAACACCTGGCGTGCCTGCTTCAGGTCATCGCCATAGCCCACGCTCACGGTCAAGTCGATCCGGCGACGAGGTTTGGCGGTGAAATTGATGATGGGCGCGTTGGTGATGGAACTGTTGGGAAGGATCAGCAGCCGGCCATCGCCCGTGCGCAAGCGTGTCTGGAACAGGCGGACTTCTTCCACCGTGCCTTCCTGCGTGGCGGCCTGCACGGTGTCGCCCACGCGGAACGGGCGCAGGGCAATCAGCATGACGCCCGCCGCGATGTTGGCCAGTGAGTCCTTGATCGCCAGGCCAATGGCCAAACCGGCGGTCGCCAGGATGGCCAGCGCCGAATTGATCGGCACCCCCAGCTTGTCCATGCTGGCAATGATCACGACGACCAGCAGGAACACGTAGGCCAGGTTGGACAGGAACCCGTTGAGGGTCGCGTCCATGTGCGTGCGTGCATTGAGCCGGCCGATGATCCGGCTGATCCATTTGGCCAGCCACAGACCGATAAGCAGGATGGCCAGGGCGGCCACCCAGTTCTCGGTTACTTGCCACCAGTCGATCTTGCCCTGCGCGGTTACCGGGATGGCTTCGGCCAGTTCGGGGGGCAGGGCAGGAGGCTTCATGAGGCTTTGAGTTTGGCCAGTCTCAACCAGGTGTCGACTACGGTATCAGGATTCAGCGAAACCGATTCGATCCCTTCCTGCATCAGCCATTCCGCCAAATCAGGATGGTCGGAAGGACCTTGTCCGCAAATGCCCACGTACTTGCCCTTGGCACGCGCGGCCTTGATGGCCATCGACAGCATCTTCTTGACCGCCGGGTCGCGTTCGTCGAACAGGTTCGCCACGATGCTGGAATCGCGGTCCAGCCCCAGGGTGAGCTGGGTCAGGTCGTTGGAGCCGATGGAGAAGCCATCGAAGATGTCCAGGAACTCGTCGGCCAGCAGTGCATTGGATGGCACTTCGCACATCATGATGACCTTCAGGCCGTGCTCGCCCTGCTTCAGGCCATGCTTTGCCAGCACGTCGATAACCCTGCGGCCTTCGTCCAGCGTGCGCACGAACGGGATCATCACCCACAGGTTGTCCAGCCCCATTTCCTCGCGTACGCGCTTGACTGCCTGGCACTCCAGTGCGAAAGCCGGTTCGAAGGAAGGATCGACATAGCGGCTTGCGCCCCGGAAGCCGATCATCGGGTTCTCTTCATGCGGCTCGTAACGCGGGCCGCCGATCAGGTTGGCGTACTCGTTGGACTTGAAGTCCGACAGGCGCACGATCACGGCGTTCGGTGCCACCGATGCGGTGATGGTGGCAATGCCTTCGGCCAGGCGATCCACGTAGAAGCTGACAGGGTCGGCATAACCGGCGATCTTGGCGTCGATCTTCTTGCGGACGTCCAGTTCCTGGCGGTCGTATTCCAGCAGCGCCAACGGGTGGATGCCGATGTGGCTGGCGATGATCATTTCCAGCCGTGCCCGGCCAATGCCGGCATTGGGCAACTGGCCGAAATCGAATGCGCGTTCCGGGTTGGCCACGTTCATCATGATCTTCAGCGGGGCCGGCGGCATGTGCGAGAGATCGGTGGTGGTGCGTTCGAAGGGCAGGGCGCTGCCGTAGATGAAGCCGGTGTCGCCCTCGGCGCAGCTGACGGTCACATCCTGTCCATCCTGGATGTGGTCCAGGGCATTGCCGGTGCCGACCACGGCCGGTACACCCAGTTCGCGCGCAATGATCGCGGCATGGCAGGTGCGGCCGCCACGATTGGTGACGATGGCGCTGGCGCGCTTCATCACCGGCTCCCAATCCGGGTCGGTCATGTCGGCCACCAGCACGTCGCCGGGCTGCACCCGCGCCATGTCATCCAGCGAGCGCACCACGCGGGCGGTACCACTGCCGATCTTCTGCCCGATGGCACGGCCTTCGGCGATCACCTCGCCACGCTTTTCCAGCGTGTAACGCTCGATCTGGGTGGCTTTGGCACGTGATTTCACTGTCTCCGGGCGCGCCTGCAGGATGTAGAGCTTGCCGGTGATGCCATCCTTGCCCCACTCGATGTCCATCGGGCGGCCGTAATGCTGCTCGATGACCAGCGCCTGCTTGGAAAGCTCGTGCACGTCGGCATCGGAAATGGAGAACTTGCCACGCGATTCCAGGCTGGTGTCCTCCGTCTTCACGCGCTCGCCCGGCACGTCTGAATACACCATGCGGATGGCCTTGCTGCCCAGCGAGCGGCGCAGGATGGCCGGCTTGCCCTGTTGCAGCGTTGGCTTGTAGACGTAGAACTCATCCGGATTCACGGCGCCCTGCACGACCATTTCGCCCAGCCCGTAGCTGGCGGTCACGAACACCACGTCACGGAAGCCGGACTCGGTGTCCAGCGTGAACAGCACGCCGGAGGAACCTGCGTCCGAGCGCACCATCAACTGCACGCCGGCGGACAGGAACACATCTTCGTGCTTGAAGCCATGGTGCACGCGATAGGCGATGGCGCGGTCGTTGTAGAGGCTGGCGAAAACCTCCTTGACCTTGTGCACCACGTCATCGGCACCGGTGACGTTGAGGAAGGTTTCCTGCTGTCCGGCGAAGCTGGCATCCGGCAAGTCCTCGGCGGTGGCCGAGGAGCGCACGGCAACGGCGACGTCGCTGCCGCCGTTTTCCGCGGAAAGCTTGGCATAGGCACTGCGGATATCCGCATCCAGGTCCGGCTGCAGCGGGGCATCGATCACCCAGGTACGGATTTCCTTGCCGGCGGCGGTCAACGCAGGCACATCCTCCACGTCCAGCGTGGCCAGGCGATCGAAGATGCGCTGATGCAGGTCGTTGTGGGCAATGAAGGCCTTGAAGGCCTCCGCGGTGGTGGCATAGCCTCCCGGAACCGATACCCCCAAGCCGGACAGGTGCCCGATCATTTCGCCAAGCGAAGAATTCTTCCCGCCCACGCGGGCAAGGTCTGACAGGCGCAATTCATGCAGCCACAGGATGTTCTCGTTCAAGCGCAATACTCCAGGGGGGCAGACCTGCGCTTTGCCGAAGACCACCGGCAAAGCCGTGTCCGTGGGGGAAGAACGGATATGATGCAGTGCAGACCAATTGCAGACAAGCTTGATTCGACGGGGGTTTCGTGGTGAATGACGTAACGGGAACGGCGCCCGGCCTGCGCCCGGTGTTCTATGTGTCGGACGGTACCGGTATCACCGCCGAGACCATCGGCCACAGCCTGCTGACGCAGTTCTCCGGTATCCGGTTCCAGACCGACCGGATTTCCTTCGTCGATGAGGAAGACAAGGCCCGCGATGTTGCCGGCCGCATCCGCAAGGCCGGGGAGAGGGCCGGCGTGCGCCCCATCGTGGTCAATTCCTGCGTGGATCCGGCCCTGACGGCATTGCTGGCCGAAAGCGGGGCGCTGATGCTGGATGTGTTCGCACCGTTCATCGAACCGCTGGAGAAGGAACTGGGGGCTTCACGGCAATCGCGAGTAGGGCAGGCGCACGGCCTGGTCGATTTCGACACCTACCACCGCCGCATCAATGCGATGAACTTCGCTCTCACCCACGATGACGGCATTGCGGTCAATTACGACGAGGCCGATGTGATCCTGGTGGCGGTTTCACGCGCTGGCAAGACCCCGACCTGTGTCTACCTGGCCCTGCATTACGGCATCCGCGCCGCCAACTACCCGTTGACCGACCAGGATCTGGAGACGGATCGCCTGCCTCCGCGGCTGCGGCCTTATCGCCGCAAGTTGTTCGGCTTGACCATTGATCCCGACCGCCTGCACCAGATCCGCCAGGAGCGCCGCCCGAATTCGCGCTATGCGCAACTAGATACCTGCAAGAAGGAAGTAGCCGCGGGCGAAGCGATGTTCCAGGTGGAACGCATCCCCACCCTGAGTACCACCAACAAGTCGATCGAGGAAATCTCCAGCAAGGTGCTGTCCACCCTGGGATTGCAGCGGGAAATGTTCTGAGAACCTGTTTCCCATCTTGCAGCGCTTGCCGGATCGAATCCCAAAATTAGGCCTTGCTCGCCGATCCGTCAATGCTGCCGCAATCGTCTTCCAGCGTGTAGCATCGGGTCCATGAGCCACACCGTTGCCCATGTAGCGCGCATACCGCGACTGACCAAATTCGGTTGGTTGATGGCGCTCTATGCGGAAAATGACCGCCGCCTGTCACGCTTGTTCGCACCGCGCGACATGCAGGTGGGGCGCTACGTCTCTTCGGTCGGCGATGGGCTGGACGTCCATCTGGACGTGCTGGAAACCCATCGCTACACCGTGGAATTGCGGCTTACCTATGGATTGGTGGATCCGGTGACCGGCGAGCCCGATCCCTCTGCACACCTCCGTGTCTACCGCGATGCGCGGCAAGTGGAGGCGACCCACTGCTACGTCGGCCGTCGCTGGCAGGATGTCATCGGCATGTATCCGCCCCCCTCGGAAGTGATCCACCACCGCATGCGGATGAACACCTTCCTGGGCAAATGGCTGGAATACCTGGCCGAGAAAGGCCACGGCGTGGCGACCTTGCGCCGTATCGAGGAAACGGATCCGGCCTGACTCTCGCCAGGCACGTTGTCATCAGCGCAGTAGATCGTTGGCGGCGTCCAGCATGGCGCGGCGCGAAAATAGGAAATCCCAGTAATTCCCACCCAATTGGCGCCAGAGCACTGCCGAACGCACGGCGGCCAGCAGGATGGCGCGGATCTCCGCCACCACGGCCGGTTGCGCCAGATAGTGCGGATTGCCTTGCACCATGACCCGCGGACGCAGATGGCTGATGGTGTCCGCGTACAGCGTTCCCAGTGCGGTCAGCACGTCAGGGTGCGTGCTGCCCAGCGTGCGTGCTTGTGCGGAAATATCGACGATGCCGCTGTGTACGGCCGAGGCGGTACTCCCGTCACGGATGAAGCGGCGCTCCAGTTGCAACACCGAAAGTCCAAGCCGTGCCAGCGCTTCGTCCTTGTTGCCTTCGCCTAGGTAGCCGCGCACCAGGCGCAATCCGGAAGACACCCCGGCCACGCCGCCATAGACATCCGCCGTATTGGTGGCATCGATCCGGAACAGGCTTTCGATGGAGGTCTGCACCACGGCCGCTTCGGATTGGCCGGTGTCGGCAATGCGGCGCACCTGCTGCAACGACTGGGCCAGACCGGCCAGGGCCAATACACGTTCGGATACGGGACGACTCAACGCTTTGCCTCCATCAAAAGGGTTTCCAGCGGGGCGTCGGTCCCGGCGATCACGGCACCGCCCAGGCATTCATCGCCGTCGTAGAGCACGACCGATTGACCGGGTGTGACTGCGCGCTGTGGCCGGGGAAACCGGACGATCAGGCCGCCATTATCGTCCACTTCCACGGTGCAGGGCTCATCGGCCTGGCGATAGCGTGTCTGTGCCGTGCACTCGAAGCGGCGCGCCGGTGCCGCACCGGCCACCCAATGCGCCGTTTCCGAAACCAGTTGGTTCGACATCAGATAG
>JBQGFJ010000159.1:0-8756 GCA_052040085.1 Pseudoxanthomonas sp.
GCACCCGCGCTTCGGCTGCATCACGGAGGGCTTTCTGGGTGTCCAGGGTGGAACGCGCGATGAGCTGCTGGCCGGCCAACTCCTGCTGGCGGCGATACAACTGCTCGGCCTCCGCATGCGCTGCCCGCGCCGAAACCAGCGCCGCCTGTTGTGAATCGTTGCGCAGGGTGACCAGCGGGGCACCGGCACGTACTGCCTGCCCACTTTCGAAATGCACTGCTTCGATGATTTCACTGACCTTGGCCGTCAGCGCCACCGATTCACGTGCCTTCACCGTACCCAGCGCTTGCGAGGTATCGCTCCACGCACCCGCCTGCACCACCTGCGTGGTGACCACCGCGGCGGTATCTTGGCCGCCGGTTCCAGCCGGCCCTTGCTTGCCGCAAGCCACCAGGCCGCCCGCCAGCAGGGCGCAACCGGCAAGCCGCAGGAGGGTCGATCTTGTTCTTTGCATTCGCATCATCTTCATGGACAAGAGTTTACCGGCACCGCCATGACACTTGCGGCAGCCGGACAGGGTTTCCACCCATGACCAATGGGACTTGAATGGCTTTGTTCAGGGAGCAGGATCAAGTTGCAGGCGTGAAATCACCTGTCGTGCCAACTGCTCCGGGGTCCCCGATGCCGCATCCAGATGCAGTTCCGGGCTTTCCGGAACCTCATATGCGGAATCGATACCGGTGAAGTTGGGGATCAAGCCCGCGCGCGCCTTCCGATACAGGCCCTTCGCATCACGCGCTTCGGCCACCGCCAGCGGCACGTCCACGAACACTTCCATGAACTCGCCTTCGCTGAAACGTTCGCGCGCCATGCGCCGTTCGGCGCGGAAGGGCGAAATGAAACTCAGCAGCACGATCAGTCCGGCATCGGCCATCAATCGTGCAACCTCGGCCACGCGACGGATGTTCTCCACGCGGTCCTCATCCGTGAATCCCAGGTCCCGGTTGAGTCCATGGCGCACGTTGTCTCCATCAAGGATGAAGGTGTGGTACCCGTGCGCATGCAATTGCTTCTCCACCAGGTTGGCAATGGTGGACTTGCCGGCACCCGACAGACCGGTGAACCACAGGACTTTGGGGGATTGCCCCTTGATCCTGGCACGTGCGGCGCGATCCACGTCAAGATGTTGCCAATGCACGTTGCCTGCACGGCGCAATGCGAAATCCAGCGTGCCCGCTCCCACCGTGGCATTGCTCTGCCGATCGATCAGGATGAATCCACCCAACGCGCGATTTTGCGCATAGGGGGCGAAAACCACCGGCACTTCAAGACTCAGGTTGCAGTAGCCGATCTCGTTCAATGCCAATCGTTTGGCCGCAATATGCTCCTGCGTATTCGTGTCGACACGATGCTTGATTTCGCTGATGCTGGCCGCCACGGTGCGCGTACCGATCTTCAGCCAGTAAGGCCGCCCGGGGAACAGCGGCTCATCCCCCATCCACAGCAAATGGGCAGCGAACTGGTCCGCCACCCCGGGAAGGTCGTTGGCCGCGACAATCACGTCGCCACGGCTGATGTCGATCTCATCGGCCAGCGTCAGTGTCACTGCTTGCCCCACGCCTGCAGCCGCCACGTCGCCCGTGCTTCCCAGCACGCGCGCAACCCGGGTACGGCGCGCGGATGGCAACACCACCACCTCGTCACCCACTGCAACCCTGCCCGCCACGATGGTGCCCGCATAGCCGCGGAAGTCCGGATGCGGTCGATTGACCCACTGGACGGGCAAGCGCAGCGCTTCTTGCTGGCCCTCGATGGTCACCGGCACGGTTTCCAGGTATTCCAGCAAACATGGGCCGTCGTACCACGGCATGCGCCGTGAACGTGCCGAAAGGTTGTCCCCTTCCAGCGCGCACAAGGGAATACTCGTGACGGAAGTGATCCCGAGCCTTCCGGCCAATCCACGATAAGCGGAGACAATGGCTTCAAAGACACTCTGGTCAAAGTCCACCAGGTCCATCTTGTTCACCGCCAGCACCACCTGGCGGATGCCCAGCAACGACAAGATGTAACTGTGCCGGTGGGTCTGTGCAAGCAGGCCTTTGCGCGCATCCACCAGCACGATCGCCAGGTCTGCGGTGGACGCCCCCGTGGCCATGTTGCGGGTGTACTGCTCGTGGCCGGGACAATCCGCGACGATGAACTTGCGCTTGTCCGTATCGAAATAACGATAGGCGACGTCGATGGTGATGCCTTGCTCGCGCTCGGCATCCAGGCCATCCAGCAACAAGGCGTAGTCGATGCGCTCACCCTGGGTGCCGTGCTTGCGGCTGTCTTTCTCCAGTGCGGCCAGTTGGTCATCGAACAAGCGTTTGCTGTCATGCAGCAAGCGTCCGATCAACGTACTCTTGCCATCATCCACGCTGCCGCACGTAATGAAACGCAGCAACGGCTTGGTTTCGTGCCGCTCGAGATAGGCAGCAACATCACGGGAGGCGCTCATCAGAAATAGCCCTCCAGCTTTTTCTTCTCCATCGATGCATCGGGATCGTGGTCGATCACGCGCCCTTGCCGCTCCGAGCTGGTGGCCACCAACATCTCGGCAATGATTTTCTCCAATGAATCCGCCTCGGAGTCGATGGCACCGGTCAGCGGATAACAGCCCAGGGTGCGGAACCTCACCTTTCTCAGCCGTGGCACTTCGCCAGGCTCAAGCGGCAGGCGCTCGTCGTCCACCAGGATCAACGCACCACCACGCTCGACCACCGGGCGTTCGGCAGCAAAGTACAAAGACACCACCGGAATGTTCTCGCGATGGATATAGAGCCAGATATCCAGTTCGGTCCAATTGGAAAGCGGGAATATGCGCACGCTCTCGCCCTTGTGGATGCGCGCGTTGTAGAGGTTCCACAACTCCGGCCGCTGGCGCTTGGGATCCCAGCGATGCTTGTCATTCCGGAACGAAAACACGCGCTCCTTGGCACGGGACTTTTCCTCGTCGCGGCGCGCACCGCCAATCGCAGCATCAAAGCCATAATGGTCCAGCGCCTGCTTCAGGGCCTGCGTCTTCATCACGTCGGTGTGTACCGTGGCGCCATGGGTCACCGGACCAATGCCCTGGGCGACCCCCTCCGGATTGGCATGCACACGCAGCTCCAGTCCGGTTTCTTCCACTCGCCGGTCCCGGAACGCAATCATTTCGCGGAACTTCCAGCCGGTGTCCACGTGCAGCAACGGAATGGGCGGGAGGGCCGGCGCGAATGCCTTCAGCAGCAAATGCATCAGCACGGAGCTGTCCTTGCCGATCGAATACATCAGCACCGGGTTGCGGAATTCGGCCGCCACTTCGCGCAGGATGTGGATGCTCTCCGCTTCCAGGCGGTCCAGATGGGAAAGAGGTGCTGCGACGGTCATCGATACGGTGGGCGGCAGGTGACATGACAGGGTAGCAGCATGGCCATGCTGCCCAACGGCGAGGTGGAACATCGGGCATCCGCACCCGCCATCCCCTGCTTCGTCGGTTCAGGCACCGGCCCATCGCCTGCCCCCTTCCACCCTGGGCAAGGCCCGCTATCCTCCCCTGCATCCTCTCTACCGATGCCCTCCCGTGCTCGCCAGCCTTTCCCTGATCGTCCGCATTCTCGTTGCCTGGTCCGTCGCGCTGATCCTGGCCGGTTTCCTGTGGAGCGGGCTGTTCTACGGGATGCGCGAAGGACCTGGCTGGCTGTTCGGCGTGCTTGCCATGCTGTTGATGGCCTCGGTGCTGATCGGGACCATCAGCCATCTGCGCCGGGTCTGGTTGATCACGGGGCGACTGGATGGCGGCACCCTGTCCAGCCGCCAGCGCCGCCAGATCGAGGTACCGCTGGACACCGCCGCCACGTTTGCCCTGGTCGAAGGCGCCCTGCGTGAACTGCCCCGCGTGGAAGAAGCCGAAAGCGCGCCGGACAGCCTGCAGGCACGGGTGAAGGTGCGCCGGCCGGAAAGCTATGGCGGCCCGCGCAAGCCTTCGCGCTTCAACATCATGGCCCGCTTCGCGGTACAGCGCGATCTGGTGCAGGCCACGGTGACGCCCGGCAACGGCACCAGCAGCGTGACCATGCTGTTCGAGCCCGATGCCAGCGTGTGGATGGATCTGTTCGTGCTGGACGACGGCATCAACGTCGAGAACGCCGATGCCGTCACCCGTGCCATCACCCGGCGCATCGCCGAACAGCGCCGGCAGGAACAAGCCGATGCCGAGAAAACCGTCAGCGAGAAGGAACTCACCGTGGCCCGCCTGAACCTGTTGAACGCGCAGGTGGAACCCCACTTCCTCTACAACACCCTGGCCAGTGCCCAGGTGCTGACACGCACCGATCCCCCGCGCGCCGACTTGATGCTGGGGCACCTGATCCAGTACCTGCGCAGCTCGCTGCCGCGTACGGAGGACACGCTCTCCACCCTCGGCGAGGAACTGGAGCGCACCCAGGCCTACCTGGAAATCCTGAAGATCCGCATGGGTGCGCGGCTGTCGTTGCAGATCGAAATGCCGGAAACACTGAAGTCCGTGCCAATCCCCTCGATGATGCTGCAGACGCTGGTGGAAAACGCCATCAAGCACGGGCTCGAACCCAAGCCCGGCGGCGGCACGATCTGGATACTGGCCCGCCGCCACGACGACCACGTGACCCTGACCGTGGCCGATGACGGCCTGGGCTTCGGTGGCCAGAGCAGTGGCACCGGCATCGGCCTGAAGAACCTGCGCGAACGCCTGCGCCTGACATTCGACAATGCCGCATCCTTCGCCATCGTCTCCAACTTCCCCAGCGGGGTGGCCGCCACCCTGACCCTGCCGCTGCCCGCCCACGGAGCCATCGCATGAACCTCCGCGCCGTCATCGCCGAGGACGAGGAACTGCTGCGCAGCGCACTGTGTTCACTGTTGCGTGAAACCTGGCCCGAACTGGATATCGTGGCCGAATGCGAAGATGGCGCCTCCGCCCTGGAAGCCATCGCCGAATGGCAACCGGACGTGGCGTTCCTGGACATCCGCATGCCCGGCCTGACCGGTATAGAAGTGGCACGCGGCATGGCCGATGCCAGCCCACGTACGCAGGTAGTGTTCGTCACCGCCTATGATCAGTACGCCATCGATGCCTTCGAGCAAGGTGCGGTGGACTACCTGCTGAAACCCATCGCGCGCGACCGCTTGTCCGCCACCGTGCAACGGCTGCAAGCGCGTGCCGTATCCGGTCATCCCGATAGCGCCACGCTGGACGCCCTGCTTCGTCATCTCGCCACGCACCAGCAGGCATCCACCAAGCCGCCACTCGCATGGATCACCGCCAGCATCGGCAAGGACACGCGCCTGATCATGGTGGACGACGTGGCCTACTTCCAGTCCGACAACAAATACACCACGGTGATGACCGCCGAAGGCGAGGCATTGCTGCGCACGCCGTTGCGTGAGTTGCTGGACTCGCTGGATGCCAACACGTTCAAGCAGATCCACCGCTCCACCATAGTCAATATGAAGGCCGTTGCCTCGGTCAGCCGCGACGACACCGGCCGCGGCCGGCTGAAATTGAAGACACGGCCGGAAACCCTGGCAGTGAGCCAACCCTTCATGAGCCTGTTCCGCAACATGTAGCTTCCGAAGCACGCTCTTCGCCGTACCCGACAGGCATTCCCGCATGGCGCGCAAGCGGCGTGGATGGCATGCCTTTGCCCAGCGAAACACAAGGACACGTCATGCGCATCGTCACCTTCCTGCTTTCCTGCCTGATGAGCCTCGCCGGCTGCGACGAAAAGCCGACCACGACCACGATCCACCATGAGCGTGCCGATGGCGTGGACCTGGTCATCAGCAAAACGTCATCGCAAGACGGCGTGGCACGCTTCCGGTGCTACGCAAGCCGCAGTGGTGAATGCCACTACGTAGTACATGCGGATACCTGCACGGCCGCAACACCCGGGTCGCATGCGAACTGTACGCGCGCCGTGATCGACACCTTCACCGTGCAGGCAGGCAACACGCACGAGCTGCACGGATTGCCAGCGGACTTCCGCACCTGCGTGGCACCCGAGGCCGCCACTGCCAGCGCAGCCTGTGGCAGCTGAGCAGGGGAAATCTCAGGTCGTGATGGTCTGGGTCAACGATTCCCAGGTAGGCGGTTCGGGCCAGTCCGGCGCCTGGTTGCCTTCCAGTACGCGGCGCAGGTCGCGCCGGTCGATCTGCGGCGCCAAGGCGTGCACCAGGTCCAGTGCGTAATCGCGCATGACCCGTTCGCGCGGCAATACCGCCCAAGCGATGCAGGGATCGATTTCCTTCGGTGCCGCCCACGCGCGCAGGTCGGTGTCATCGGCATTGATCGCCATCTCGGCCAGCAAGCCCACGCCCAGGCCCGCGCGCACGTAGGTCTTGATCAGATCGGCATCCAGCGCCGTCAGCGCAATGGCCGGCTCCAGGCCCTGGCTGCCGAAGGCACGCTGCAGGGAGGAGCCCGGCCGGGTGGAGGACTCGTAACTGATCAACGGTTGACCAGCCAGTTCGGCCAGGTCCGGGGCCTGCCCGCTTTCCCGGTCCAGCGCATGTCCCTTGGGCACCAGCGCCAATCGCCGCCAGCGATACAGCGGCACCGCGATACCCGCCTGCGGCGGATCGCCAGCGGTACTGATGATGGCAATGTCCGCATCACCTTCGCTGAGCAGATCCAGTGCAGTGCTTTCCGCCGCTTGCTGCAAGTGGACGCTGACTTGCGGGTATTCCTGCTTGATCCGGGCAATCGCCGGCGGCAGGACGAAACGGGCCTGCGTGTGCGTGGTGGCCAGGACCAGTTGGCCCTGGCTTTCGCGGCGCTGGTTGGCGGCATAGGTGCGAATGTTGTTGGCTTCGGCCAGCACCGCGCGGGCACGCTCGATCACCTCCTGCCCGGCCGGCGTCACCGACTCCAGGCTGCGCCCCTTGCGCACGAATAGCAGGAAGCCCAGCTCGTCCTCCAGCTGCTTGAGCTGTTTGGACAACCCCGGCTGGGTGGCATGCACCCGCGCCGCCGCCAACGTGATGTTGAGGTCGGCATCGGCAATGGCCACCAGATAACGTAGTTGAGTGAGCGTCATGGCTGAACCGGAGTTATAAGAAATCGTGATAAGCGAATGTAGGGCAACCGCAGGATGATTTGGTGACCCTCACTCATTCTTACAAGTAATAAGTTTGGAACGTCTGGCTATTTCCACCAGCTTATAACCAACGATTAGGTTCAATTCCAATCCCACCCTCCCACGCCCGCCTCTCCAATAAAGGAACGGGCCAGGAAAGCCAATGGCCATCTACGACAACATCCTCGACACCATCGGCCGCACCCCCGTGGTCCGGCTGCACCGCATCGCCCCCTCGCACGTGGAACTCTACGCCAAGGTGGAATCCTTCAATCCGGGAGGCTCGGTCAAGGACCGCCTGGCACTGGCCATCATCCTGGATGTCGAAGCCAAGGGCCTGCTGAAGCCCGGCGACACCATTGTGGAAGCCACCTCCGGCAACACCGGCGTAGCCCTGGCGATGGTTGCCGCCGCGCGCGGTTACCGCTTCGTCGCCACCATGGTGGAAACCTTCTCGATCGAACGCCGCAAGCTTATGCGCGCGTATGGCGCCAAGGTCATCCTGACCCCGGCCGCCGAACGTGGCAGCGGCATGGTCCGCAAGGCCGAGGAACTGGCTGCGAAACACGGCTGGTTCCTGGCCCGTCAGTTCGCCAATCCCGCCAATCCCGCCTACCACCGCAACACCACCGCCGCGGAAATCCTGCGCGACTTCGCTGGGCGCCGCCTGGATCATTTCGTCACCGGCTGGGGCACCGGCGGCACCCTGACCGGCGTAGGCGAAGTACTGCGCGTGGCGCGGCCGGAAGTGAAGATCATTGCCTCGGAACCTGCCGGCGCCGCCCTGCTGACCGGCAACGAATGGAAGCCACACAAGATCCAGGGCTGGACGCCCGATTTCGTGCCGGAAGTGCTGAACCGGAGCGTGGCCGACCGCATCCTGCCGGTTTCCGATGATGACGCCATCGCCACCTCGCGCCGCCTGGCCACCGAGGAAGGCATCTTCGCCGGCATCTCCGCGGGCGCCACCGTGGCCGCAGCGCTGCAGGTGGCGGAAACCGCAGAAGCCGGCTCGGTATTGCTGGCCATGCTGCCGGACACCGGCGAACGCTACTTCTCCACGCCCCTGTTCGAAGGCGTCAACGAAGGCTCCGACGACGAATGGCTCGCCTCACTGGAATAAGCCGATGAGCATCCCCCATGACCCCACGCATGGACTGCCAGCCACCGACCAGGAATGGGCCGACCTGCTTTCCCCGGCGCGGCGCAAGCTGATCGTCAATGCAGGATTGGCGGTCGGCGGCCTGGGCGCTGCCGCGGCCACCGGCCATGCCCACGCGGCCACCGCGCGCGCCGATGCACCCTTGGGCGACCCGGATTTCCGCCCGGTGATCCCGCCGCGTGACGAAGGCACCAGTCCCTGGGGTTACGACACTGCCAGCGAGCCCGCTGCACGGCCGGAAAGCATCCGCCCGGAAGGCGGGCACGGTTTGCCCGACAAACCCCTGCCCTACACCAAGATCACCAGTTACCACGCCCACGTCTATTTCGACGAAGACACCTATCCCAAGGCGGCGCTGTTGCGCCAATGGGTGGCGGAACGCTTCCCGGTGGAACTGGGCAACTGGAACCTGGAACCGCGCGGACCGCACGTCACGCCGTCGTTCTACTTCGGATTCACCAACGACCTGCTGCCCGTAGTGGTGCCGTGGCTGCAACTCAACAGCCTGGGCCTGACCA